>NZ_JADNNI010000007.1:0-156211 GCF_015556925.1 Enterococcus sp. 1001283B150225_161107_E12 | reverse complement strand
TTATTGACTTTTTTATACGTTAATGGCATTTCCACATTTTGCGAAACGGTTAATTTTGGCATGAGATTGAAATTCTGAAAAACAAAGCCGATTTTTGCATTACGAAAATCAGCCAATGAATTGTCCGCTAACGTTTTGACATCCGTTCCTTCAACGATATAATCCCCTGATGTAGCTGTATCCAGACACCCAATGATATTCATCAACGTCGACTTTCCTGACCCCGATGGCCCCATGATTGCGACCAGTTCTCCTTCATTGATTTGCAAAGAGATATCTTTAAGGACTTTTAGTTCTTTCCCGCCTTGCCAATATGACTTCTGAATGTTGTTAAGCGTCAACACTTGCACCAACCTCCATTCCCTCGACCATTCCTGTTTGAGGCAAAGCAAGCTGATCTTCAACAGTCAATCCTTCGATTATTTCTGCGAGTTCATTATCCATCGGATTTACCTTTACTTCATGCTCTTTGATCCGATCATTTTCTACTTTCCATACATAATATTTTCCATCTTTTTCCATGAGGTATCTTTGGTTGATGATCACTTTTCCTGGCACAAAATCTTTCGGTAAAACATTGACATACACATTGGAACCAATCAGTGGCATTTCTTCTTTTGGATCGATCTTAACTTTATAAGGAAACTTAGATAAATTAGGATTCTCTTCTTTTTGGTCCTCTTGTTTTTCATCTCCAGTTAAGTTTGCCACCTGTACAATATTTCCTTGCCAAGTTTTCTCTGGGTCTTTACGATCCATGATTTCAACTCGCTGATCGACAGCGACTTTTTCACGATCAAATTCAGTGACTTGACCATCCACATACAAGTTCGAATCATCAAGGATCTCCATAAAATTATCTTCTTTTTGACGTTCTTTTGATTGATTGACTAAGTCACGATTCAACGATTTGATTCTTCCTGAGTGATCAGCTGTCACTGTGTCTTCATTCAGTCGTTCTTTTTCGTTTTCCTGAAGTAACTGTGCCCTTCTTAGTTCTGTTTCGGCATTCTTCACTTCATTGTCGCCAGCAATAGCTTCTGCATGTAGACCTGTGATTTCTCCTTCTAATGCTTTGATCGTACTTTGTAACTCTTCCGATTTTTCTTTTGCATAATCCTGTCTTACTTTTCCAAGCTCTGCTACTTTTTGGTTATGTGCTGTCCATTTTTGATTTGCAGTCACTCGTGCTTGTTCTACTGCTCTCACTTTGATTTCTACGTCCATTTCAGCTTCCACAACTTTTCTCTGTTGATCCGTTTGGTATGTAAACAAAGGTTGCCCTTTTTCTACGACATCTCCTTCATTTACCAGAATATC
The DNA here is from genome assembly GCF_015556925.1 of Enterococcus sp. 1001283B150225_161107_E12. Taxonomy (NCBI): domain Bacteria; kingdom Bacillati; phylum Bacillota; class Bacilli; order Lactobacillales; family Enterococcaceae; genus Enterococcus; species Enterococcus sp. 1001283B150225_161107_E12. Next base: position 154,891 of record NZ_JADNNI010000007.1, on the reverse strand, counting down.
TTTCACTGTTCCTCGTTCTGGATCAATTTTGATTTTGTTGCTATTGTTTGGCATGACTTTTCCTGCTAAAATCAAATTCGCCGCTTTCACCTCATCAATAAGGGATTTGACAGACCGAGCTTCAATATTTGTTTCTGAATTTTCTTCTTTTGTTTTCCCACTAGAAGCAACCAGACTGACCGCACCAACTACTAGTAAAACGGTGAGGACAGCTACTGGCAAATACCACTTTCGATTAAATTTTTTTCTTTTTTTTTTATTCATGTGTTTTCTCCCTCATTAAGATCAGTCATTAATAAAAATTGCGCTTAGAACATTCGATCCATACTTAATCTTCGTCTTTTTCCGACACTTGTTCATCAAACTCTTGAACAATCGTTCCATTATCCAAAACTTTTTCCGTCCCTTCCTTTCCATCAATGGTTACTTTTCGTTCACTTTTTACTTTTGGTATCTCTGACTCACTCGTATCTTTAGTCTCTGAACTGCATGCTGCTAAAAGACCGACAGAACATACTAATACCAGATAACCTTTATACTTTGTTCCTTTTTTCATCATGAAAAACCATCCTCTTCTATTTGTTTTAGTTATGTTTCTCTTGTTATATTTACTATCATACATAACAGACCTATTCTCTTTCTAAAGCTAATCTGTTTTTTGTGTAATTTTTTTGGTAATTTTTTTTGAACAAAAAGATAGCGCTTAAATTTCAAAAAAAAAAAAACAATCCAAACGATTGTTGGATTGCTTTTGGCTAAATAGAGATATTCTACTATTATTTTGATTTTTTATTAACCATTTGTTAAATCATAACTCTCTTTCAGCAGATAAAAGAGTTGCTTTTCTGCGACTGCGCCATTCAAAGCTACACTTATCCAATGGTTTTTGTTCATATGATAAGCAGGATAATAGCCTTTACTCTTTTTCAGGATGGAGATGATTTCTGGATCTGCTTTGACATTGACGAGGGGAACTTGACCTTCGCCTTCTATACCTAATTTGTCTTTTTCAACACATACGATCAAACCAAACCATTTACCTGTCGATTGATGGCGGAACACGATATAATCTGGAAATTTTCCAAAAGGATGATCCATTTGGACACCTTCCAAGGTAGTAGCAAAATTGATAAGTTTATCTGTCAAATCCATCGGTAAGTTCTCCTTTCTGCCAATAAACTAAACTGAGTGGTCATGAAACAATTTAACTATGCTCTAGGTTAATTCTAGGATGTATTCGATCAGATTGACTAATTTCTTAACATTGTTCGTTCTGTTTTATCTACTCAATCACCAACCCCAAACCCGCCGCAATAATGATCGCTTGTTCTTGATTGACGATCAGTCCTCGAAGTAGCTCCATAGATAGATTGATTTGAGAAAAAGTATTCGTTGTAACATCTAATCCTTTCAGTGGCGTATTGACCCAATTTGAGCCTGAAAGGTCATTGTTTTCTACTACTAGATCTTTCCAATTGCTATCAAAAAAATCAGTATTTTTCAATTGATTGTCGCTAAACCTGACAAACTTCATATTCGTGTAGCTAAAAGAAGAGAGATTTGCTACACACTCTTCGAAAACACAATCACGCAAGAAGCTGTCTGAGAAATTGGTTCCGGTCAATTTGCATTGCTTGAAATGCACACGATGAAAGCTTGCACCAAACCATTCTAAATTTGAGAAATCACACTTTTCAAAAATGACATCGCTACATTCAAACCGCTCCAACCGAGATTTTTGCATCGCTAATTTTTTGATATGGCTATTCTTCAACACGATATTGCGAGAACTAAGATAGCTTTGGTCTTCCCCTTCAGAAACAATACCTGAAAAGGTTGTTTCATCCTCTAAATAAAAGTTTCCCTCAACTAATTCGGGCAGCTCTGGAGAAGCAATTTTCTTTGCCATACATTCAGCTCCTTTCTATCTGTTTGTTTTACTATCCTTATCATAACAGAATAAAGAAAAGATGACGTGATTTATTTCATAGTTAAACTTGCTTTTACTCGTATCTCCTGATGAGCGATTTAGCTTTGTTCCCTGTAGGAATTTGACAATGAAATAGCTTTCACCGTACACTATAGTTAAAGAGTAACTTATTGATAAAATACAATATCTATCTTTCTGGAGGCTTATATTTTGACTAATTATCATTCCAAACCATTCACATTCCTACGCTTGGCATTATACACCCTTTGTAGTTTAAATTTATACTACCAATTCATCACAAATTCGATCTTTACTTGGGCACTTTATTTGCTTGCAATGGGATTTGTAGCTTATGACGTGTATGATATGATCAAGAACCGGAAATAATGAATCATCGAAAAGATTATTTTATAAATATAAAAGAATCAAGCTAAACTGGAATGTTTTAGCTTGATTCTTTTACTTTGTATTGGTGTACTAAAGTGCTTGATTGTTTATACTTTTCCCTTTTAGAAGTTACATCAAACGCTTATACAGTTCAATGATTTCTGGTACTGAGGTATCTCGTGGATTGCCTGGTGTACACACATCTCGAAAGGCATCTTCTGCAATACTTGGAAGATCCTCGATTTTTACACCTAGTTCTGAAATTGTTTCAGGTATGCCAACATCTTTACTCAGCTGAGCAATTGCTTTGCAAGCGCCATCACGTACTTCTGACAAGCTCATTTCAGCTGCATTTGGAATCGCCAACGCTTTAGCGATTTCTCGATATTTTTCAGCTGTAAAGTCCTTATTGTACCGCATGATTGTCGGTAGTAGGGTCGCACATGCCACACCATGAGGAATGTTGTACCAAGCGGACAATGGATGTGCCATACCATGGACTAAACCTAACCCAACGTTAGAAAATCCCATGCCGGCAATATATTGACCTAAAGCCATTTCTTCACGAGCTTCTATATCACCAGTGACTGAATGTCGTAACGAGCGCCCAATGATTTCGATTGCTTTTAGGTGAAGCATATCGCTCATCTCCCAAGCGCCTTTTGTAATCAATCCTTCAATGGCATGAGTCATCGCATCCATTCCTGTGGCCGCTGCTAATTCTTTAGGCATGCCCATCATCAAGTCACTATCCACAAAAGCAACCAGTGGAATATCATGTGGATCGACACACACAAATTTGCGGTGATTTTCTTCATCTGTGATCACGTAATTGATCGTCACTTCTGCTGCTGTACCAGAAGTGGTTGGAACAGCAAAAATAGGTAAAGAAGGATTTTTGGTGTTCGCAACACCTTCTAAACTGAGCACATCTGAAAATTCAGGATTCGTGATGATCATACCGATTGCTTTGGCTGTATCGATCGGTGATCCCCCACCGATTGCAATGATACAGTCAGCAGTTGTCTTTTTGACGAATGCTACCCCTTGCTTCACGTTTTCGATGGTTGGATTTGGAATGATCCCATCATAAATTTGATACTCGATTCCTTCGTTGTCCAATAGTTCAGTTACCTTTGTTGCAACCCCAAACTTGACAAGATTTTTATCAGTTACGATTACTGCTTTTGTGAACCCTCTATTCTTGAATTCTATAGGGATTTGAGCAATAGCACCTTTACCAAAATAAGAGGTTTCATTTAAGATCATACGATTCACTGTCATTTGTTTCATCCTTTCGTTCGTTCATGGGATTTTTTTCACTCTATTTATATAGCGGTCCGAAATACTCACAGGCACGATAATCAGCACTTTCAAGATCTTTTGTACCAAAACCACTAAAGACATGTGGTCTGAAAATTCGGTCTTCAGAAACATTATGCAAGGCAACTGGAATGTGTAACATACTTGCCAGTGTGATCAATTCATCGCCGATATGACCATGTACTGTTGCACAGTGATTCGATCCCCAATGGTTCATGACTTCATACACTGTTTCAAATCCTGGTAAACCTAAAATCGGTGCAAACCAAGTAGTCGGCCATGTTTTATCTGTTCGTTCATCTAAAATATGATGGATCTCTTCATCTAACACACAGGTATATCCTTCTGCGATTTGCAGTGCTGGGCCGACACCATCTACAATATTGAGTCGGATCATGGTAACTGGCATTTCTGCATTCGTTCTGAAGTGGGAGGAAAAACCGCCACCACGGAAATACTCATAATTTGCTCGACACCAATCTGTTGCTTTTAAACAACTATCGATATCTTCTTGTGTCATGTTCCAGAATTCTTTCATCGTTCCATTGCCGGTTTCATCTTTAGCTGCGGCTGTTCCATCTAAGGCAGATGCACCTGAATTGATCAAATGAAGAATACCATTCCTAGCATGACCAGTTAATGTTTTGCCAGTTGTCTTCTCCACAGATTCTGGACTCCAGTAGGTTCGAACATCTGAAAAAATAGGCGATTTGTTTGTCAATAGTGTCCCAAATAGCATAGAAGCTGCGTTCAATGTATCATTTTCAGTTGCAAAAGCTGTCACGGGTCGCGGACCGTTCCAGTCAAAAGTCGAAGCCATGATTGCTTCAGTGAAATCTCCATTCGGTAGCCAATCTGTCCACTGACGCTGACCTTGGAAGCCTCCTGCGATCGCATCACGTCCTCTGGCTTCTTCCTCCCATCCGAGTTCTGCTAAGTTTTCATTCCCAAACATGATATCGCGAATGATGATTGCTTGTTTGGCAATAAATTCCCAATCTTGATCCGCAGGGACGACTTTAGATTTTGTGATGATCTCTGGGAATTTTTTGCCTTCGTTGATATCGATTCCTTCTTGGCAATTCTCTTTGATCCAATCCAATGCTTTTTTGTATTCTTCTGGGTCATAGATCTCAAGCGTTATCCGACGTAGGATTTCTGTCATATCCACAAATTCGATCGGCATGCCTAAATATTCTGTGAAAAATTTGCTATCCACTTGTGAACCGGCGATCCCCATACAAGATGAACCGATATTCACGTATGATTTGCCCTTCATTTGACCGACAGCAAATGCGCCACGTGCGAACGATAGGATTTTACGTTTCACGTCTAGCGGAATGGTGTTGTCATCTAATTCTTGGACATCATGACCATAGATCTTAAATGCTGGGTAGCCTTTTTGTGCATATCCTGACATCGCGGCAGCAAGATAGACTGCTCCTGGTCTTTCTGTCCCGTTAAAGCCCCAAATCGCTTTGATCGTATCTGATTCCAGATCCATCGTTTCCGTTCCATAACACCAACTTGGCGTCACAGATAATGTCGCTATGATGTTCTTTTTCGAAAAGTGGTCACGTACTTTTCCTGCATCTCCGCGCCCACCAATTGTCCGATCTGCAATCACACATTGTACGGGGGTTCCGTCGGCATAATACAAACTACTCTCAATCAATCGCTTTGCTTCTTGCGCCATGGTCATTGTTTTTTCTTCTAAGGATTCTCTGACTCCTCCTTGGCGTCCATCAATCACTGGTCTAATACCGATTTTAGGATAATTCTTCATATGATCTATTCCTCCTATTTATTGATAAAGTAATTCTTGGATCTCTTGAGAATCAATATTGTCTTTGTTGTACCATTCCACACCGGTATCGACATCACTTGCTGGCTCTCCTTTGGCAGCTTTTACTGCTAAGGACACTGCCTCATAACCTATCTTTACAGGGTTTTGTGTGACTGATCCGTAAAACCGCTCATTTCGAATCGCATCTTGTTGCAATGCTCCCGAATCAAAGCCAATGGCAATCACTTTATCTTCTGTGATGCCAATGCGTCCACCTAGTCCATCATCCGCATTGATGATTGATTTTGCGCCATATTCATTCGAGCCGTAAACACAGATGATGTCCGATTTCTCAAGTAATGCTTGCGCCTCTGTTTTTCCGGCAGCATCGGTTACTTCAGCTGGCACGCGTAATTCGATCACTACTTTTGCATCCTTTTCTTGGATGTCATTTCTAAATTTATCATGTCCAGTGACTGCTATTTTGCCCTGACCAACCCCACTATCCGCTTCTAGCAATTCGACCATCTTATCAATAAATCCACCCGTTCTTTGTGAGATCGAAAGTGAATTCACTTCTTGAGAAACAATGCCGATTCGAGAGACATCATTTGCCGCAATTCGATCTTTGATTGCTTCATACGCATGTTCTGCGGCAATCGCACCAGCCTTATAATTGTCAGTGGCAGCGGTCGCCTTCACTGCGCCATCTGGTGCATCAGGAACACCTGAGTCAAAACCAATGATTGGGATCCCTTTACTTTGTGCTTGTTGTATCGCATCCAATTGCGCATTGGTATCTAACGCTGCTAATGCAATGGCTCCTGGATTTTTATTGATCGAATTATTCAACATCTCAAGTTGTTCTGCAATAGCTGTTTCATCCTTTGGTCCAACAAAGTTCATCCGAACCCCATGTTCATCTGCTGCTTGTTGGGCACCAGACTGTACCGCTTTCCAAAAATCATGTTGAAAGCCTTTGGCAACAACTTCGATCACCGTACCATCACCTGAATTTCCAGTGTCAGATGCGCTGTCCCCATTACTACAACCAATGATCCCAAATAAAACACTTACTCCTAGAACGAAACTCCACATACGTTTTTTCAATTTGATTACCTCCAAACGTTTTTTGTTCTAAAAAATAGATATTCGATTATTTTGCTTTCTTGCGATTCCGATAGATATCGACATAAACGGCAAGTATCACAACAAATCCAGTGATAAAAATTTGGTAATGAGGCTGTAGATCAAGATAAGGTAAACCAATTTTTAACACAGTCATGTTGAATACACCGATCATCGTTCCTAAAATCGAACCGACCCCACCGCTTAACGAAGTCCCGCCAACTACTACTGCCGCAATCCCATCCATCTCAAATCCCGCGCCTGCTCCTGGCATGATCGTGGTGTATGTTGCGGCATAAGCAATGGCTGCAAGTCCTGCAAAGAAACCGGCAATCACATACGCGGTTGCTTCACTTCGGACAATGTTCACTCCTGATAAGCGAGTTGCTTCACTATTACTCCCTATTGCAAAGATATATCGACCGATTTTTGTCTTATTTAAAACGATTGCTGCAATAATGCCCATAACGAGTAATAAGATGACACCAGTCGGGAAATTATTTCCCGTCCGAAAAATCGACTTGTACCAACCATCCCCACTATCTCGTAATGGGAATGTCTCTGTTTGGACATTTGAAAGAATCGAACTTAATCCCCGCGTGATCATCATCGTTCCTAGAGTAGCAATAAAAGCTGGTAACTTTAGTTTCGCCACCAACAGACCATTCAGCAGACCGAACGCTGTAGCCATTGCGATGATCGCTAGTAATGCGAGCCATAGCGGGGCGCCGAAACGGTTATAGATGACACCTCCTGTTATCGCTGCACACATCATATTCGTACCAATCGACAGATCGATTCCTCCAGTGATAATGACGAATGTTACCCCTAAAGCTAAAAAGCCAACGTAATAAGACGCATCTAATATACTGGTCAATGTATTGCTCGTACGAAAAGCTGGACTCATAAAAGCAAAGAATCCATAAATAAAAAATAAGACGATCAAAATGATCAATTGCTGCAATCCGATCCGATTAGTGATTGATTTTAGCCAACTGTTTTTTTGAGATGGTACATTTTCTAGTTGATTTTCCATCTAAACAACTTCCTCTCTCAATGTTGCATAATGTAGAATCTTTTCTTGTGTTGCTTCCGAGATTGCCAACTCAGCTGTTTTCTTTCCTTCACACATGACAATGACCCGATCGCTCATTCGCAAGATCTCTGTCAATTCAGAAGAGATCATGATGATCGATTTACCCATTTTCGTTAATTCTGTCATTAACTCATAAATATCACTCTTGGCGCCCACATCGATTCCTCGTGTTGGTTCGTCAAAAATCAGAATATCACTGTTTTGTTCTAACCATTTTGCAATGACGACTTTTTGCTGATTTCCTCCAGATAGATTACGAATCAGTTGTTTGCCTGACGGTGTTTTGATCTGAAGAGATTTTATATATTTTTTACTTTCCTGTTCAATTGCTCGGTCATCGATCAATGCGCCTCGAACATACTTATCTAAATCGGTCATGACAATATTATCTGCCACAGACATACCAACGATCACTCCATATTGTTTTCTGTCTTCTGATAGATAGCCGATGCCATGTGCCACTGCATCTTTTGGCTCTTGGATCTCGACTTTTTCTCCATGGATAAAAATTTGTCCACTATCTCGTGTATCGGCTCCGAAAATCAATCTGGCCATTTCCGTACGTCCGGCTCCCATCAGCCCAGAAAAACCAAGAATTTCTCCTTTTTTCAACTGGAAGTTCAAGTCTTTTACACGCTTGCCGATGCTCAAATTCTTCACTTCAAGTACTGTTTCAGCATCATCCGGTATCTCAGACTGGGATTTGGGATCTTCATAAATGACGCGTCCGACCATCATATTGATGATCTCGTCTTTTGTAGAAGATTTGGTGTCGATCGTCCCGATGTATTCGCCATCTCGCATCACTGTTACTCGATCAGTGATTTGTTTAATCTCATCCATCCGATGAGAAATGTATACGATTCCAATTTGACGTTTTTTTAAATCATCGATGATTTTAAATAGTTCTTTTATTTCTGAATCAGTAAGGGCCGCTGTTGGTTCATCAAACACAACGATTTTCGCATTCATTGAGATTGCTTTGGCAATTTCTACCATCTGCATTTTTCCTACGGTTAGATTTCCAACCTTCTCTTTTGGATCGATATCCATATTCAGCCGATCGAACAACGCTTGTGTCTGTTTGTTTATCTCATCATCATTCGTAAAAAAGCCTGTCATTGATTCTCTACCGATAAATACATTTTGCGCAACCGTCAGATGATTGATCATGTTCAACTCTTGATGAACGATGACCACTCCGGCATCCATTGATTCCTTTGGGCTTTTGAATGCCACTTCTGCTCCATTGTAGACGATCGAGCCAGTGTCTTTTCCATGAATCCCTGTTAAAATTTTCATGAGTGTCGATTTGCCAGCGCCATTTTCCCCCATCAATGCGTGAACTTCTCCTTTTTTCAAATGGAGTGCCGCATTTTTTAACGCTTGCACAGGACCAAAGTTCTTGGAAACATCTTTCATATCTAATATCGTCTCCATATTATCCCCGCTTCCTAAAATTATTTCACAACGCCTTTCTTCAAAAGAATATTTGCATAGATTGCTTCTTCCCCAGTTGCGACGATGGCATACGCTTGTTTTCCTCTCTCGTAAAAGGCCTGTCGTTCGATTGATTCAATCGATACGCCTTGATCAAGAAGCGCCTTATACTCCTCCCAAATCGCAGGTTTAGTCTCATCACCTTTAGCTACAGCCATCAATGCTACTGGCTGTTCGACGTATTGATCCAAAGGAAATAATTCTAAGATGCTTTTCAAGAGTTCTGGCATCGGTAGACCATCACAGCGTATGAGTTTTTTTGCATTGGAAGCAGCTGGATAGTTTCCGTCAGCAAGAACAATCTCATCTCCATGACCCATCTCCATCAGAACTTTGACTAACTCTGGTGATAAATTTTTAGGAATATTTTTAAGCATTTGCTTTCTCCCCCGATTTTAAAAGTTGTTGATACTTAGAAAACTGTTTATCCCATTCCCTTTTTTTGGTACTCGGAAAATAGGATTTGACCGCTATCAATTCTTTTATCCACTCTCTCACTTCCTTCACATCTTTAAATACGCCTTCTGCCAATAATTGCACCGAAATATTTCCAATAGCAGTTGCTTCCACTGGACCTGCGCTTACTCGCATATTGGAAGCATCCGCCACCATTTGACAAAGGATTTCAGCCTGGGAACCACCACCGACGATATTGACCGTATCAAACTCTTTTCCAGCAGCATCGATGATTTCTAAAATACAATACTTGTATTTCATTGCTAAACTTTCATAGACGCACCGCACCAATTCGCCATCTGTTTGCGGAATCCCTTGGTTCGTCTTTGCAGCATAGTGTTGGATTCGCTGGATCATATTTCCAGGAGCAACAAATGTCAGATCATCCGTATCGATCAAACATTTAAATTCCGATGCATCATCCGCCAAATTGGCAAGTTCAGAATAGGAATACACCCGACCTAATTCTGCTAAATTTCGTTTCACTTCTTGAATGATCCAGAGTCCAGTACAATTTTTTAGAAAACGCGTCGTGTGGTTGATTCCAGCTTCATTTGTTAAATTATAGTTATATGCCTTTTCGTTGATGATCGGTCTAGCTAATTCTGTACCGACCAACGACCAGGTTCCGCAAGAGATAAACAGAAATTCTTGGTTACAAGGTACACTAACTACTGCACTAGCGGTATCATGACCACAGACATTCACCACTTTTATTGGTGGTAATCCTAGATCTTTTTTTATCATTCCTAAAGGCTTCCCGGAAGATACCAATGGTGGAAATATGCTCTCCGAAAAAGCAAATGATTCTAGCACTTTCTCATCCCAACGACCAGTCCTCGGGTTGACTAATTGGGAAGTTGAGGCAATACTTCGTTCTGCAACTATTTTCCCAGTGAGTAAATAGTTGAATAAATCAGGCATAAACAAAATAGTCGCCACTTGATCAAACTCCGGATTGTTTTGCCGTTCTGCTAACAGCTGATAAAGCGAATTGATCTCCATCATTTGGTTCCCCGTTTGCTGATAAACATCTTTGAGCGGCATATACTTCTCGGCCTCCGCCAGAATTCCCTGCGTTCGAGGATCACGGTAGTTCACTGGTCGTTTGATCAATTGACCCGCGCGATCCAATAAGCCGAAATCGACGCCCCATGTATCGATTCCTAAACTATCGATCGAGTATTCATCTGTTGCTCGTCGAATGCCTATTTTTATTTGTTCAAATAAATAATCAATATCCCAGTAAAGCGAGCCATTTTCTTCCAAAGGATAGTTTGGGAATCGATGGATTTCTTTTAATACCAACCTACCGTCTTCGTAAATACCAATGATGGCACGCCCAGATGATGCGCCAAAATCAAAAGCGAGTACATTTTTCTTCAACGCTCTTCCCTTTCTTTCTCAGCTATATTTTTTATACCCAGGATGCTTGCCGGTCACACCATAATTTTTTCTCATTTCAAATAGCTTTTGAAGTTTTTCTTGTGGGATCTCAGCTTCTGCTTCACCGCCCAAAAGCATTCTTGCATGGAAAGAAGTTTTAGCAACTAACTCCAAAGTTTCCATACGATAATATGCAGTGATCACATCTGAGCCCATCGCTAATGCCCCGTGATTTTCGAGTAACAAGACATCATGTTCAGGTAAATAGGGCGTAATAGTCTCTGGCACTTCATCAGTCGAAGGAGTACCAAAAGGTGTGATCGGTACAGAACCAATAACAATAGCATTTTCAATCAATGAATAAGTGTCTAACGGGATTTGAGCTAAGGCAAACGCAGTTGCTACAGGAGGATGCGCATGAACGACTGAGCCAACATCTTCTCTTTCTTGATATACCCGTAAGTGCATTTTGATTTCGCTTGATGGCTTGTAGTCGCCATTTGCTACTAAAATTTCTCCCTTACGATTGATTTGGATCAACTTGTCCGGTGTAATAAAACTTTTACTAATGCCAGTTGGCGTACAAATAAAGATGTCTTCTGCTAATTTTGCTGAAACATTTCCATCATTGGCTGCTACCCATCCCAGCTGCCACATCTTGTTACATACATCACAAATCTGCTGTTTTACTAATTCTTCATTCATCATTGACCTCCACGATTTTATTTGTTACCGTTTACAACACCATTATAGTTGCTATCTTTTATTTGTGATGATTTAAACCGAAGATTGATTTTTTGTCATTAGTTTCGTTCTTTTTTATTCAGATATGTTCAAAAGTGTTCAATCACATGCTATACTCGACTAAACCAAAAAGGAGGCGCTTACATGGAATCAGAATTAAGGTTGGATGATATCATGGAGTTTCTGAGCAAAAAAAAACAAGCTTCAAATAAAGATCTCTGCCAACATCTGCACTGTAGTATTTCTACACTTAGGAGAGATTTATTGAAACTAGAAGAACGTGGTGCGATTAAGCGTACTCACGGCGGAGCTATTTTAACGAAAACAACGAATACCGAATTTTCTCACATCATACGACAAGCCTCGAACATCAAAGAAAAACAGATCATCGCTGATTTAGCTCAAGATTTTATTGCCCCTGGTATGTGTATTTTTTTGGATTCGAGTAGTACCGTCCAACAGCTTGTGCCTTTATTGAAAACAATCCCAAATTTAGTGGTGATTACAAATGGATTAAAAATCGCTTTGGATTTAAGTGAAGGGAAAAGTGAAGCATTGAAGGTTTTTATTATTGGTGGAGAAGTCAAAATAAATTCAAGTGCAGTCATCAGTAACTCGTATGAATCGCTCTTTGATTCTTTTCAATTTGACTTAGCATTTTTTTCATGCAGAGGATTAGATCGAGAAGGTGTTTATGAAGCAAGCTTCAGTCAAGCACAAGTAAAAAAAGAAATGATGAAACAATCGAAACAAACCATTCTTCTGATTGACTATACGAAATTTGGTTCCAGTCACTTCTTTAAAATTGGTGATTTCCTTGATTATAACGCTTTAGTTACAAATTGTGAGCCTAGCAAAAATTACTTAGCTACTTTTGATGATCATGGCTTGGATATCGTTTTTCCTTATCAAAATTAATGTTTGCTTCTAGCACACTTTTTTATACGATTTAAGAAATGAGAGTGGGTTGGTGGTACAGTCTTATCAGTTTGTGGTGGGAGAAAGTTCCTCCTTCTCCCACCCTTTTTTAAACTAATGCCACAGCTTCTGCTCTTTGACCTCTAACCGATTGCTTGTCAGTAAACTGTTCATTCGTGCGTTCATCAAGTGTTTGCGTCCAGAAAGATTTTTTGTATTGTCTATCTTGGCTAACGAATAAGACACTTACAAGCACCAACTCCTACGCAAAATAAGACGGCAGCCAAAAAATTGAACAAGCAATTTTCATGGACATCGTCTTATTTTAGTCAGATACTTCCGGAATGAGCACTTCGTTCCAGTATCCTTTCTATACGATCAATAAATTGATCCCTAGTGCATTGATTTCATTTTGCTGTTCTTGCGTAATATGGGCATCCGTGACTAAATAATCACAGTCTTCAGGTTTCGCAAATTGCTTGAAGCTGCGTTGATTGATCTTACTCGAGTCACTTAATACGATTTTTATGCGCCCAATATTGATCAAACTTTTCTTCATTTCTGCTGTTTCGTAATTAGGGGTTGAATAACCATAATCTTTATCAAATGAAGTGGTCCCCAAAATAACTTTATCTACGGAAAATCTAGCCAACCCAAGTGCTACGGAACTTCCTGACACATAAGGATAGCCATTTCGAATCGTCCCACCGATCACTTGTACTTGATAATTTGTTTTTTCACTTAATAACAAGGCAATCTCAAGATCATAAGTCAAGATCGTTAACTGTTTCAATGGACTAGTGATCAATTTTTCGACGAATGCACGGCAAGATGTTCCTGTATCAATCGCCAAGATGTCATTTTCTTCAATCAATTGAACCGCCTGTTCAGCAATTTTGTATTTTTCACTTGTCAACTCACGACTTTTCGGAATAATTTCAACACTTCGCTGAAATTCTCGTTTAATGACCCCACCGTGCGTACGTGTCACTAGACCTTCATTTTCAAGTTCTCGCAAGTCATTACGAATCGTTGACCCAGTCACATTGAAAAATTCTACAAGTTCTGAGACTTGCATTCGCTTTTTCTCATTGACCATATTTACGATTGATTGCTTTCTTTCTTCTGCATACAATTGATCGTCCATCTTTTATCACCTTTTTTTGTTTTGCTTCATTATAAAAGAAAATGAAAATGTAAGCAATAAAACGCCATTTACTCCTTGAAGATAATCACATTTTTTAGACCAACAGCATTCTTTGCATTTTCCAATGCTGAATCGAAGTCATCAATGGAATAGCGACTCGTAATCAACTCTTTTAGCGGGATACGACCATTCGCAACTAGCTGTGCAGAGGTTCGATAACTTATGAGACTAGCACGTGTACAACCAAAAACCCGTAACTGTTTATAGTGAAGGATATTCGTATTCAATTTCACTTCTTCTTTTTCCTTAGGTAATCCACCAAAAAACAGACACCGACCATTCATTGCCATATAGCTAAAACTTGCTTCTTGCGCTTGTGGAGCTGGTGCAGCAATAATACATAGATCGACTCCTTGATTGTTTGTTTCAGCAAATATTTTTTCTTTTAAGTTCTCAGACGTTAATGTCACAAGATCTGGGATGATCTTCTTCGCATCTGCTAAACGATCCTCTGATAGATCGTTCATCATGACTTTACTCGCACCTCTTGCTCGGACTAACTGCGCGTGCATGATCCCAATTGGTCCAGAGCCGATGATCAACACATTATCCCCTGGATTGTTCCCAGCAATCTCTTGTCCGTTGAATACACAACTGAATGGCTCAATCAGCGCTGCCTCTTCATAAGATAATCCATCAGGAATCAACGAGATATTTCCTTGACGTACTGCTTTTTCTGGAATCACTAAATATTCTGCAAAACCACCTGGAAGATTGATCCCAAATGCTTCATAAGTTTCACATAAATGTGTGTACCCGCGGACACATTGATCACAGATCCCACAGCCCATATTTGGTGCAATCGCTACGCGCATTCCTTTTTTGTAAAATTCCACAGATGCGCCTACCTCAATGATATCCCCCGAAATTTCGTGTCCCAAAGTCAATGGAGTTGTCTCGCTTGCTGTTGGATAGCCATTTTTATACATCCGAACATCGGTCCCACAGATCGAAGCTGCTCTGACCTTTACTAACACTTCTTTCTCCGTTATCTCTGGTCTGGGTATTTCATTTATTTGGATATTTTCTTTCCCTAATAATTGGACCGCTTTCATCTATTCTTTCACCTCTACAATTCTATTTTCTAACAGTGACGTCAACCCTGCGTTTACCAGTCGTACTGCCATCAATCCATCATAGCCTGTACATTGAGGTAGCGTGTCATTCAAAATACAATCAACAAAGGCTTGATCTTCTGCTACATAAGCTTCTCTGAAAAGATACATCCAACTGTGCATCGTCGGTCGTGTCAGCTGTTGATTATTAGTTGCCACTACGATAGTGTGCTTTCCTTGATCTCCGACTAATATGCTTCCTTTTGTGCCAAGGATCTCCGTCCGTGCATCATAACCATATTGAACATATTGTGCGCCATCGATCAATCCAAGTTTTCCATCTTTGAAGCGTAAATTCATTGCTACTGTGTCATAATACTCAGGAAATTCATCTCTCACTTCTGGCGAACGATAGTTGCCGCCATTCGCATAGATGCTACTCACTTCACTACCAGTCAGCCAACGTAACGTGTCAAAATCGTGACTATTGACCTCCCCAATCGGTCCATTACTTTGGTGGATATCATACATCCATGGTTTTGGTTCACTTGGTCCATGAGTCAAAGATTTTACCAATACGATTTCTCCAATGGCCCCGGAATCGACTACTTTTTTTGCCTCTAGAAAGCTCGCATCGAAACGACGCATGAAGCCAACTTGCAATTTCACCCGATTTTCCTCTGCTGCTTGTATGATCGCCAAACATTCAGCTTCGTTCATTGCTAACGGTTTTTCACATAGAATGTGCTTTTTTGCAGCCGCAGCTGCCAAAGCAATCTCCTTGTGATAGCTAGTTGGTGTAACGATCACAACTGCGTCTATCTCGGGATTTTGCATCGCCTCCCGATAATCTTCATAAATATATGGGCAATCCACTTCTTTTTGAGCTGACGCTAAGCTTTCCTTTGAGGGATCACATAGAGCGATCAATTTTGCATTTTCCACTCGTCGTGCAAAATTTTTGCCATGGATCATCCCGGCTCTACCTGTGCCTATCAAACATACTCGAATCATTTCTTTCATCCTGATCATTACCCCTTAGTCGCTTGTTGTTTCTGCGAGAATACTTTTACAGCTGTTATCAAAAATCCACTGACCATCGTGCCAATTGCTAACGCTAATACATATAATAGAACATTCTCTACTGCTCCCGGAATCAAGAAGACGAAGAAACCGCCATGAGGAACCGCGATCCCACACTGAAAAATCATGGACAACGCTCCAGCAACCGCAGATCCGACTGTCACTGATGCCAGTACACGTAGCGGGTCTGCTGCCGCAAAAGGAATGGCTCCTTCAGAGATAAAAGATAACCCCAAGACCCACGCTGATTTCCCAGCTTCACGTTCTTCCTTACTATATAAGTTTTTCCCTAAAATAGTTGAAGAGAGAGCCATCGCTAGTGGTGGTACCATGCCAGAAACCATGACTGCTGCCATGACTATGCTTGTTTCTCCAACACCTAAGTTTGTCAATGAAGCAACGCCAAAGAAATATGCAGCTTTTCCGATCGGACCTGCCAGATCAATTGCCATCATGCCGCCCAAGAGCAATCCAAGCAGCACTGAATTCATACCTGATAAATTATTCAACCAATTGGTAATTCCTTCATTAAGGGCTGTGATTGGGATACCTACGACAAACTTCATGATAAGCCCGACAAAAAGGACCGAGATAACTGGTAGGATCAACACTGGTAGTAATCCAGAAAGCGCAGGTGGTAATTTAAGAATTTTCTTCAACCAATAAACTGTATACCCTGCTAAAAATCCTCCCAATAATGCACCCAAAAATCCCGCATTCATTGTCGAAGCGATCATTCCTGCCGCCATTCCCGGAACAAGCCCTGGACGATCAGCGATCGAGAAAGCGATATACCCGCCCAAAACAGGCCACATCAAGCCCATGGTTATCCCGCCTAGCTCATTGATCGATGAAGCTAACTCACCTTCAGCATTGATACCGCCAAATGCAAAAGCTAATGCGATACATATCCCGCCGGCGACGACAAACGGGATCATATAAGAAACGCCGGTCATTAGGTGACTATAAACTCCGCTTTTTTCTGCCTTGGCTTCCGATTTTACCTCTGTCCCATTTGAATAGATAGCGGCGTTCAACGCACGATCAAGTAAATCATCTGGGTGATTGATTGCTTCTGTCACATCTACTTCCAATAAACGCTTGCCATTGAAACGATCTTTATTTACTGAAGTACTTGCTGCAATCACAACAGCATCTGCTTCAGCGATCTCTTGCTCGGTCAAAACATTTTCTGCTCCAATCGATCCTTGTGTTTCTACCTTCATTTCAATCTGTCGTTTTTTGGCAGCTATTTCTAAGTTCTCAGCTGCCATATACGTATGTGCAATGCCAGTCGAACAAGAAGTAATTCCCACGATTTTCATTTTCCCAGCCCCTTTCTATTCAAAAATCTGATAGATTTCTTCTACATCAGTGACAGCCATCAACTTTTGGCGCACGTCCTCATGCATTAGTTTACGAGATAATTTACTTAAAATTCTTAGATGCTCATCATTGGACGTTTCGGGTACAGCAATCAAGAACATCAGATGAACAGGTTTTCCATCCATTGAATCGTACGTGATCCCTGCTTGGCTTCGCCCAAATCCCAACGCAGGTTCAGTCACGGCAGCACTCTTTCCATGAGGAATCGCTATACCAAAGCCAATCCCTGTCGTACTTTCTTCTTCTCTTTTCATGACCGCATCAAAGTAAACGCTATCATTTCTTACTACACCTTTTTTGACAAAAGTGGTTGAAAGCTCATTGATTGCCGCTTCCTTTTCTGTTGCTTTCAACTCAAAATTTACAAAAGCCGATTTTAATAGATCTCGAATTTCCGTCATCAATCTGCTCCTTCTAACTGTTTATATTCTTCGATGATCTTGATACCAGCGCTTGTTCCTAAACGTTCAGCCCCTGCTTCTACCATCTGAAGTGCTGTATCTAAGTTACGTATCCCTCCTGCAGCTTTCACTTTCACTGTTTCACCGACCACTTTTTTCATTAACCGTATATCTTCTACTGTTGCACCTCCTGTACCAAACCCTGTTGATGTTTTGACAAAATCAGGCTTTACTTCCTTAGCAATTTCACAAACGGCTATTTTTTCCTGATCTGTTAAATAGCAATTTTCTAAAATGACTTTACTAATGATGCTACCTTCACGAGCAGTATTGACAATCGCTTTCATTTCTTCACGAATATAGTCGCTATCTCCTTCTTTTAACTTACCGATATTGATGACATAATCGATTTCGTCTGCACCATTTTTGATTGCGTCCTCTACTTCAAAAACTTTTGTCTCAATTGTTGTTTGCCCTAATGGAAAACCAATCGCAGCGCCCACATGCACATCGCTATCTCGTAAATAATTACGACACATCGCTACAGGATAAGAATTGATCGCAACCATTTTAAATCCGTAGTTATCCGCTTCTTTACAAAGCTGTTCAAATTCTTCTTTTTGAGCACCAGCCTTCAATAATGTGTGATCTACCATGTTCGCTAATGTTTTTAACTCGATCATTTGCTTGCTCCATTCTTTATTCATTTTCACTTACGGTTATATGCTATCATTTAATTTTAAATTGTCAATATATAAAAGCAAATAAAAATATTAGGTTAGTCAATTTCGTTTTTTTAATCTTTCAATTTAAAACAAAAAAATCCCTAGACGATAGACCCCTGAAAAAACTGTCAGTGGATTCTATCATCTAGGGAATGTTGTTATATGATCAATGAAAATGATGGTTATAGCTATCTATGGTTACAAAATGATTGGAATAATGAAGGATCTCTAGTCACAGAGGTCGAGGCAAGCTAAGGGAACAGAAGTAACCTCTACTTATTTCTCGAGATTAACCATTTCTGTCCCGCTCTTTGTTCTTTTACTTGCGATTGGCACACCTTTGTTAACCGTTTGTTTAGTTTTCTCTGTCATGACGTACATCTTTTTGTACCAAAATAATTCATTTAGCTTTTTATCAATGAATCTCAAGCTCCCTCAAGATTCACTAAGATAAATCAACTGCCAAGGTACTGAGTGGTTCATGTCAAGACCTGTTAATTCTCTGTAAAAACATTTTTTATCTTTGGCGATCATCGAAATGATTTCTGATTCTGTCATCCCTAATTCTTCACATAAACTTTTGTTGGTACTTTTGATCAATTCTAATAGGATCTGTAGCTGTGCATCAATATCTAATAATGTTGCTAATTTCAGAAAAAGAGTGGCATCTGTTTGCTGATAAGTCATTAGGAATTTTGTTCGTAAATCAAGATAAAATTCAAACATTTCTGGATGTTTACTGATAAAAGAATGATTGATTACTCTCTGATCATAATAGGCCAAGTATTCTTCAGGCGTTTCAATTCTTTTCGTTTCCATTCGCTCCCTCCTTAAAACATTAAAACCTACATTAATGTTTCTTTTAAGATTTATTTGTCAGATTGACCAAATTTAATTACGCTTACATTTTGATACTTCACTCAAGAAAATAATTACAAAAAAATATATCTTTCTTCACAGATTATTTTTATATTTACTCATTAATGAAAGTAACAGATTCTATATTTTATGTGTTCCATAATAACATTTAATGCAGAGAACATCTTACTAGATCCAAATCAGTTTTCCCCATTACTTGAAAATTGTTTATGTGAGACTACCTTAAGAACAAGCCTCTTTCGTCTCAATAATTAACAAACAAATTGAACTAATAACACTCCTAATTTCTAACTTCTTCATGCAATTTTACAGTATTCAAATAATACTTCAATTGAATAATTTCATAGTTTTCTGAAATTTATAGATTGTTGTCATTAAGTTATTTTAATATAGTTATTAGGTAATATTAATTATCAATCTGAAAGCGATTTGTTTTTTTACCTTACGCTAGTGCAAAAGTGGATCGCTAAAAATAATAGAAAGGACGAATATCCGGTAATTAATGGTATTTGTAGCTCGTTTATCTACTGAACACTTTGAACCACTATCAAAAACTGATCATAGAAGTGAAACCAACGACCATTTGATACTGATTAAAATAACCATGTAAAATCGAACGCTCCAATAAGCAAATAAAAAACGTTAACCTTTCACTCAAAAGATAACATAAGTTACTTTTAATTTATATGAATGTCCACTACTCAATTTGAACATTACTCTCATATTCAACATGTAAGAAACTTAGATCTAATGAGTTCCTAACTAAATGAATACTATGATAAAAGCAATTCTCCTTTACTCTTTTATTAAAAACATACATCTGAAAATATTCTAACTTTTTTTGAATTTCTATCTCACTTGTTAACAAATAAGAAATTGGAAAATTCCAAAAATATATCTTTAACTTTCGCAATGGATACAAGCCTATGTTCTATTTTCTATTCCCTAGAAAGATTTAGATAGGAGGTAAAAGTTCTATTGAAAAATTTTCAATTAAATTTTATAACAGATAAAGTAAAATTACGTTGGTTCCAAATCTTGAAAGAGTTAGAGTCTACTGGAATCTGTACGACAGCCCAACTGATTGGCATGACAAACAGTACAGCCAGGACATTAGTCAACGACATCAATTATTTGAGAGAATATTTCGAGAACGTCGCGGATATCCAATCCTCGAAACAAGGTTATTCTTTAAACATCCATTCTTCAGAAACCTACCTAGAAAAAAAAAGAGCGATTCTCGAAGATGAACCACTCTTTATTATTCTTGAACAAATTTTTTTCAACGAACTTCAGTCTATTTATGATTGGGCAGATTATTTTCATATCTCTGAGAGCACGATGATCACGTACGTTAAAAAAATTGCAGATCAAGTAAAAGAATTCAATATCACCCTTGAGCTAAATCCCGTCAATTTGGTCGGATCAGAAGCCGATATTCGAAATTTTTATTTTGCTTTCTATTATGAATCAGATATTACACCCCACACGGTTTTCCCATCAATTGCGACGCAAGAAGTAGTGATTAAAATTGTTAACCTATTGGAGCGTCCTAATCAAAAAGTTTCTTCATTTGGTTATTTTAGTTATTTATTATACCTCTCTATTGAACGGATATTATGTGGTTGTATGGTGGAACTCGACCCTGAATTAAAAGATATTGTCCTTAATGATCCAGAGTTTCACCGACTTTCACCTGCCTATTCGATTGTGAAAGATTATTTTAATATTGACCTAACACAAGAAGAAGCCATTTTTATTTTTAGTTCTGTTTTATGCCGTAGAGGTATCGAAAATCCGAAACAGGAAAAATATTTTTGTGAAAGGTATAATCGATGGCCTAGAATAATAGCGCTTACAAGCGACTATTATCAAATGATCAAGAGAAATACGCACACACAAGCACACGAGTTAATCTTATTAGAATCTTTTTTCACGTCCATCAAGCTACGTAGTCTATTGTCTAAAAGTGGAAATAAAAATATCCAAGATACCAATGAGTATGCCAAAACCTTGTTTAGCAATGAATATAAAAAAAATCGAGCTTTTTTAGAAAAAAATCCCTCCTTCCATCATTTGTTCTCTGATGATCATTTGGACGATATCTGTGCTAGTTTAACGATATTCACTGAGTCAATCAAAGAAAAATATTGGAAAAACCCTACGAATATCGCATTTATTTTTGAAGGAAACGAGTATATCAGTCAACATCTCGAAGCCTTAGTTCGAAAATATTTAGGGGGATTTCAAAATATCTACTTTCTTCGTCCAAATGAGCTATGCGCCTCTTATATTGAAAATCATGAGATCGATCTCTTAGTCACGAATTACAATGAATACTTGACATTTTCTTCGTTAGGTCTAGAATGTCTTTTATTAAAAACAGTACCTGATGCCTCAGATTGGAAAAAATTACTAAATAAAATTGATCCTCAATTATTACAAAAATTTAGAACGCAACATTAGTAAAACTTACAGTTATTCATTTTTTCTACTGCATAATGTGGTGATCCAAACAAGTAAATACAATTCCACCGACTCGGAGTAGATGGTCTTCCGACGACTCTTTCAGTGCATTTATATTTATACTTATAATCATCACTTGCCACATCTTACATCTAAAAAAGGAATTCAATTGACCTTAATGTACCGATCAATTGAATTCCTTTTTATGTTTTTTTTCATTTCCAGTCGATTTTAATCACCACTGACTGGTTCATTCTATTCGATTTTTAGGAGTGGCTTGAAACGAGTAATTGATGTGCGTCGTATAGTTTGTTGCTTTTGCATTTGCTGTATTCGGCACATTTAGAAAGATACTGCTCTCTTTATTCGAATCATCCCCAAAATTATAAAACCATGTTTGCTTCTCTATGAATAGATTGGCATCGATCAATTGGATACTATTATTATTAGGAATCAAGATCCCACTCGTGCGGATGATACCTAAATTATCTTCATTGCCGATTTCTCCAGTGCTTGAAATGGCTTGTCCATTTTTCCAACTAAGTTGTGCACCTTTCAATTCACCTGTTTTTTGATTAGAAAATTGTTCTTCTTGTTTGATGAACAAACTCCAGCCACTTATTTCTGATACCGGTCGCTCATCTGTCACCTGAACAAAATTCGGTCTGGAAGTTCCCTGCTCCGTACCGCCTATCTGACTCGGTAATGCATGGTACGTTTGTGTTTTAGTCGTAAGCGGTTGGGTCCCAAAGTCCCAATTACTTGCTTGATCGATCGTTAGCTCTCCATCGACCATACCACCGACAATCAATGTGGTAGCAGGAACAAACGTTGCATCCCGAAATGCTAATGGCGTTTTCGGATTGATGTTTCCTACGTGATTATTCGTCTCTGGTGGATTCATGACACCCGCTTCACTAGCAGAACCTTGGCGATCTCTTAAGAAGACTTGGATGACATCATCTACTGCTAAGTTTAATTTCTCAACAGCAATCCTGATATCCCCTTTATCATCTATGGTAATGAGGGTAGGATCGATTGTTTCTCCATTATGAGTCGCCGTAACCTCTACCTCAGGATCGTCGGAATGACCTGAAATAACCCGCGCATTTGCCGGAACTAAATGATTGGAAAAAGTCGCAGGTGAAGGTGGTATGATAGGAAATACGGTGACATCTTCCACTTCATACACATTTTCAAAATCGCCTTCCATTTCACCTGCTAAAACCTCAACATCTGTGATACGTACAAGATCGCCTGGTTGTAAATATTCGTCAAGTTCGATTTCAAAAACGCCGCCTTGTGGCTCTTCATCATAGATACTAATACCTGGTTTTTCCGCTGTGTGACCATGTGTCAAGGTTTCGTATGTCTGGATCACTGCCCCATCTCTTTCGATTTCCACAGTTACCTTCACTTCATCTTGCCACGCGGGGCGGCTGTCATGGAGACCAACTGGCATACGGATCAACCCGTGGATTTTTTTATCCGCATTCGTCGGTACTCTCAATTCATTTACGATTGCCCAACGTGCATTGTTTGAGCTGAGTCGAGAATAAGAAGTTAAACCCGATGAACCAAATGCATCAAAATCGAAACGTTCTGCTGGTTCCATTGAAGTGAGCGTAGAAAAGTTAGTGCCAGAGAAAGTATAATCCATATTGTTCGAGTGAAGATAGGGATCGGCATCTAAGTCTGTACCATCTTTCCAAACAGCAAAATCACTTGCAGTAGCAGTTAAAGTGGAGCTCGCAATATTACTAAAAATATTCCCGCCACCTACACGATTATTCCGATAGTCCATAAATAGCGGATTATCGAAATTCACAGTAGTTGAACGACCACGAAAAATACCTGCATTTGCGCTTGCCGTACGACCGGAAGCTTCAAAATAACCTAAATTACTCACTCTGATCTCACCATTTCCACCGACGGTATTTCCACCGGCCACTGTCGCATCACTCATATCCAATGCGGGACCATCATTCGCATAGATTCTTACTTCTGAACCCGGATCATTGACAGAAAACCCATTATTTGATCCCGCAGTATAATGGATTCCTTGGTTTCCACCACCTGTATTCCCATCGTGAGCAATACCAGTCCCCTCATTGACTACTAACAATCGCCCCGCATTACTAACAGTCACTTGATTATTACTGCCCCACATCCGGATTGCTGGCGCCATTTGCGCTGCACCCCCTGCGTTACCTTTTCGCTTAGTCACGGTCATATCTCCACCATTGATATTGAATTGATAGCCACCGTGCGTCGTTCCTGTATTATTTGGACCGGAACGTAAAAATCTTAAAGTAGCATTCGCATTATTTGCTTCAAGTTGTCCAGAAGGACCTGAATCTAACTTTAATGTCGCCTTGCTATTTACATTGAACTGTCCATTGATTCCTTGTAATACTAATGCAGAGGATGAGTTCGCCCAAAGTGTGATATTTGCTGAATCGGATGCTCCTACAATTGGCTCACGCCCAATTTTTTCTGTTTCTTCTTCGCCTAACTTCACAGTGGATACACCATTTACAGTGGTTGCGATATAGTTACTTTTCGCATTGATACTTGTCTCTTTATTCTCTGCGAGGAGTTTGACATAATCACCATTCAATTGTATCGCTGTCGCTGCTTGCGTTTCCGCAGTTAACTTTCCGCCTTGATTAAGTGATAAAACAGCATTCGCACCGTCTAAGCGAATCCCTCTCTTCGTACCCGAGCGGACCAATACATCCACGCTAGCTCCTCGAGTAATTTCCATGGTAGGAGCATTTCCCTTTAAATAGATACTATTATTCGTTATGACAGTGTCAGCTGAATTAGTACTTGGAACTGCGACGGATAGTTGTGATTGGTTGTCAACAACCATTTTTGCTTGATTTCCTTGAAGAGAGACATTAGCAATTGCTCCGCCTTCATTTTCTACACTCATATTACTTTGGTTATCTAGGGTAAATAAACTAGTTTCACCTGTCAGAAGAACAGCTCCACCGGTACTTGTTGATTTCGTTGTCAAGTCACTTCTATCTAAATGGACAGATGGCTCAGCCCCAGATAGTTCCACCGCTCTTCCTGTCACTGTCTGTATGTCAGCTTTAGAATCTGCAAATGTAATACCCGTTTTCTTTCCTTGTAAATATATGCCATTTCCTGTTCCACTGTTGACTGTCAGATTCAGTTGAGCATTTTCTGAAAGAGTTGCTTTTGCCTCTTCCCCATAAAGTCCAATCAAACTATTCGCACCTGCGGTAGATACTAACGCACCTTGAACGTCTAGCGTTGCACCATTTTGCATACGTAACGTAGAATTTTTACCTAATGTGGTGGTGCCGAGTTGATTGATATCCTCGGTTCGGTTCCCTGTATTTGTAATAGCAACAGCACTATTATCAACAGTTAACATCGCTTCTTGATTCAACAATCGAATACCTGCCCCAGTTGTCGCAGTCATCTTCAAATCACTGTCATTGATCGTCATTGTCGGCGTTGTACCAGTCATTGTCAGCCGATTGCCTGTACTAGAGTTGATCGTTACATTACTTGAGTCATTTACTTCAAAAGTTGCATCGTTTCCAGACATGACTAGACTATTTCCTGTAGTCGATTGGATTACCGCCGTTGATTTAGCTATGTTGAATGCGCCATTTGCACCTGTAAGGTTGATGGAATGCGCTGTATTCGATTGACTTTGCCATTGACTACCTGATGCCACATCAATTGTTGGGTTTTCCCCTGTCATGATAATTGCCTGTCCACCTGTAGTTGTCGCATTTAACCTTCCATTTTCCAGCTCAATGCTCGACTGATTCCCTGTCATCGAGAGCGCATTCCTACTTGTAGCGTCTGACGAAGTAGATGCTGCACCATCCGCTTGGATTTGTAAGTTACCGTTGTTTTTAACAGAAACTGTCGCATTGCTCCCCGTAAAATAGACGGAATTTTGCAAAGCAGTTGTTCCACTGTTCGTAATAAACAGTTCTGCTCCGTCTGCGACGGTCAGTTTAGCATTCGCTCTCGTAAATGCCAACGCAGAATTTTGAGTATTCCCCAGCTTCACGACTGCCTGATTTTCTACGATAAATTCTTTTGTCGTAAACAGCGCGCCTGGTAGATTGATCCTATTATCTATGGTTAACTCACCGCCAGTTATTCGTACCACTGCGCTTGAGATATCAGCTACTCTAAAATAATTGATCGATGAGCTGTCTCTTGAAACATCTTCCATTTGAAGGGTCCAATATTCACCAGACGATTGCCCGATAACAAAGGGATTGGTATCTGTTTTATTAAGAAAAGTATTTTCAATTCTTAAAGTTTTGCTCTCAGTAGTCGTCAATAAACGCACTTGTCCGGTGCCGATATTCAAAGTATTCATTTGCCCATTGATTTTTAGCGAACGATCAATGTCTAAGTTTTCTGGACTGATAACTGAACCTATATCGATCGAACGTTCTAAATTGATGATAGAAACCTCTGGATTGGCGAGTGCACTTAAAAATTCTGCACGAGTCGAAACTGGTACCGTTTCTCCTTGAAAGACATTTTCTTCGTCCTGTTTCTCTTCCGAGCGATTTCTTTCTTCCTTTGGTTCGTCGTTTTCTGACTTTTCTTCTCCTGAAGAATGATTCGGCTCAGCCTTCGTGATTTCTACTTTAACAGTCGCCGTTTCTCCTACAGTTACTGAATAGGTTCCTGCTTCTGCAAACATCACAGGTACGGTAAATTCTTTTTTCGGAGTTTCTGATGATAGGAGCCACTGGTCGAATGCTTCATCATAACTGCTACTCATCCCTGAGGACAATTCATCTTCAATGATCTCAGCAGTTGACGGAAGTTTGATTGCTACGTTGTCCACTTCTTCTGTACTTATAAACGAAAGGGTAGTTACCGTCTTTTCAGTTCCCTTTATTACCGCTTGTTCAAAAGAAAAAGCGGGTGTCAACGACTGGGTATCCTTCACTTCAGATGATTTTGTCGGTTGACTATTACTATTTAGCGTGTTTAAAGGTTGACTCCCTTGATCGATTGTCTCTGCAACAGCGAGGAAAGGTATACCCAAAGTATATAGTGCAAAGATTGAAATACTTATTTTAGTCATCATTTTACATACTTTTTGACGCATTGGTCCTCCTCCTCTAGTCATCTGTTTTATTTTCTGAAAGGGTATCCATATATTTTTCTTGCATTAGTTTTGCTTTTTTCTTATTTTTGTATGTCGTATAGGCGAGTACACTAATAATGATCACGATTAGAACGATTGCTGCAATCAACCACCAGTTGGTATCTTTAACGGAAACATCTGATTGGTTCAAGCGTCTTGCTTCGTCTGCTGTCACATCAAAAGTTTCTTCCCAAGACCATTCATGTTCGCCAGAGCGAGCCGTCATATTCAGCACATATGTCCCGCTTCTAAAACGTTCGCCATTGAGTGAGATTGGAAAATTAAAATTGGAGTTAGGTGCCATTTGCATCATCTCCTCTGATGCTCGATATAAAATCGTATCAGATCCTTCTCTACGTATCGAGGCTTCCACACTTAGTTCATTCACAAAAGTAGGTAAGAAATTCTGGATCGTCGCACTAAAGGCGTTTCTATAATTGATTTGATCCGCAAATACATCTAAAAGTGCCAATTCTGGAACAATCGTTTGTGTACGATCATTACTCGCTACGACACCAATCACATAAGAAAAAGAATTGATGATCTGCATTCCTTTATCCTCAGAATCCTCTTCCTCTTCTTCTTGTGCCACTTCGCTTAGTTGTAAGCCACCGGCTAATAATCCTTCTACCTCATCCTGAGGCATAGTGAGGGTTGTTACGATCCGTTTTTCCTCTCCTGCTTCTAAACGAATGGGTTCATCTTCGACATCCAGTAAGTCCTTCATTTCCACTTTTAATGTAGGATCGGGCTGGTCCGTTTCTCCGCCATATTCAACCACACCATTGATATTTGTGTAGGCAGTATGAGCTGTGATCGAGAGATCGATCGGGATATTTCTAACATTTTTCACCACTAACGTGAGTTCTTCTGTTTCTCCTGGTTGCAATTCCACATCAAAGTAGCCTTTATCATCCCCAAATTGACTTTCAGGCGTAATGGTGCGAACACTAAAATTTAGTTCACCATTGGCAAATACCTCTTGAGAAAAACCAACAAACCCGATTATTACATAAAGCATAACCAGAAAAGATGCTGTAAACTTGTTCAATAAAGGCATAGTTATCTCCTTTCTAAAAAACAACGATGCTGACTGCATCGTTGTTTTTTATCAACCTTTCAAATCTCTAGCTAGTTAATTGATATTTGCCGGTGTTGCAGACAATGTCCATAATAAATTAGTCGTATATTTGGAATTAGCATCTGTACGTGTTGTGCCAGGTACATTTAATTGTACAGAAGGATTAGCCAATCCTCCATCTACTTCACTGTCTTGCACTAAGTTGGCTTTATCTCCCCACATGGCAGTACTTAGTCCATAGCCTATGTTACTTCCGGCAGTCATGATTACGCGGCTATTTTCCGGAATCAACGTGAAACCTGAATTTATCGTTGGTAATTCGTCACTTGTATTTTGAGCTGTCCCATTTGCAAACGTGACTTGAGCACCACTTAAGCTTCTTTCCCCATTCGTAAATTGTGCTTCTTGTTTCAATGCCAGATTCCAACCTGTTAGGTCTTCACGTAAGTCACGTACTTGAGCAAATTGTGCACGGGCTGCTTGATTTGTCGCTTCATTGACCCATGGGCTATTCATATCAGGATTAGGAAAGTCAGTTGATTCTTCATCGATGTCAAACCACCAAGCCGCAGCTGGATAAGATTGATCTAATGCTGAATTTTGACGTGAACCAAAATCATAATCGCCAACGTATGCAATTGCGAAAGCACCTTCTTGAGTAGGAGGTACGATGACTTCTTCTGGTCCTGGGTTTGGATCAATTGTTTCACCGTTCTCCTCGTCCGCTTCACGATATTGAATCTGTCCATTCGTTTTTAGTGTTCCATCCTGATCTGTATCGTCTGCATGAACAACCATACTTCCTGTTGCTAGACTTGCTAATAACACTGACATTGATACTAGTTTTAATGCTTTCATTTATTCGTTCTCCCTATTTGTTTTATTTTTTTGTAAAACATCTACTTGATAGTGCGACTTGCTCGTTTATTTTCTTATCTCTTCGTTTTAACCAAGTTCGAATGACCCATAAAAGAATTAGTAGACCCAGCAACCCGTAACTTGGTATCACTTGATTTAATTTTGGTAATTGTCCATTCACCTGTACATATTCGTCTCTATCTGAGGGTTGCGCCTGCTCTTCAGAAGGTGGTTGTGGTTTAGGGTCCCCTTCATAATCGATTTCTCCGTAAAACCCTACATTCTTATTCGTTTCTACAGAGGAGCCTTCTGCCGCAAAGATTTGAACTGGTTGATAAAACATCCCAAGAAACAATAAAATAGTCCATAACAAATACCAAGGCTTCTTTTTCACATTTATTTCATTCCTCCTATTCTAGATAACTACATTTATTTTCTTCTAAATAACATTTTTATGACTCAAGTTTGTTTTTTAGAAGAGTACATTATATACTTTAAACAACGCACGTATTCTTTCGCAATTAGCGTTTTTCACCATACTCTGAAATTATTACTATTTACTAATTATACTTAACAGATATACTTTACTTAAAGTTAGCTACACCTAAAACAAAGAATCAACTACCCTAAACTAAACTGATCTATGAGAGGTGGGTACATTGAAAACATTCCAACTGAATTTCATTACCAATAAACCCCTGATACGATGGCTTCAAATCCTCAATGAATTTGAAAAGAATGCTTGTTGCAACGCGAATGACTTAGCAATACTTACTGAGAGCACTTCTAGAACAATCGGTAAAGATATCTGTCAGATCCGAGATTATTTTGAGGATTCGATCACGATTGAATCTACCCATCAGGGGTATATATTCAAACAATTGAAATTAGTCACTTACGAAGAGAAAAAAACTGCTTTACTTGAGAACGAGCCACTTTTTTTAATTCTTGAGAAAATTTTTTTTGCTGAATTATATACCCTTGACGATTGGTCCGATCAGTTACATCTCTCTAAAACGACACTCTTGAAATACCTCAAAAAGATCCAATCACAGTTAGTTCATTTTGATTTGGACATCACGTATGATCCCGTAAATATCATTGGTCAAGAAGCAGATATACGACATTTTTTTTGCACGTTTTTCTATGAATCTGAAATCACTCCTCACACCATCTTCCCATCCGTTTCCGCTCAGCAAGCGGTGAATGAAATCAGTTGTCTGTATAAGAATGACTTCTATCGAAATACCTCATTTTTCTTATACACTTACTTACTTTATATCTCGGTTGAACGATTCATGCAGGGAAATACAGTGAACGTAAATAACCACTTACGCTGTGTCTTGACTGATCGGATGCAACAAGTACATGCCGAAAAAATAAATGACGTAATTGAAAAATATTACGGCATCCGTTTACCTGAAGATGAACTGATTTTCTTATTCTGTAGCATTATTACACAGAGAAAAATGAGTGATATCATTGTTGAAAAACAGTTTTGTTCAACATACAATCAGTGGCCAGAAAGCAAGCGACTTGCAGAAGATTTTCTAGAAATATTAGACTGTAGCGATGAAAATAAGCTCGTCAATCTGACCTTTTTAGAATCTTTTTTTACAACGGCGAAACTGAAAGAATATTTGTGCATTTCTGCTAATCGAAATACGCAAGATATCAATCGATTTATTCAAAAAATCTTCCCGAATGAGTGTCGTAAGTACCAACATTTTCTAGAAAACAGCTCGGATTATCATTCGCTATACTCTCATGACTTTTTAGTAGATTTCACTTCTAACTTAGTGATCTACGTCGAAACCATTCGAGAACGCTACTGGAAAAACAAAAAAAATATTGCCTTTCTTTTTGAAGGCAACAATCATGTCATCCAGTTCATTGAAGCCATATCGAATAAATATTTTATGGAATATCAATATGTGTTCTATCCAAACGCTAGTGAAGTAAATAAGAACTATCTTCTTAAAAATAAAATTGATTTTTTGATCACTAATCATCCTGAACATGTAGAAGAATTCCAAGAAGTAACAGAATGTATTCTTTTTCGGTCTATTCCTTCTGCTTCCGATTGGAATCGCTTACTCGAAAAAATCAATCCGAAAATCATCAATCAATATTTTTTAGCTGATAAAACGAGCTTTCCCTCATCCATATACGAATGATAAATCCACCATACTCCAATGGCCTTTCGAATGGGTCTTTGCTAAGCAGATTTTAACTATGTCTACGATTACTCCTAACCCTGGCTTACGATTATTTTATCAGCACCTGTATCATGAAATGCTTGTTGTTTAGATTTGCAAATATGTATCGATTTTTAAGACAAAAAAACTCCCTCAAATGGAAATAATCTTTGAGGGAGTAAAAACGTGATAACGTTAGTCGTTCATTGATTCAGTTGAGGGAAATGTATCTGGGTACAGCTGACTAGCACTTCCAGCAGTATACTCTCGATAACCATTGAACCCTAAGAAATTCTGTGTAAAGCTATTGATGTTCGAAGAAACCACTTGACTCCCATTTGCACCACTTAACTGTGTTTGTAGATGGGCTGTCCAAGCATGAGTCGGTGTTGGTCCAAAATTATTATTCGCCCAAAAAGCATTTCGAACGGCATTGATCTGGATATTTGTTCCTAACGTATGGATCAATGGACTAGAATAAGCGGCAGAACCTGTTTGTCTTAAATGGATTTGGTAAGGATTATCAATTGTTAAATGTCCAGATCCAAGGACTTTTACTACTGGCTCGCCACCAGTATGATCTGCTTTAAATGTTGAGAATTCCCCCACATACATCCGACCATTTGTTGAAATTTGTACAGGTGATAAAATATTCGAATTGACAGTCAAACTGCCGTTGTTGATCACATTCAATTGATTCGCCACGATGGCTTCATTCATGATCACTTGGGAGCCAGAGTCGATTTGCACTAGACCATCTGTTCGGATAAATGGTTGTTGTCTCTGTCTTGTTTGTTCATTCCCAACAACCAACGTATTCCCAGAAAAACTTACTGTTGAACCAGAGACACCTTGTACAAATGGTTGTCTGACTTGGTTTCCGTTTGTAACAATTGGTCGATTCGAGTTAGAGTGAAAATGAACATGTCCACCAAACCCTACATGTAGGGAATGATTATTATTCATATTGATAGTCGAATTATTGAGGAAATTGATTGTCACCGCTCGATTGACTGTGTTTAGACTAGTTAAAGCGCTATTGAAACTTGAGGTGACATTGATTACTGATACATTTGAATTATTGATGGCACTTCTAAATCCAGACCATGTTCTTACGGATGCAGTTGTGCGATTTTGATCATCTACAAAAAATTCCACGTCCTCATCATTTGTAAATGTTTCCCCATACATTGATAACGTTTCCCCATCTTTCAGAAGAACACCACCAGCAGTTTCGCCTTCTGTCAATGATTGTGCTTCTGGTACGATTTCACTTGCAGCGACATTCGTTACTGAAATTGGGCCAGCAAGGAGCATACCGCTTAATAATAAGGTACTCATAAGAGTCATTCGTTTCATTTTCTTTCCTCCATTCATTTGATAATTTAAGATTAACGAAGAACTCACATTGAATCAAAAGTGTTTTTTCGTGACTATACGAAATTTTTTAATTGATTCTTTTAAAGTTCTTCATAACCTTTTCTTTCATTTTCTTTCATTTTTTCCACTCATCTTACTCCGGGAATGTCTCAGGATATAGTGGCATCTCCATTCCAGCAGTATATTCTCGATAGGAATCAAATCCTAAAAAATGATTTTCAAAACTAACTGAATTTGAACGAAGAACTTGCGAACCATGGGGGCCACCAAGTCGTGTCTGTAATTGACTATTCCAAACATGAGTAGGACGAAAACTCATATTATAATTTTCCCAAAAGGCATTTCTCACGGCATTGATTTGCATCAGCACGGCAGAAGAATCGATCAATGGTGCGATAAGCCCACCAAAACCCGTCTGTCGTAGATGGATACTGAGTGGATTATCAAAAAAAATCTCCCCGCCAGTCATTTTGATCACTGAGTGACTCCCCCCATGCCTCACTTTTAACGAAGAAAATTCACCGACTCTAATCGTCCCATTGATTCCCATTTTTATAGGTGTGATTTCATGTGCGCGTAATTCTAAATGACCATAGTTGATCACAAATAAATCATTCGCTTCGATTGCTTCATGTATCCTTACATTGGAGCCAGACGGAACCTCAATCAATCCTTCTGTTCGAATAAAAGGTTGCTCTCTCAGTTCAGTTGAAGCATCTCCGATGACCACTTCTCCATTCAGACGAATCGTACTCCCATAAGAACTTTGGATAAATGGTTGCTTTAATTGTTTTTTACTAACAAATATAGGCGACTTGGCGTTCGCTTTGATTTCTAAAACAGAGTTCTTTGCCAATTTAAGTGCATGATTATTTTCCAAATCTATACGAGCAGCATTGATAAAATTGATCGTCAATGGGCGATCAATCGTATCCAACGAATGAAAGCTGCTATTGAAACTAGCTACCACGTTGATAACGCTAACATTCCGATCGTTGATAGCATTTCGAAATTGGTACCACGTTCTTACTTCCGCTGTTTTACGATTTTCCTTGTTTACGACATAGTACGCCCCATCTTCACTGATAAAATGATGGACGTTATCGGCTAATGATTCACCATCCTCAAGCAGCCTACCTCCAACTGATCCTCCTTCCTCGTCCGCAGAAACATGTGTCGCTGCTTCAATTCTTGATGTAAATACAAAAGGGGAGTATATCATTTTTCCTAAACACAATACCAAACTGAACCACATGATTTTTTTCATAAATCCCACCGCTTTCCTTTAGTAAAATAATCATACAGGAAAGCTAAATAGAATAACAAAAGTGTTTTTTCTGCGAATCACGAATTCTTCTATTTTTTATAGCTAGAAGTTTTTTCCCCTTTCGCACACACAACCCATAAAAAACGAAGAAACCAATAAGTACCTTTCACTGAAAGGCACCTATTGGTTTTTTTAGTAACTATTTTTTTTCGGATCGTTGTCACACGAACGCTGATTCTTTAAGATTGCGAGAACAAGCCAGCCTACCACAAGCAAATAGCCCAGCCACAAGAAACGGTGACTACTCAAAGCATTTGTCTTTGGCAGATTCCCTTGTTTTAGTTGTGAGATATCTGCGACAAGGGTGTGGTTTTTGTCCTCGTTTCCATGTGATCCATTGATCGCTTCATCTTTTTCTTTTGTACTAGCGCCTTCCCCGATTCGTCCGGTAACAGTTACTTGTCCTGTTATCGTATCTGCGACGACTACTTTATTCAGCAAACCGTTCGAGATAATGAGGAATAAACTCGCAATATAAAACAATTTCATTCTTTTTATCATTTGATTTATCCCTTCTTTTCTGGGATTTCAGTGATTCTTTTTTATGCTACGTTAGGTGAGAAACTCAAAACTAATTTAAACGTTGGGTTTAATTCCGCTGAAGCATTCACGGGTGTTGCTTTACCAGTGAATCCAAATTTCCCTGCATTCACTCCATCATTTCCTTGTAGTCTGAAAAGTTCTGATGCCGTTATCGTTGGTTCGCCATCTTCAAACAAATCAATTGTCGTCACATTTGGTGCCCCCACCGTATTTACGCTCAATAAATCTACTTCTTTCATATTCACTGGCGTCTCTACATCAGAAACTGAAGCAATCACGCCAACAGCAGAATTATTCGTAATCGTGTGTTCAGGTGACGTAATTGTGGTATGATTTGAGGCTTTTGTTGTGTAAAATAAGGCGGTTGTTGGAATCGTCACATTGATCCATTGATCCAAATCCTCAGGATTTGGTCCAGGTGTCGTATTATCGAATTCACCGATGATCCCCCGTACAAGAACGTCTCCTGACGTCTCTCCTTCACGCCCGTCAATCACTTGCTCTGCTCCTACGATTGTCCCAGTTGCCATGATCCCTGCGATTGTTGCTGTACTTAGAAGTGCTGCTACTATTTTTTTCATCTAAATTCTCTCATTTTCTTTTTATTTTAGTTATTAACAATAATCATTACTTCCGCTTCAGTGACCCCTTGTTTTTCTTTCGTTTCAGGGTCATAGATATTAACGGTGGCTTTAGCAGGATACTCTCCTTTAGCTAGTTGTTTTTCCAATTTTACATTTTCTACGAATTGGTTCGGATAGATGGCACCAGAAGAATAAATCAGCTCGTCACTAGATATTAAAGAAATATCTACTGTAATCGGATAAACATTCGTCCCAGGATTGACAATCTCGATCGAGCCTTCACTCTGTCCGTTCTCAAAGACGGCTTCTGGATTGATTTGTAATGTAAAATAATTGGCATCGGCTACTTCTTGCGCACGTTCCGCCAAGCGTTGATCAGAGGCATCACCAACTGCTGGTAAAAGATCCGCACTGATCAATGGCACCTGATCTTTTGATTGATTGAAATAATAGGCAAGACCACCGGCAATCAACGAAAATAGTAAAAACCACAAGAGCCATTTACGCTTATTCTTATTTTGTGCTTGGTTCGTTTCCTCCAATGGCTTCACCTCCTTGATAACTATTTTTTCTTTAAATTCGTGGGACGAATCTTAACACGATTCGGTAATTAGGCACGAGCGTGTTCTCGTAATAGCCTCCTTGCTCAATCTCAGGATTATCAACCCACCGTGGATAATCCCCATAAAAATCTCCTGATAAGGAAAGGGGTGTACGATCTCCTTCTGATAAACGAATCAGATGTTGCTCTGGCATCGTTGCGTATAACTGTTTTTTGACCTCTGGAGTTTGAATATTCAAGCGCAACAATGGCTTCGTAATATCCTCATAACTAGGATCCTCCACATCACTTTCTACATAGTCAAGTGGATCTTCCCCTTCTTTCAAAAGAACGATTCCAGCAGGATCATCAATAGCAACTTGGTTGATATACGTATCGACAGCTACCGAAGATTGGTTGTGGATCTCATAGGTTTGGCTCTCAAACTGGCGGTTCGATTCTTCTCCGTCATACAATGATTCAAAGATCATTTTGACAGGGATCGTTACCCGCAAATGTTCAACTTTTGAGGTCAGATCGATACCGATCGTCATCTGATATGCTTTATTGCCGACTTCAAGAATAGCGTAGTAACTTCCGTCTTCTTTACTATCTAACGAAAGATCTGTCTCAATGATGCGAAAATCATTGGTCATGTCTTCTTCAGATAAGATATTTCTTGCTTGCGCACGACTTTCTTGGAGAATGAGCGCATGTAATGCTTCAACAGTAGCTAACTCGTTGATCTTAGAACGATCTAAGGTAAAGTTATTGCTCCGATAATCAATACCTTTGATGACTGTTTGCTCTTCTGTCACATCCCCAGTTGTATCCCCAGAAGGCTTTGACAGTTGGATTTCGACCGTTGACTCCGTTTCAAGACGTTCCATTTCTGCTAAATTGATTTGGAAGGAACGAACTTTCTGTTGGTTATCTTGATAGTCTCCCCAGACAATACGAGGAGAATCTTTTTCAAGAACAATCGTATTTCCTTCTGTGTTTTTATAGGTAATCGTCAAATGATCCACCGATTCTGTGGCATGACCGTGAATCGCTACAGATTGGTCACTCACAGGGTCCAGTTTGGCAATGAGTTGTTCAGGCGGAACTGGCTCCCAGATGTAAGTACCTGGATAAGTGCCATCATAGTTATTCATAAACTCGGTTGAGTTTTCAAACGCGATAACCCCCGTTTCGCTCGTTAAACTTTCTTCTAAAACCCACCGTCCTGTATATTGATCAGTTATTTCAATCTGTGGCAAATTTGTCGAACCAACTGATGACGCGGTTAGGAAAACCGTTTTTTCTCCCAGAACGATTGTCTTTAAAGGTGTATTATTAAACATAGCTAAAACAAAAATGCTTCTTGCTATATCCCAATTACTGATATCTAATTTTGTTAAAGACGTTGCACCATTGAACATATACACAGTAGAAACTAAAGCGGAGGTATTCCAATTACCTAAATCTAGTTCTGTGATTGAGCTTGCCGATTGGAACATGCCACCCATATCTGTGACATTTGACGTATCCCAATTACGTAAATCTAATTCTCTTAGATTTGATGTACCGGAAAACATCATCTGCATGTTTTCGACATTTGAAACATCCATTCTATCAATATTCTCGATTATTTCCAGATTTCGCAAGTCTATAAACAGAGCCCGTGAATTTTTTGGTAATATTACTTGATCTTCCACGATGATTTGCTTAACTGAAGAATGGGTTTTCCAAGGTGCATCTGCTACTGCGCCTGCTTCCCCACCATATAATGTGATTGTTTCAGTTCCCTTCTCATATTCCCAAGGGACCGTTCCCCATAGATTCTGTTTAGGCTCGTAAGTATAGACAACCGTTTGTTCTTCAACCCTAAAAGTCCCAGAGGCATTTTCGTGAGTCTTGCTCAATTGCCAACCACTAATGCTTAACGCTTCGGTTGTGTAGGTTTGATCAACTAACCCAGTCAGCACTCTAGGATTGGCTAATTGATTCCCTGCCTCATCTTCATGCTTTACAGTAATATTCCCACCTGGAACCGATTCATAGACTGCACGAATCACAGAGTTTCCAGCTCCATTTTGGCTTACAGCAAGATCTGGGATATTTGGACTAAATATGAATATTGGACCTGAAACGACTTCCCATCGTAAAAATCGGTAACCGGGATTGGGGAACGCGTGCATATTACCCATGCTCTGTCCTACCTGGAGCCATACCACATTCGATCCTGACGAATCAGTTCGTCTAGGATTACCACCAGCTGGTGGACTTGCAACTAATTCTAAACGATACTCAGTCGTACGATTACTTCCCTCTTTACTATTTTCTAATTCTTCTGATTCTTCTGTCTTTTCTGGATGTTCCGAAATCGCTGTTACTTCATGATTATCAGAAGAACTTGACTGATCAGCCGCATAAGTGAGTTGAAACGGGAGATGGTGCAAAAGCAAAGCCATGATCAATAATAACTTTCCAACGATTTGGCTAATTGTATTTATGTTCATACCACTCCTCCTAGTATTTGACCTACTGCATTATTCTTATTAGAAACTTATAGCGAGCAACGTTTAGACATTCTTTTTATCAACTGTCATTTCTTGTGGGCTCGAAGATAACTCTTTTCCCAAAAATTCTGTAAGTCAATTTGCATGTTTATTACTTCACTAAGATTACATTGATTTTTTAATGAAATAAAATCATCTATTTCATTAACGTCTGAAATAAATGAAAAAAAACAGTCGCTATTTTTATTAGCAACTGTAAGAAAAACATTAATTATAGGTTTTACGATAAGGATTTATTTTTCTTTCTAGTCGTTGCCAATCATGATCATCTGGAACAGCTTTCAACAAGAGAAAATCGCTCTCAATGATGTAATCTAAAAGATAGCGATTGTAGTTTGTCACAATCAAATCAATATGTGCGGCGTTCAATACTTCTTCTGCTAGATAATAAAGCGGTAAAAAAACTAATGTATGTTTACTCCCAAATTGTTGGCGTACACGAGTTATAATTTGTTGACAAACAAAATGATCCCCTTCCAGAAGAAAGTAAATTGTTTTACTTGGTAAATAAAAATCGAAAATTAAATTACTATAAATCGTTAAACTCACACTTATATCTTCCATGTATTTTGAAGAAATAGAGTAGTTTTTCCTTTCTTTTTTTAAAAAACCTAAATTCCGCTGATAATTCTCATTATCTGAGCGTATAACTGCTTTTTTTATCTCTATCGCCTCTTTATTTAATACAGGTGATAACAAATCATTTATTTTTCTAGAGAGAAAAAACGAACGTAAGAATGTTGTGATTTTTTGATCAATATTTTGGGGGAAATCAAATTCCTTTAGATATCGATTCGTGAGTTGAGAAATTTCTGTGCCTTCATGAAAATCTTTATAAAACTTTTTCTCTGATTCTTCATGGTCTAGGGTACGTTTACAGATAGTGACTAAATAAATCCAAGCGAATTCTTCTTTTGATAATTCGACCTTATAAAGTTTCTTGATATCCTCTTTCAAAGAATGAAGGAGAGAGAAATTCTTTGCTTTGTATGCTAATTTCGCCAATTTTCTAGGAATCTCTATAGAAAAACCCAGTCCTGCACGTTTGATTGCGATAAAAAATGTATAATAAAAGGCTGCCGGCGTAGTTCCAGATCCAACCTCATCTTGGCCCAATTTATTGCTTAATTTTTTTAAAACCAATTCATGTAATTCAATATCAGGAACAAGCGTATAGGGGGTTTCTACCCCTTCATAATAAAAATCCTTGAAGAATTTTCGTAAATTTGCTTCTCTTCCTTCAATCGACACTGGATTAGATACCCACTCTAGTCCATAACTCTCTAAAACTGCGGTTGATCGGTTCAATAATCGCCGAAAGGTACTCTCAGAAAAATGATAGAAATGTGCAAGTTCATCGATATTTGACAATTCCCCTAAAAAAATATTGCCGATAATTTCAAATAAACATTCATTTTCTAATAATTGTTGTTTTCTTTCTTGGTATATCGAAGTTTTTTTTTCTTCAAAAAGGATTCCACTATTGCCTGACTCTAAACTGATACAATCATCAAAATAGTCTTTGATATACTTGATATCATTGGCAATCGTTCGTTGTGTCACTTGGATTTTTTCGGCCACTTCTCCAATCGTAAACAATCGTCTTCGTTCAATCATACTCAATATTCGAAACAAACGGCTAGTCGTCCGATTACTGATAAATGCCAATTGTAAGTCTTTCAAGTTTTCCACCTCATTTTTTAAATGAACACTTTTCTTCATACTTACATATAAATAACACAACCAATCGGAATGATAAACTATATTGTTTCTCCTTGAGAGAAAAAACGAATATAAAAGTGGCAGATCTTAACGTTCTATTTTGCTTCTTAAACCTTATGGTAGTTATGATTTATTCAATAGTTACACAACGCTTTCTAAATGATCATTTGTACCCATTTTTATAATTTTTTCAGGATTCCAAATGAATCCTACTGTTATAAACAGCGTTACCAACAAAGTCATTCTTTAAATAAAAAGGACTATTTTTGCCAATTGGCCAATCTTATTAGTTATTAACCATGGATGATCCAAAAAAGCTGATACCCCTTACATAAAACCAGCTTATTTATAACAATTTATTTATGTATTTTTGCTTAATATCCATACACCCAAGTTCTTGATCTCCCTCAAAATCCATTTGCTATTATCGTTTTTTGTCTTCCTTGCTCTAGTACCTTACAAAACAAATCCAATAAATAAAAAAACATGTCTTCTCCTTCGTCAGATAATACGTAGGAGAAAAACATATTGAATATTTTTTCTTATCCGAGTAAATAATTTATTGGGATCAACATGGAACGTTCTATTTCAATGAACTATTGCTCCCTTCTCGCCCAATGCCGCCAACTCATCATTTCATGGAAGGCAACATGCACATCTAATTGCTTCTCCGACGCTCCACCATTTGCCTCATCTGCCCATTTCAGCGCATACTCTGGTACCTTTGCCAATTCAGCATGCATATAGTCTCTTCCAAATCCAATAAACTGAGCGTTAGCTGCTCTATCTGGTTCCTCTCCAGATAAAAAAACTGTGCCTGAAAGAATGATTGGTTTCCCAACATTTCGTGCATATGCTAAATGTTTTTTAGAAGCCTCTGCAATTGCATTTGCTGTCGTTCTAAAAGACATCACTACTGTCGTATTGGCTTCTTCGATCATTGCTCGGTAAAGTAGCGTTTCTTTGCCGCGATACGTTACTGGATATCGTTCACGATCCCACCACATTCCAGTCGACCAGTCAAAGGTCGTGTAATCTCCATATGCATCCGTTGCATCAACTGCAAAATCAATCAACTGTTGCATCATTCTTGCTTGTACGTCATATCCTTTATCCCAATAACGATCTCCCGCTCCATCTCTTAATTGATTCGGTTCAACATTCAAATGTACACCAGCAAACTGTGCATCTTTTGCTACATTTTGATACGCTAAATACCCTTTCATCAATTGATGAAAACGATTAGGATTGTCTAGCCAAGTTCCATGATTACTAAGGAGCAAATAGACTTTAATCCCCCTGTCACTCGCCGCTTGAATAAAATTTTGTGTGGGGATAACTACATTAAGCGTTCCAGAAGGACCAAAAGTGTTACTCGGATTTACCTCGCTTAACCTGGTTTGATTCAAATAAATCTCTGTTATCCCATTGTTCTTTGCATAGTCTAAATAACTTTCACTATGCGCTAAACTCAAATTACTCGTATCCCACCACCAGACACCTACTCGGTCAGTATTTGGCTTAAAAAGTGATTCATCTGCCTGTACGACGACACTAAAAAAAGTACTGAATGTAATAGCAAATAAAATCGTTACAAAAATGTTGACGAAGCTTCTTTTTTTCATTTGATTCATTCCTCCTGTATACGTAAAAGTAGGCGATTCTTCTTTATCAATGAATAGTGACAAAAAATAAGCCCTCTCCTTAAAAATCATTCGTCAAACTTTTGAGGATGATGGCTTATCTTTTAGTCATTTATTTGAGTAAACGTTTTTTTCCTAGTTATCTATGATGATTATGGCGTCGGCACAACCGCTTGGAATTGTAACACCATATCAAACGTTGGAACGATCACATCTGACGTATTTGTATTAGGAATCGCTGTTCCTGTAAAACCAAAAGTCCCAACAGGGGCTGTTCCACCTTCAGCTGTATTTTTTGTCAATGACATGAATGCTGCTGGATTACTTAGTGCCGTTCCATTTGTCACGATTGGAATCGTCGTATTCTGACCCACTACAGCTAATTCTAACACTGATAAACTATCTAAGTTCGTTGGATTTGCTAAATCAGTGATATTGATATTCACGTCCCACGCTGAATTATTTGTTACAGTGTAGCTTGGTGATTCAACCGCGGTATGCCCGGATGCACCGGTTGTAAAAAAGATCGCCGATGTTGGCACAGTTACGTTGATCATTTCATCTGGATTTGTTGGTGGATTGACACCAGGATCGACGGTATTATCTAAACCAACACGACCTGTAACTGGAATATTTCCATCTGCCTGTCCATTAAATGTAGTGGCTGCGACAGAAGCAGCACCTGCACCTAATAACGTGCCCATCATTGCAACTGTTCCGAATAACTTCGTATACTTCTTCATCAAATTTTCTCCTCCATGTTCTATTGATTGATTGGCAAACAAGAAATCATCGTTCGCATCAGCTAGCAGCCACTTCCAATTCAGATGATCTTATCCAATACTTTCGACTTCTTCTATCCAGCTAAGGAAAAGTGATTTTATTTTGACCAACATTTACTGAGTTTTGGTATTTGTGGTGGATATAGGCTGGGCTGTTGATCCAAATAAATGTTCCAGCAAAAAAAACAAACCGTTGCGGGTGGCTACTTCACTTCGTTTATTCGCTATGATCCAGCTGGATCATACGATCTCGAATTTGATAGAAGCTGCTAGTTGATACAGACGATGATTCTTGTTCATTGTGTTCAAATTGCATGATTCTTATAAATATTCCGATGGTCTTTAAACTTGTTCCTCTTTTTTCAGTAAAAGGAATCGGCTACTTAGTAAAATCAAAAGAATTCCAGCTAACTGTATCCATAAATTTCCTTCACTGCCGGTTTTCGGTAAGTTTGCAAGTAAACCCGGCTTACTCTGTGTTCGATTCGGTAGTTTTGATGTGTCTACGACTAAAACATCTCTATTATTTCCGCTTGTTCCATTACCTGCCCCTGGTCCGGTATTTGTTCCCGTACCTGGTTCTTGTGGTGTGCGCGTACTACCGATTTGCCCTTCCACTCGCTTGAAAAATGATTGGTTTTCTGAGGCATGAACAGCGTAGCTAGCACTTGTTAGAAAGATAACTCCTACAATCAATAAAAGTTG
The DNA here is from genome assembly GCF_015556925.1 of Enterococcus sp. 1001283B150225_161107_E12. Taxonomy (NCBI): domain Bacteria; kingdom Bacillati; phylum Bacillota; class Bacilli; order Lactobacillales; family Enterococcaceae; genus Enterococcus; species Enterococcus sp. 1001283B150225_161107_E12. Next base: position 111,940 of record NZ_JADNNI010000007.1, on the reverse strand, counting down.
TGTCACTTTACGCATGAATGTACCTCCTTTCTTTAGATGATCATTTAACGTTTTTAATTGTTGATCGTGATGACAATCTCTGCTTCTGTCACTCCTTGTCGTTCATTCGTTTCTGGATCATAGATATTGATGCGGGCAATGGCTTGATATTCCCCTTTTTCAAGTGGTTTCTCTAGTTTTGCACCAACAATTTGTTGATTCGGATGAATCGATCCAGAAGAATAAATCACTTCTTCTGTCTCCGCTAAAAAGAGATCGACCGCGATCGGATACACATTGGTCCCCGGATTGACGATCTCGATCGTCCCTTCTGATTCCCCATTCTCAAACACAGCAAAAGGGGCAATTTGCAAAGTGAAATAATTGGCATCTGCAATCTCTTGCGCTCGTTCCGCCATTTCAATGTCGCTTGCATCTCTCAAACCTGGTAACAACTCTGCACTGACGGTTGGTACAGGCTCGTTTTCTTGATTATTGAAATATAAAAAGACACCCCCAATGACCAAGAGAAGCAACCCCAAAGCGATCCATTTCTTTTGATTTTTCTTTGCCATTCATCTTTCTCCATTTCTCTGATAAGATTATTGCTCCATTCGCTTAATATGAACTAATGTGACAGATTTGCCCCGAATCGTAGAACTAGGTTGAAAGTTGGTGTTGCATGGCTGCTCCCTTCAGGTAATTTTTCAGCTGCACCTGTAAATGTGAAAGTATTAGCTTCTTCAATCGCTAAATCGAATAATCGAAATGCCTCCGTTTGATAGCTACTACCATGATGGATCAGTAAATTTTCTTTCCCGTCCCCCACTATATTCAATGCTTCAACGATGTCCATGTTCTCAAGCTCTGTGGGTGCGACTACATCAACTGAAATAGCAAACGGAGATTCATTCCCGATCTCATAGTCCGGTGAAATGATTTGTCGATGGTTTGATGAAGAAGTAGTGTTGAAAACGGCAGATATTGGGATTCTTACAGATAGTAACTCCCCCAAGTCTTCAAAAACTGCTACCAATTTAGTGTGCTCTTCTCCCATCATAAAAGTAGTCGTGGATTCTTTCTCATCTGCAATCGTCCCTTCGCCGCTTTCGATACGCCAATGAGAAAATCGCCAGCCAGCATCAGCTGTTGCGTTGATATCGATTATTTGACCACTCTCAACACTTGCGACATCTTGGGAAACAGTTCCTTGACCTTCCATTCCAATAGTAAGGCTTGAGAAGATCCGCGGTTGCCATACCCATGTATCAGCCATAGTCGCTCCATCATACGTTGTTGCTAAATCTGCACTCGATAACACATGCGTGCCACGCGGGCGTTCAGATGTTCCTGCACCAACATTTCGCCAGAAAGGAAAATGTGTATCTGTCTCTCCAAGTTCAGCCAGCCCATGATTGGCAGGAAATTGGAAACCCGTTCCTAACGTCAATTTTTGTAAAGGTGCATCGCGAAACATCAAGGTAGACACTGCTGTGCTTCTCGAATCAAAATTTGCTAGATCAAGTTCTCTTAAATTGGCACAACCTGAAAACATCAATTGCATATGCGTTACCTTACTCGTATCAAAATTGGATAAATCGAGTTCTGTTAGTGCCGAAGCATTCATGAACATCCCCATCATATCGGTTACATTACTCGTATCAAAATGACTAAGATCTAGTATCGATAGATTATCTAACTCACTAAACATTTGCGTCATACTTGCCACATTACTCGTATCAAAACTAGAAATATTCAAGTTCTTCAGGGACAACATGAAAATAAACATATAGCTCATATCTGTGACATTACTTGTATTAAAACTGGATAGATCTAGTTCGGTAAGTGTGTCTGTATACTGAAACATACCCGCCATGTTTACTACGTTACTCGTATCAAAGTTAGAAAAATCCAGTTGATTGACCCTTCTCATTCCAGAAAATGTGCTCATCATTGATGTAACATTACTTGTATCAAGAGAGGTGATGTCTAGTTCAGTAACTAATGATAAATAATGAAACATGTAACTCATGTCTGTCAGATTACTTGTATCAAGATGATGCATCCCCTCAACACGTTGAACTTGTTGCATCCCTTCAAAAAAACCTCGCGTACGACCACGTCCTCCGAGTTCTCCCCAACCACCTTGATCACTATAATTATTCGTTCCACGTTGAGAGCCAACTAGTTGAATGTCTCCTGTTAAAACGATGCGATTAATAAACGCAGCTAAATGGGGTGCATTAAAGTAAGCATCTTGCTCATAATTTCCTACGGGATCGTTCACTTCATCAAAAATACCAGATCCTAATGTCAGTGTCCTCGTATCATCAATCACCCAAGGAATCGTACCAACTTGACCTGTATATACCGCATTGATCCCAGGCGGGAGTGCGATTTTTCCCATTTCGCTAGGTGCATCAGCCCCCTCTTCTTCCATTTCTGGCTGATCCACTACTGGTCTTGCTTCTTGAACTGGTAAGACATCTGCTTGATTCCCTTCGTCCTCCTCCTGATTTGCTTCCAAAGTTGTTTCCTGATGACTCTCGGATGCTACTGTTGATTCTTCTATATCAATTGATTCATTAGTAGTCACTAACTGATCATTCACTAATCCATCTGATTGAACATCTGGCGTGTGAGTATCGATTGCTAGTACTTGTCCAACTGGTAAAAATAGCATCATACTCGTTGTCAATGTAATCAATGAACGTTTTTTTAAAATAGACTTATTCGTCACGATTTTTACCCTCCTCCAACTGTTACCCCAATAGTATTTGATGATTGATTAAGATGATTTATTTTTCTGTAGAAATATGTTTGGTATATTTACCAATAAAAAAAACCACAACAAAGCGCTTTGTTGATACACAAAGTGTAGCATCACATTATATTTTAATCTATTTATAATTTTAACTCGATCCAGAAAAAAATCTGTACTAATCATGTTAAAATTATCACCTTTATACTTTTTTTACCGATTAAATGTTATTTAATTTCAGTTGCTTAATTTTTAACCTGATTTTTTTTTTAGAATACTGAAAAAGAAGTTTTCGAATATTATTTTAGCAAGGATAAATGATTAAGAATAGAACGTGGAAATCCATCACAACAACCATAGAATTTTTTGATGGTTGTTTTATCTTTAGAATCATTACAAACAACATAAAATGATGTTCGTTTTTTTATTTATTTTTTTTTTGATTTTTTATCATTTATCCGAGGATTGAATCAAAAAAACCTTCCGACCAATGAATGATCTGAAGGCTTTTTCTATCGTAATATCAGCTATCTTCTAATTTAATCGAATGAATAATTTCCAAATAAAAACGTTCGAGTACACGAGATTTTAAGCGTTCATTAAGTCCTCAAACAATGGATCGATAATAATGACCGTAACGAATCCCAAGACTAACACGACTTTCTTTAATTCTGCATAATCATGTGCGATCTTTGATAAACCTAGATTCTCTAATGTCGTTAAGGTGCGATCCATCAGTTCAATTGCTTGCTCCTTGTCGTGTTTCAACTGTGCTAAGCACCCCTCATAAAATGGTAAAAGAACAGCCTGTTCAATATGTTCCTCTCTAATGACACGGCTTTTCCAAAGATCAAAAAGTTTCGTTGCATAGTCCGCTTCACCGAATAAACAAAAAACGGAAAAAATGGTGATAAACGTTTGGTACAAAATATCTTTGTTGTCTGGTACTTTTTCAAATCGTTCACTTTTATCATTTGCCATTTTTACATACTGCCATAAAAGTTCAGGTTCCATCGAAACGGCGATGCGAGAAAATAATTTTAATTCATACACTCCCCATGTAGTAGTATCAGCTAAATATTGTTTTGCTGAATCAAGAAGATGACTGTGTGTCGAACTGGCATCAAGCATCGAAACGCCATTGAAAAAAGATTTTTTTGTCTCATAATTGAAACGGATCAATTGCAAAAAGTGATCCAGCTCCAATGAATAATTATTGTGATAGTAGGTTAGTAATTCTTGGTAGTTCGTTTGTAGTTTTTCTAATTCCTTTAATGAAGTCACATTTGCTGCGCGCATATACTTACTAATTTCCACGTGCAATGGTGAATGTGGACTTTCAGAATGTAACACAATAAATTCTTCAAATTTCACTTCTAACTTTGATAATATAAGATGGAACCTTTCACAAGAAATAGATAGCCGACCATTTTCAAATTGAGATAGCAAAGAAATAGATAGTTGTTCATCCACTAATTCTTTTAGTAGCATTCCTTTCGCTTTGCGTATCGTTTTAACGGTCTCTCCATAATTTTTCATCTACACACCTCTTAAAATATTTTAATTCAAAACTCACCATAATCTCATCCTATTATATTATAAAGTTAATAGTAAGATACAGTTAATTTAGCTAAAAAACACAAATATATATGTTCTAAAGCAATGACTAGACAATAAAAAGCTATCATCTACAAAATTCAATTTTTGTAAATGACAGCTTCATTTTCATTTCTACGAGGCAAACTGGCTATTGTATAGTTCACTATACATACCGTCTTTTTGTAATAACGTTTCATGATTACCAACCTCAACAACATTTCCTTCTTTCATGACTAAAATCACATCGGCATTTTTAATTGTCGAAAGACGATGAGCAATAACGAAACTAGTCTTCCCTTTCATCAGATGATCCATCGCTTTTTGGATCTCTAATTCTGTTCTCGTATCAATACTCGATGTCGCTTCATCCAATAACAGGATTGGCGGATTGGTCAATATTGCTCGTGCAATACACAGCAGCTGTTTTTCCCCTTGAGATAAAGAGGCATTCTCATCATTCATGACTGTATCGTAGCCATTAGGTAACGTTCGAATAAAATGATCCGCTCGTGCCATTCTTGCGGCATCTACGATCTCAGATTTCGAGGCACGATGACGCCCATAAGCAATATTCTCACTGACTGTTCCTTCAAACATCCATGAATCTTGAAGAACCATTCCAAACAACGAACGTAGATAATGGCGACTCATTTTTTTTGTGTCCACGCCATCCACTTTGATCGATCCGGAAGTTGTCTCATAAAACCGCATCAACAAATTGATCAACGTTGTTTTCCCAGCACCAGTTGGGCCAACAATCGCCACCTTTTGCCCAGCTTTTACTTCAAAATCCACTCCATCCATCAATAGTTCTTTCCCATAGCCAAATTGAACATTCTCAAAAGAGATATTCCCTTTTGGTGCTTTGATCCTACTGTTTACTTGACTATCTTTTTCCATTTCCTCTTCATCGATGATCTCAAACACTCGTTCCGCGGAAGCAATAGCAGATTGTAGGGAGTTGAATAAAAATGAAGCTTCAGTCAAAGGCTCTTGGGACATCTGGATATACTGGAAAAAAGATAAGATTTGACCAATAGAGATGCGACCACGGATAACAAAGATAGCTCCTAATCCAGCAATCATGACATAACCGATTTGGTTGAATAATCGGATGATCGGCATGATTGCAAACATGATGAATTGTGCTTTCTTATCATCTCGATACAACTGATCAATCGAATTTTTTGTTTGTCCGATGACTTCATGTTCTAAATTAAATGCCTTGATTTCTACCTGTCCTGAAAAATATTCTTCAATCTTGGTATTAAAAATCCCAACAGAACGTTGACGATCTGTAAAAATCTTATTACTTTTTATCCCCACAAGCATGGTGATGACTAACCCGATCACTATTGCTCCAACGCCAATCAACGTCAACGTTCGATCAATGCGAAGCATCAAAATGACTGCTCCAACAATGGTGATTGCTGAGGTGAATAAGCGCATGATCGCATCCCTTAAAATTTCATTCACACGCTCTAAATCATTGGTGACACGACTTAAAATCTGTCCTTTTTGATTGGTATCATAGAACTTCAAAGGAACCTTTGTTAACTTTTCACTGACCTGTTCCCTCAAAGACAACACTAATTTTTGAGATACTGAAGCCATCGCATACTCTTGAAAATAGGAGAAGATCGAACTGAAAAGATAAACCCCTATCAACAGTAAAATAACTTCAGATAACCGTCCAAAATCGATCGAAATCGCTGTACCCTCGCTAAATGACAACGCCACACCTTCAAAGATGATATTGATCGCATCAGCAAATATGTTGGGTGCCCATAGATTCAGCAGCACACCTAAAGTAGCAAATAGAAAAGCAATCAGCATTAGCCATTTTTGTGGTGCCAATGCTTTGATCATGCGCCATAACGTTTTTTTACTATTTTTCGCATGATCGACCGAGATTCCTCCTCCGCCATCCATGACATCATACGTATTATTGTTCTCTGAGCTCATTTGCTAGCTCCTCCTCACTCAGCTGAGATTTTGCGATCTCAAAATAGGCACTGCAATTTTCTAATAACTCTCTGTGTATTCCTTTTCCAACAACCTTCCCTTCATCTAAAACGATGATTTGATCCGCCTCTTTTATTGAAGTGATTCGTTGTGCAATAACGACCATCACTGATTTCTTTGTGACTTCTTTCAACGAGCGTCTCAATGCAGCATCTGTTTGATAATCCAATGCAGAAAAACTATCATCGAAAACATAGATTGCTGGTTTTTTCATGATCATCCGTGCAATTGACAACCGCTGTCGTTGACCACCAGAGAAGTTTTTCCCACCTTGCACAACGTTTGATTCATATTTTTCTGGAAGCTCATTGATAAAACTTTCTGCTTGAGCAATCGTGGCTGCCTGTTCCATATCTTTTAATGAAGCTTGTGGATGACCATGCTTTAAATTATCAGCGATCGTTCCACTGAATAAGAAAGCTTTTTGTGGGACAAACCCAATTTTGCTACGCAACTCTTCTTGTGATAGGTCTTTGACATCCATACCATTTAAGATAATTTCGCCACCCGAAGCTTCTAACAACCGTGGAATCAATTTCGCCACCGTACTTTTCCCAGAGCCTGTTCCACCAATGATTGCCGTTGTCGTTCCTTTCTCACAAACAAAATCAATATTTTGCAATACTGGACTTTCCGCATCACGATAAGAAAAGCTGACATTTTTAAATTCTAAGCGTACATCATAATGACCATTCAAATGCGCCCCACCGTCAGTGATTTCAGGTCGATAATCTAAAACTTCAAGAATACGATTGGCACATACTTTTGCTCTTGGCAAATTGATTGCTGAAAAAACAGCCATCAATAGATACATCAAGATATTCATTGCATACTCAATGATCGCCATGATATCACCGATCGCCATGTTTCCTGAATCCACTCTCATCGCACCAAACCACATGATTGCCACTGTAGAAAGGGACATGACCAACATCACGATCGGCATCATCACTGCAAACAGTCGATTGATTTTGATATTTAAATTCGCAAAATCAACAAACGAAGCATCCATACGTTCCTTCTCAAGTTTTGTCCGATTGAAGGCTCTCACCACTCGAATACCTGACAAATATTGTCCGACGATCCCATTGATTTTATCCAATCCCACTTGTGTTTTCTCAAAAAGGGGAAAAATCTTCAAAGTGACCCAGCCGAAGACAATCGTGAACAGAATAGCTGTGATCAAAATGATCAACGCCATATAACCATCTCGTATGTAAGCCAATATCAATCCAACGATCATTACAAAAGGCGCAGGAATCATCGTTTCAAAAAACATGCTGATCGTCGACTGCAACTGCTCGATATCATTAGTTGCTCGTGTGATCAACGAAGAACCGCTAAAATGCTTGAAATCTTGATACGATAACTGTTGTGTATGCTTGAACAAACGATCGCGGATATTTTTAGAAAAAGTCGTCGCAATCTCAGCTGAGTAATACGTGGCTAAAATAGAAAAAATACCTGTCAGTATCGCAACCCCCAACATAATAACCCCCGTCGTTTGGACATAATCCATATCTTGCATGACCACACCTTCATTGATGATATTAGCCGTCAAGGTAGGTAAATATAATGTTCCCAACATTTGTAGTGTGATGAAAAGTAGTAATAAACCTACCTTCAATTTACTTAAATGTGCCGTTTTAAATAGTTTTAGCACGTTGATCTCTCCTTTACTTCTTTCATTTTCAAACCTTTTTTTCTTCTTGTGTAATAGTACAAAAATAAGTATACAGTCTCCCATAATAGGAGAGTCAACGGTTATTCAACATGTTTTTTCACGTGGAGAGGAAAGGGCATAGATGGGAGGTTTTTAGAAGAAAATGTTGAAATAGAAATGAAGGAATGCACAACTAGAAAACTGTTTATAGGATAAAAAGAAAAAAATGTGACAAGCTCTTATAGATACTTATTACAGCTTTTCGCTTCTATAATATCTAGTGTTGATGACAAAATAAAAATAATCGTTTTCCCTACAAATTGGCTTACTGTAAAGAAAGAAGTAGGTATTATCTCCTACGTGATTCAATTATTATCGATCCATTTACGTAAACCGATCTTAAAACTAAAAAACTCGATACTAGTTAAAATAGTCAAAAACCTAGGATAAGAACCAGAGATCACTGTGGTATCTATCCTAGGTTTTTACTGTCTTCCTTGGTCATAATCATACATATTTTTTTCTTAGAAAATACACTCATTCGTGCCGTTAAAATGGACTCCATCTCTATTTGTCTCTTTGATTTTTATATTCATTTCTCATAAGCTACTTTTGATTCAGAAATCGAAGTGATCCACGATACATTGACCTATGACTGGGGACAAAAAGTGTTTCGTTTTTACGACTACGATAAACATATCGTTGAAGTTTCAGAAAGCATTCAAGGTGTCTTCAATCGTCTATATGCGCAAGGGTTGAGCCTTCCGGAAATCGCTGAACGCTTTGGTGAGCCACTCGAAATTGTCAAAGAGCGTTACAGTATCTCCTAAACTCCAAGAATAACTAAACTATCTACCTCTAAGAAGTTTGTCTATTCTCAATAGATTTATAGGATATCTTAGAGAATAGGTTCATCGTTAGAAAAACTAGAATATTTGAAGTCAAGGCAAGTAAAAATTGATCAAAACCAAAAATACTCCAATTTAGCAGTATGACTATACCATCTATGAAAAACAAGCCTGTAGAGAGTTTTATATTGAAATATTTTTTTAAAATTATCGGTGGAATGGACGTTCCTCCACTAGAAGAATTTTGTGAATAAACAATGGACATACCTACAGAAAAAATTAGACTCCCCAAAACGATCGATAAAATTTTATTTTCAGTAAACATTATTTTAGGTACATAGGTTAACAATAACGGTAGAACTAAACTACCATATAAAACTTTCATAAATACTTGTTTACCTAAATAAATGATTGCTAGTAGCAACATAACTGAATTTAATGCTAGCACGACGAGTGAACGATCTACTCGAACAAGGTATTCAAGTAATATTCCTAGACCACTCGTTCCTCCAGCAGCAATATAATGTGGGCCAAAAAACATATTGATACTAATTGATAGTATCAACAGCCCCAAAGTAATCGTTAAATATTTGAATAGATTTTTCATATGCGCCTCCTAATCTTTTTTAATGTAAGAACACAAAAAGGGATTAGATAAGAATATTCTTATCTAATCCCTTTGGATCCTCCGAAACTTTAATTAAGTTAACACATCTATTTTAAAAAGTAAACCTGTTAATTTTATTTTTTAATTTTGACTCACAAAATTACACCGCTATAAACAGTTGAAACTAGTATCCGGCAGAACTCCTTTCACTAATTGGCTTTCGTGGCTCTGTGCACGATCTAGTCAAACTAAAGAGGTATCTCTCAAAAAAAATTTCAGGTTTCACTGCTTATTGCTTAAAGTTGCATCTTTCTGTCTTCTTCTGATTTTTCAGTTAGTTGCTCGTTCATCTGACTCATATTCCATTTCTTACAATGATCTTTTCACTGTTTCAGATAGGTTGCATGAAAAGCAATATGTTGTTCTACAAATGTAGCAATGGTGAAGTAGCTATGATCATAGCCTTCTTCTTTTTGGTAGAAAACTTCGTGTTTCGCTGATTCTGCTGCTGATAAAAAAGCTTCTTCATTGAGCTGGACTTCATAGAATGGATCAGCCGTTCCTTGTGTGATCAGGATAGGCGGTTGACTGGTTGTTTCTTTTTTGATCAGCTCAGTGGCATCCCATTCCCTCCATGTCGCTTGGTCAGCACCTAGATAAGCGGTGAATGCTTTTTGTCCCCATGGTACGTTTGAGGGGTTCGAAATTGGTGCAAAAGCAGAGATTGAAGCAAAGCGTGCTGGATTTTTCAGACCAATCACTAGCGAACCATGCCCACCCATGGAATGACCCATGATACTTTCTTTTCCAGAAAGATTTGGGATCAAGGAGTAGATGATCTCAGTCAGCTCTTTCGTAAGGTAGTCGTACATTTGGAAGTCTTTCTTCCAAGGTTCTTGTGTGGCATTCAAGTAAAAGCCGGCCCCTTGACCGAGATCCCAATCTTCACTGTCAGCAACATCTCCCCGAGGCGATGTGTCCGGCATGACGAAGGCGATTTGCTGTTCTGCTGCATAGCGTTGGAATCCCCCTTTGATACTGAAGTTATCATCTGTACTTGTTAAACCAGCTAACCACCAAATGAGTGGGATTTCTTGGTTTTCAACGGTCGTTTCTGGTAAATACACGCTGAATGTCATCTCACAATGTAGCGTTTCTGACAGGTGACGGTATTTGATTTGTTGCCCGCCAAACGACCGATGTGTTTCAATTTTCTGTAGTTCCATCCGTGTCACCTCCATAAGTAAGCATGGTGCGAATCGATTCACCACGATGCAATAATTCAAGTGATTCATTGATTTGTGTAAAATCCAAACGATGGGTGATGAATGAATCTAAATCGATTCCACCGTTCAAGTAATCTTCCACCATACCTGGCAATTGGCTTCGCCCTTTGACACCGCCAAAAGCCGAACCACGCCAGACACGACCAGTCACTAGTTGGAACGGACGCGTGTGGATTTCTTTTCCAGCTCCGGCTACACCGATAATGATACTTTCGCCCCAGCCTTTGTGACATGCTTCAAGCGCGGAACGCATCACTTCCACATTGCCAATACACTCAAAACTATAATCTACGCCACCTTGGGTCATTTCTACGATGACTTCTTGGATCGGACGATCGTGTGTTTTAGGATCAACAAAATCCGTTGCGCCCATTTTTTTAGCTAACGGCCATTTTTCAGAGTTCATATCGATTGCAATAATTCGTTTAGCATTGGCTTTTTTCAAGCCTTGGATTACTGCTAAACCAATCGCTCCTAGTCCAAAGACAGCTGTGACAGCACCTTCTTCGACTTTTGCAGTGTTTTCCACGGCGCCTAATCCTGTTGTTACACCACAGCCTAATAGAGGAACGGTATCTAGAGGAGCATCCTCTGTGATTTTCACCAAATTGATTTCATTGACGACAGTATACTCACTAAACGTACTCGTACCCATATAGTGATAAATCGGTTCGCCTTTATAAGAAAAACGGGTCGTACCATCTGGCATTAGACCTTTTCCTTGCGTTTCACGGACAGCAGAGCATAGATTGGTTTTTCCTGACAAGCAAAACTCACACTTCCCACATTCAGGTGTATACAATGGAATCACATGGTCCCCCACTTCAACAGAAGACACATCATCCCCAACTTTAACAACGATACCGGCGCCTTCATGACCTAAGACCGCAGGAAAAACACCTTCTGGATCTTCCCCTGATAAGGTAAACGCATCTGTATGACAGACAGAAGTGTACAAAATTTTTACCATGACTTCCGTCGGTTTAGGATCAGCAACATCGATTTCAACGATTTCTAACGGTTTTCCTGGTTCAAATGCTACGGCAGCTCTACTTTTCATTTTTCTTCCTTCTTTCTTATTCCGCTCGTCTGGTTCTTAGTTATTGAGCGAATCCGCAATCTTTCCACTTCATCGTATCATAGGCTGTGTTGAGAAACAAAACTGACAAACTTGTCAGTATCCTCAATTTCTTTACTTCCATTGGTGAGATTTGTATAATAGCAACTATTGCTGTCGAATAAATAAATCAAAGTGAGGTCCTTTATGTATCAATACCATGAAAAAGAGTTTACCAATACGAAAGATTTAGCCATGCACGTCCTTAGTGGAAAATACAAGATCGTCTTGATTTGGTGTTTTTTACAACAACCGATTTTACGATTAAGTGAGATTGAGAAAATGTTACCAGACATCAACCAACGCATGTTGATTCGCCAATTAAGAGAATTAGAAAGCGATCATTTACTCACACGTAAAGTCTATCCCGTAGTCCCGCCAAAAGTAGAGTATCAATTGACCGAGATCGGGCGCGAACTCTCAACGATCGTCCAACATATCTGCGATTGGGGCGATCATTATTATGAAGTCGTTGCTGATCTTTCACCTGACACAGTAGATTGATTTTCTTATTTAAATCATCAATGACTATTGATTGTTTTATCAAATCGATGAATTTTTCACTGAAAACAAAACTCCCCATAAAGCTGATATTTGGAACGAGGGAAATTCCTTATCGACTCTATGGGGAAGCTTAATAATCAAAAGTGTTGCGCCTACTTATCGTTTTATCCCAACGAGCAAAAGATAGTTAGGAAATCTCTATTCTACATGAAAAAATTTACAGAGTTATTGACAATGAATCCCTAGTTATTTATACATGTTTGTGTTTTCCCGACCTACATAAACGAAACAATATCTAGGTGATCATCGGATTCTAAACGAACATTTGCTCCTGACCCTGTATTGATATCTCCAACTGTCGCTCGATCACTCACGATTTGGATTTTTTCTTTTCTATCTGCAGATTCAATCACCATGATTTCTGCAAAAACAGTTGCTGTTGTTTCTGTTCCCATACCAACCATTGTGAACGAACCTGTGACCGTGCACTCTTCTTCTGCTTTATTAAAAATCTCTTTGACTGAATTACGAAGAACAGTGTCTTCGAGAGAAGCAGTAAATGATTTTTGATTCTGATAGTTATCATAACTATTTCCACTAGCTACCCCAAACAAGCCTAACAACCAACTAGTACGGCTTGTGTTTTGCCTTGAATGTTGTTCTAGTTCTTCATGGTGTTCCGATTTGTAGTTCCTTGTGACTTGATTAACAATTTCTTTAAAATTTTCCTGACTGATCGTATGAACTTTGATATCGACTGTTAGACTACCAGTTACACCACGTGAAATTCGTGCACCACCCTGTACCAACTTTCCTTTTCCTCGCTGAACATGGATTTCTCTTAACTCTTCCGTATGAATCGATGAATTAACTAATCGGTCTTTTACTTGAAAATTTTCTAATATTCCGTCATCCATGATATCCAACATGAGCATTTCGTTCGATTTATCCATTGTTATAGGCTCCTATTCTCAAATTTTCCATTGAAAGTATGGATTTCTTAGAAAGTACGTTTACTTAAAATTCAAATGTCACCGCTTCCAAAAGTGTCACTTCATCTTGTAAATTTTTGTTGATTTTGTAAGTCACTAATTTTTCATTCTGAGTTGGGCCTAACATGTTGACTTTGCACAAGATCCAATAGTTTGTCCCAGTAACTACTTGTGTGCCTAATAGTGCAAAAGGTATTGCTTTACTACTGTCCATTAGCGTTTTACGAGCTTCTTCTACCAGCTTCTTGTGTTCATCAGTAATTGTTGGCGATTCTGGGATAGTGATCCCTCCGTCAATTCCAGTCATACATATCTCCTCCTAAGATTATTTAAAAAGCGCTTACCGCTTCTTAAAATAAGATTAATTTATTTTTAAAAAAACATCAAATAAAACAACCTGAGATAGTTTAACAAGCGTAAATAAGCCATTCCACTCATATCCAAACTTTTATCCATTTAAAATATCACTTACCGCCAATAAAAAAATAGCAAAAAAACGTAAATAGACAAGAAATAAAGGACAAATATACGAATGATACAGACTACATTCAAATACTTATATAAATATGACCAACTTCAACTTTTTCTTTTTTTAACAAATCAATAACATTTAAAGTTATTTTAAATAACTTCGTTTCAGAAAAATATAAATTTTTCGCTTTTATTATTTTCAAAACTGTCCCTACCCATTCTTCTGAAAAATCAAAAACTAATTTTTTCGAGGATACACAAGTAAAATTATTTTTATTTTCTACATGTATGCTATTTGTTTCAGTATGTTGCTCATCGATTACCTGTACCAGATAAGTCGGATTATAATCTTCCATACGAAATACCCAGTCTGTTTCTGAATCTATTAGAAAGGTACCACATAGATGGATAGAAGTATTGGCAGTTTCTTTGTACGAAACTTCTTCTAATTGGATATTATTAGTGAACAATTTAATTCTATGTTCCATTTGTTCTCCTCTTTTCTCCTAGGAATTTTCTGCTACTCTCTCATCTCTATTGATTAAATCATTTCATCATCTGTCAAGCAAATAAAAATCATCCATCCAACTTTTGATTTCATTTAGAAATCAAAAAAACACACGCCCACCTTCAAAGGTGTAGCAACCCCCAAAAGTTAGACCAAAAAAATCTAACTTTTGAGGATCACTGCAACCTTTAAAGGCTACGTGTGTTTTTTGTTACTCGTTCATTTATCCATTCAACAAAGCGCGTTCCAAGAGCGCTCCAGCTTGGTGCTGCCCTTCTAAGTTTCGTTCACCTGAAAATTTCGACACACGATCCATGTTCGTGATCACAACGATGACCATGCTCTTTTTCCCTTGACTATGGATATACGGCAAATCCATTTGAGCAATTTTGGTGTCCACTGTCACCTGATCACCGACCTTTACAAGTACATCGAATCCTGCCCCATTCAAGTTGACAGTATCAATTCCCATATGGACTAAGACTTCTACGCCATTATTTGTTTTGATTCCTAACGCATGTTTGGAAGGGAAAATCGTAGTGACTTTTCCGCTGACCGGTGCAAAGATGGCGCCATCGATTGACTCGATTGCAAAACCATCCCCCATCATTTTCGTTGAAAAAACTTCATCTGGCACATCTTCTAAAGGAATATATTCCCCTTTAGCCACAGCGTGTAGATTCACTTCGTTCGTGTACTCAGTATCTTCTGCTTGTTCATTTGGTACTAAGAAATAAGTGATCGCAAAAGAGGAAACCAAGGCAATCACTATCCCAAGTACCGCAAACACAAAATACTGACCAATATAGGCGGGTAAGCTAAAAATACTTGATAAAATATAGCCGTAGATCCGAACACCGAAGAAACTGATAAACGCTGAAGCGATCGAGCTACCGATCGTTGCTGCCATAAACGCTTTCTTGTATTTTGATAAGATCCCGAAAAGTGCAGGTTCAGTGATTCCTAATAGACCAGAAACAGCAGAAGATAGAACCAATGATTTTTCTTCTTTTGATTTCACTTTCAAGTAAATAGCCGCTGTCGCCCCAGTGATCGCCATGTTTGCCATAAACATCATCGGCATCAACATGTCATAGCCTTGATTCGCAAAATTTTGTAAGGCAATTGGGGTCATCGCATGATGCAATCCAGTAAAGATTGCAATTGGACGGATCGCACCGACCACGATACCAGCTAACACTGGCGAGATTGAGAATAACCATGCCACACCAGCTGCTAAGAGGTTACCTAAATGAATACTGATTGGACCAATCACTGTTAGTGTCAATAATCCTGCAACAAACAGGGAAATGGTTGGTGTGAACACCGTCCGTAACACTTGTGGCAACAGCTTATCCACCCAACGATAAATGTAGCTGAGTGCTAATACCGCAAAAATGATCGGGATAACTGTTCCTGCATAATTAAAGACAGGAACTGGAATGATACCAAACAGTTGGAAAGCAGAGATCGAACCTTCAGCAACCGCTGTCGTCATGGTGGGAAATTGTAAAGTTGCAGCGATCGCAATCGCTAAATATGGATTCGTTTTGAAGATCCGAGCGGCAGAAGCAGCAACGAAAAATGGCAAGAAAGTAAATACGCCACTCGCAATCATATCAATGATCAAATACGTATCCGTCTGATTCGAAATGACATTCAATGCCACTAAACCGGCCATCAAACCCTTGATCATTCCTGCCCCAGCAATTGCTGGTACGATCGGACCAAATACACCGGAAACAGTATCCATAAATAAGGATACGACTCCTTTTTTCTCTCCTTCACTTCGTTCACTTGTTTCATCTAACCCTAATTCTTTCGCAATTGGTGCAAAATAGTCAGCGACTTCTGTACCGATCACAACTTGCAGTTGTTCGCTTTGATATTTTGTCCCCACCACTTTAGGTGTTTTTTCCAACGCAGCATAATCCACTTTTTTCTCATCTTTTAAATCAAACCGTAATCGTGTCATACAATGCCAAGCGTTGTTGATATTACTTGCTCCACCCACATGTTGTATGATTTGTTTTGCTATTTCTTCATGCTTCACTTGTTCTCCCCCTTATTCTCATCAAACAATAATTCCTGTTTCCGCTTTCACCCAAATAGTAGCATGTGGAACGCCACTTGTAAAACCAGTCCTTTTTAGTAAATAACCATAAAAAAAGCTTTAATATCAACGTTTTAAAAAATAGTGACGTAAAATTGGACTGATTTTTAGTTGGTTTAGATGTTTTTATTAGACCAAATTGACAGGATGTTCTTCCCCATGTTTCAATGAGGATGCACATGATTCATATTTATGTATATTGGAGTGAAAAAAATGACACCAACGATCATTACAAATATAAAAAGTTACGCAATCAAACCAGATCGTCACAACTTGTTAGTCGTAAAAGTTGAAACAGATAAAGGCGTGACCGGTTTTGGTTGCGGCACTTTCCAATTCCGTCCTTTGGCTGTCCAGACCGTAGTTGAAGAATACTTAAAACCTTTACTGATTGGACGCGATGCGAATCAAATCGAAGACCTTTGGCAAGTCATGAATGTCAATTCTTACTGGCGGAATGGGCCAATCACAAATAACGCCATTTCAGGTGTCGATATGGCGCTCTGGGATATCAAAGGGAAAATCGCTGATATGCCATTGTATCAGTTATTCGGCGGAAAAGCTCGAACAGCAATTCCTGCGTATACGCATGCTGTCGCAGATAATCTAGAGGACCTCGATCGTGAAATCGAAACATTTCTCGCACAAGGGTATCGCTATATTCGTTGTCAATTAGGTTTTTATGGGGGAAATCCAACGAATTTAGCAACACCTGAACAACCACTTGCTGGCTCTTATTTCGATCAAGAAGAATACATGTCTACTACGCTATCCATGTTTGAACATATCCAAAACAAATATGGCGATCGTTTCCAAATGTTACATGATGTTCACGAACGCTTGCATCCTAATCAAGCGATCCGTTTTGCAAAAAAAGCAGAAAAGTACAATCTTTTCTTTTTAGAAGATATTCTACCCCCAAACCAAAATGAATGGTTGGCTCAATTGCGAAGTCAATCAACGACTCCGATTGCTACTGGGGAATTGTTCAATAATCCAATGGAATGGAAAGAATTAGTTCGCAATCGCCAAATCGACTATATGCGTGCCCATGTCTCACAAATCGGCGGGATCACTCCTGCCTTGAAATTGGCACACTTTTGCGAAGCGATGGGGATACGAATCGCTTGGCATACGCCATCTGATATCACACCAATCGGCTTAGCAGTGAATACGCATTTGAACATCCACTTGCACAATGCGGCGATCCAAGAAAACATCGATATTCCTGAAAATACGAAACAACTTTTCGGAAATATCCCCACACCAAAAAAAGGCTTTTTCTACCCGATCGAACAAAGTGGGATCGGTGTCACATTCAATGAAGAACAGGCGGCAGAATTTCCAGTTGTCTATCGACCACACGAATGGACACAAAGCCGTACACCAGACGGCACGATCGTGACACCGTAATTCCCAAAAAAGCTATCCTTACACAAAACATGTAAGGATAGCTTTTTTTGGTTCCGCTGTATACCTATTATTACAATAATGAATACACGTGTAAACCTTAGTAGCTTTTTATGTAAAACATAATTCTCAAAAATCAATTTCTAAAGAATAATCTAAAATCTGTTTGACTTGAAGAAAATCGTCTTCTCTTATATGAATTTGTGTTGAGTTCACTCTTCCACGTATCTTGTAATCATTCAAAGAAACATACCCAGAAAAGTTGTTTCCCCCAGTCGTTACCGGACAGACAATAATATAGTTCGTTTTTTTATTGTAAGCATTTGAGGAAACAACTAAAGCTGGGTGCTTCCCTCTTATTTCCCTGCCAAAAGAAGGCGTAGAATTAAGTCAGATCAAATCACCTTGTTGAGGTTCATACATTTTTCCCAATCTCCTCTTTTGCTATTGTTTGCCATACCTCATCTTCATCCTTTTGAAATGGTTCATCCAATAAAAATGGATTTTCTATTTTTGGTGTGAATATTAATCCTCCATTCTTAGATTTATATACGACATATTCTGATCCAGCTTCAACCTGATACTGTCTAGGAATTGAAATATAGATAGAATTCCCTACTTTACGAGCTTTTACATTAAACATCATTTATCACTCCTCACAAAATAAATTTTACAACGTAAAAGATACTAATACAAAAATAAATCAATAGAGTGTCTCAGACCTTCTTAATCTTTTATTTAATGCCACATTCTCATTAAACACTTATTGAATATTGACTTAAAAAAGGCATATAATCAACTTAAATCACAATAATAATTTTAAGGAGAATGAACATCTATGTCGAATAAAACCCAAGCTGGGAGTAAACTTATTCAAGTTATTTGGTTGTTACAACTTTTAACTTTGTATACTTTTTTCCTAACAACTAACGATCAATCATATCAGCTATCGAATCTGATCATGAAGTTACTTATCATGCTCACGCTAGGTTTACAGAGTTTTTTTATACGTAGTAACAGAAACTATAAATTTGGTATTATCTTTACATACAATCAATCAACAATAGCTCAAATAGTTGAAAGACTTATTTGGTTCATACTTATTGTAAGTTATTTTTTTGTGTTTTATATTTTCTATTATAAATAATAGATATAACTTACTTCACTTATCAAGCATTTGTAAGAAAGCACTGATGATTTCGTTTTACGTTTCATCAGTGCTTTCTTCACAATTACTATCAACTAATTCGTTTTAATGTTTTCTCCCTTACCTTTCAAAAAAGCTATATTTTTACAGAAGTTTTTTCATTAAACTATTTTGATCCTACTCAACCCCTCAATCAATCCTCGACCGATGGATCTCACGGTCAAAGGGGCGGATGTAAGTCACTGAGTAGTCGATGGCAATGATACTGCTGTATTCATAGACTTGTCCATCTTCTAATATAGCTCGGTTCGTGATTTGCATGGCTGGTGTACCGCGTTTACATAGCAATATTTTTGATTGTTCTTTGGAAGTCGTGATTGGGTCATAACTCGTGATATAGTGAGAAATCCGATAGCCTTTTTGTTCCACATATTTTTGGATGGAATGCTCGATGATTTCTTGGGACAGGTCGGGAAACATTGCTACCGGCATTTTTGACATTTCTAACTGCTCGATTTTATAATCAACGATTCGAATACGTTCAAATGTCCAAACTTCGGCGCCTTCATCAAGTTGAAAGATTTTTTGCTCATCAGCTGTTGCTGGTGCTTTGTTTAAACTGATCATTTTTGAATGGATTCGATCATAAGGGGTACGTGTCAAAGAATTGAAGATCAAGGGATTTTTGACCCATTTCTCATGGATAAAGATGCCTGATCCTTGAACGACACGGACAATACCGATTTCTTCTAGGTTTTTGATCGCTTGTTGGATCGTAAAGCGAGAAACATGATAGATTTCCGCTAGTTTTCGTTGATTCGGTAATTTTCCATCTTTGAATTCTTCCTGATAGATTTTACTCAATAAATCTTGGACAATGAATTCTCGTTTTTTCATGATATTCTCCTTTACGGTTACATTCACTTCTTTATCTTAACAAAAAAACAACCAATCACAACCCACTCATGACGAGCCAGTGGAGAACGAAACGTATTTAGAACAAAAAAGCCACAAAAATTGGCAAAAAGAACCATTTTTGTGACTTCATCTAATCAATTGAAGTTGAATCTTTCTTCTTGATTATCCTAATTCAAACGTAATTCTTGACCAGGGTTAAAGAAGAAATCATCCATCGTCATGCCATTCAAGGACAAAATCGTCTCAACTGGTACACCCGTCCGTTGCGCAATTTGATTTGGACCTTCGCCTTCACGTACAACGGTTGTAGCTGCTTGATTGGCTTGATTGCTCGTATCTTCTGTGGACTGTGCCGTGTACTGATTGGCTTGTGACTCCGACGTTTCTGTTGTTTCTGGTGTCGCTTCTGTCGAAGGTGTCGTCTCTTCCGAAGAAGATTCGCTACTAGGTGTCGCTGCTTGAAGTTCCGCACTTGTTCGCAGATAAATATCGGAGATCCGAGCGACCTGTGCCGTGTAACTTGCAGATAGCTGATTGATCATGGTATCTAGGTCGATATCCTCTTTGTTGGAAGCATCTTGGTACATCCCTCTTAATTTACTGATTCCTTCATCCGATAAGGCTTGAAGTTCTCTAGCTTTTCGATTGGCAATGACCGAAAGACCATTGACACCGTCTTGATTGTTTTGGATCTCTGCCTGGTATTCTTCGATCAACACTGGGGTTTTATCTTCGATTTTTTTCGAATAATCTGCAACGACTGCTTGTAGTTGTTCAGAAATAGCTCCTGAAGGTTCTGTTGCTTCGCTACTTTCTTGTGTTGCTTCAGTTTCCGATGAAGCAGTAGTTGAAGCTGTGGACGATTGCGTCGTTTCACTCGTCTTTGCTACCGAGTTTTCACTGGCATTGTTTCTACTATGGAGATATAATCCAGTACCTGCACCAACCAGTAGTAAGACTACTGCAACAGCGGCACCGATTTTCATCATACGCATGCGTGATGCTTGTTTCTGTTGTTGTCTTCGAGCTGATCGAACATTGCCACGCTGTTCATTTTCTTCATTCATTTTATTCACCACCTGTTATTTCTGTAAAAAAAATAGCGTTACCAACTTTCTTGTAGTTCCATTGTAGCAAATAATAAGCGTTATGAACATTTTTTATTCTGTTATTACTGAAGAAAAATCACCATTTTTGATGATTCCAAGATTCTCCATCGATTTCTCCTTGCAACTGCTCGATCCGTTCATTGATTTCGACAAATAAGCGTGACATTTCATAAAGTAAGGCTTTGCCCTCATAATCCGCTTGCGTACTCAATTCGGCTAATTGTTCTGTCAACCATTGATCCATTATAAGGTCCTTCCTTTCATCTCTTGTAGTATAAATGTCAGATCTTCAATGTTTTCTTTGGCTTCTTCTAACATCGTTTCGATCATCTGCTGCTTCATCGGTGCTTTTTCCTTGATGCGTTCATTTTGCGCAAATCGTTCGATAAACCAATCGATCCGATTGATCAGTGAAGGTTTTTCGACTAATGTGAGATATTGCTGATAACTGATCAGGCGTTCAAACCGTTGTTCTTGAGTTAAGTACATGAACTGTGCTAAAACAAACGGAGGCAAAAAGGTCATCTGGAATTTATGGGCAATTCGTTGATACGGACGCAAATACTCCGAGATCGTATACTCTTCTTTCCCACCTGCTTGGTATTCTTTTTCACTCACGCCGGTTGTTAAGACGATCCCTAATTCTTTACCTGATAAGACTGCTGTTGCCGCTTCTAACACTTGGTCTTGCCACATTTTCAAATGGGCTGGCGCGCTATACCAATAGAAAGGAAATTGGAAGATGATCCGGTCATGCTCTTTCAATAAAGCAAGTTCTGCTTGAAGATCAATTTTCCCATCTGGATAACAAGCTTCTAGATGATGCCAAGTAGTCGATAGCTGGCTGGATGCTTCTTTAAAAAACTGTTGGTTCAACGATGTATCAATTGTCGGATGGCTGACAATAATCAATGTTTTCATAGCTTTTTCCTCCCGTTTTCTAGTCTAGCATATCCCAAGAAAAACCCAGTCAACAATGCCTTTATGTCTTAGGTTGCCCAAGAAATGATGGCTTGTTCTTCTAATTGCTTTTTTAATTGTTCTGCGGAAACTCCTTTGATCTTTTCGTTATTCATTCGTCTACGATAGTTTGTCGCCGTCTCACCAGTGAATTTCTTGAACATGCGGCTAAATACGACCAAACTATTGAAGCCGACTTGATAAGCGATTGCTTCAACGGATTCTTCCGTCAGAGATAAGAGAAACGCTGCCCGATTGATGCGAACACCGATCATATATTCTTTGATACTGATCCCCATGTGATTTTTGAACACACGAGAGAGATGACTTCGGTTAACGGATAATTTTTTTGCGATCTCCTCAACAGTCAAACGCTCGCTGTAATGTTCTTCGATATACTGTACCGCATCAACAGCGAGGGCTGAATAACTTTTTTGTTCTCCTAAATGAACATAGCCACCATCTTCTAATAAGAGCGCGAGCAATTGATACGTCAACGCATTTAATTGCAGCTCATCGACTAGATTTTTTGTCGAGTAATTCATACATGCCAAGATAATCTCCACATATCTAGCAATTTCTGAAGAAACCATCGTGTATTGATCATCTTTGAATAAAGAATGTTGAATGATTTTATCGGCTACTGCCCCACCGAAGGAAATCCAACAGTAGACCCAAGGATCTTCACCATCCGCCAAATAAAAAGTAGAATCACCCGGTCTAATCAAAAAAAGATCCCCTTTTTTTAATTGATATTGCTGATCTTTTACGCGATAGACTCCTTTTCCTTCCATCACGATATGCAAAATGTAATCTTGACGAATAGCTGGTCCAAATGAATGAAAGGGCAATGTTTTAGAAAAACCGCAAAAGTCAAAGTATAGTTCTTGTGAGATGGATTGATGTTCTTTTTTCAAAAAAATCGCTTTTTCCATTGACGTACCCTCTTTCGTATTTTCTTTATTCTACTATAGATGCAACAAAAAGTTAAATACTGCTCACAGAAATACATTCAAGCAAGTGCTCTTCTTTGATATGATTGAATGGTAAAAATAGTAACTACCTGATTGTAAACGCTTCATTTAATGGTATAGTTAATTTGACTAGGTATAAATTACGCCTACACCAACTACTAATCCAGCACCAAGAAAGGACTACTTAAATGGACATTACTAAAAAAACATTTGGACAATCTGCACATTTGATTACTTTAACCAATCAACAGGGTACGACCCTCGCTGTTACTGATTTAGGCGCACGGATCGTCAGTTTGACATTCATGGATAGAGAGTTGATTCTAGGTTTTGATTCAGCAGAAGAGTATCTCGAAAAAGATGCCTTTATCGGAGCAACGATCGGACGAACTGCTGGGCGGATCGATGCAGGCAAATTCACCCTCGACGGCCAGACGTATCAACTACCTGTCGATCCCGCAACTGGTCACTCCTTACATGGCAGTGCGCCAAGTTTTGAAGAAAAAATCTGGCAATACGAAATCATTGAGGGCGAACAAGAAGCCACTGTGATCTTTACCACGACTAGTCCCGACAAAGAGCGTGGTTTTCCTGGGAATTTATCCGTAGAAGTTCGCTATACCCTTACAGAAGATAATATTTGGCGTGTCACAACGAAAGCAGTCAGTGATCAATTGACACTATTCAACCCAACCAATCATGTTTATTTCAACTTGAGTGGTGATGTGACGCAACCAATCGATGACCATACTTTGTGGGTCAACAGTCAAGCCTTTGCTGCTTTACGACCAGATAGCATTCCGACAGGTGAACAAATAGAAGTGACTGGAACACCGTTTGATTTTCAAACACCAACAAAACTAACGACCGTTTTCACCAGTGACTTTCCACAAAAAGAATTATTTGATGGAATCGATCATCCGTTCTTCTTAAAGGAAACAGGCTTAGATAAAACAGCCGCTTCTCTTTTAAGTCCAGATGAAACAATCAAAGTCAGCGTCAGGACGGATGCATCGAGTATCGTCATTTTCACTGCCAACTTTGGGGAAGATACACCTGAAATGCGCGGGCAACGTTTAGCGAACCATGGCGGCATCACTTTTGAAACACAAATCGCTCCAGGAGCAGAACGTTACCCTTCTTTCGGCGACATATCTTTGGTACCGGAAACACCATTTGAGACGATTACAGAATTCAAACTTGAAGCAAGAGAGGAACAAGACAGATGAATAAAACAGCACATTTAACAACGAAATTCAATGAATTATTTGGTGAAAAACCAACAACAAACTATTTTTCACCTGGGCGAATCAACTTGATCGGTGAACACACGGACTACAACGGTGGACACGTTTTTCCTGCATCGATCACTTATGGCACTTACGGCGTTGCTGCACGTCGAGAAGACAACAAAGTATTAGTTTACTCAACAAACTTTGAGGAAATCGGCGTGATCGAATTCACGCTTGATGACCTGACATTTGATAAAAAAGACAACTGGGCAAATTATGTCAAAGGAATGATCTTGAAACTAAAAGAAGCTGGCTATACCATCGAGAGCGGTTTTGAATTGGTGATTGAAGGAACGATCCCTAATGGTGCCGGACTTTCTAGCAGTGCTTCGTTAGAATTATTAGTGGGGGTTGTTCTGGAAGATTTGTTTGATTTAGCGATCGATCGTTTGACACTCGTTCAAACTGGAAAAAAAGTAGAAAATGAATTCATTGGTGTCAATTCAGGGATCATGGATCAATTTGCGATCGGCTTTGGAGAAATCGACCATGCCATCTTGCTAGATACGAATACATTACACTATGAAATGGTCCCAGTTAAATTAGATGGCTACGCTGTGGTTATCATGAACACGAATAAGCGACGTGAATTAGCAGAATCGAAGTATAATGAACGCCGCAGTGAATGTGAAGAAGCCTTGAAACGTCTACAAACGAAGCTGGACATCAAAGCTTTAGGCGAATTAGATGAAGCGACTTTCGAAGCGCATACGGACTTGATCGGTGATGATACCTTGATCCGTCGTGCACGTCACGCAGTCACTGAAAATCAACGAACATTAAAAGCAAAAGCTGAATTAGAGCAAGGAAACTTAGAAGCATTTGGTCAATTATTGAATGACTCTCATTACTCACTCCGTCATGATTACGAAGTCACAGGCATCGAATTAGATACACTTGTAGATGCTGCACAAGCACAACCTGGTGTTTTAGGCGCACGTATGACAGGAGCAGGATTTGGCGGCTGTGCCATCGCTCTAGTCAAAGAAGAGGAAATCCCCGCCTTTAAAGAAAATGTCCATGCACGTTATTTAGAGGTTGTAGGATATGAACCAGAGTTTTATGTAGCACATATCGGAAGCGGTACGACGAAAATTTAGTTAAAAACAGAAACATGCGTCTGGGCTTGGCAAACAACCAAACTCAGGCGCATATTTTATTGAATCATGATTTTGAATCTAGTTTAAATAATTTTGAAAAAATGTAAAAATCAGCTGTTGATTAGTTGAATCTTATTTTAATTATAAATTTCTTTTTCAGTTAAAAAGACAGAAAGAATGTATTTGCATTCTTTCTGTCCCAATCATTCTAAAATTCTTTATTCCTCATATCACTATTCTGACTTGCGACTCTACAAAGTGTTCAATCGTTTAACCTAAGATCTCAACAATCGCTTTGTTGAACTCAGGCAAATCATCTGGTGTACGGCTAGTAATTAATTGATTATCGATCACCACTGCTTCATCTTTGACATTCGCGCCAGCGTAAGCCACATCTGGACGAACAGTGTCATAGGCAGTCATTGTTCTACCTTCTGTTAGACCGGTTTGGATAAACAATTGTGGGCCATGACAGATAGCAAATAACGGTTGGTCATTTTTCAAGAAGTAAGTAACGAAATCAACAAAACGTTGGTCCTTACGTAATTGATCCGGTGAGAATCCTCCAGGGATCAAGAGCGCATCGAAATCTTCAGGAGAAACTTCATCAATGCTGCGATCGATCGTGAACTCGCCACCTTTTTTGCCTTTGATCGTTTGGTTTGCTTCAAAACCAATCGTTGTCACTTCATTCCCCGCATTTTCCAATGCTTCTTTTGGTGAAGTCAACTCAATATCTTCGACTAAATCAGTTACGATTGCTGCAATTTTTTTTGCCATTTTTCCTCTTCCTTTCTTATCGCTTGATTCTAGCCTAAAGGATTTCAGAAAAGTGTGCAAATCATCTGTTTATGATTTATAACTTATTTTATTTAAAAGAAAAATGATAGTTTCTCTTTTAAAGTTAAGCACCTAGTTTTTCACGAACTATGGCTTCGGTCAATGTCTTTGAAAAATTTAGATGCATTTCTTTACCTAACTTATCTGCCCATTTTGGAATCGTTAACGTCTTTTTTATAGGTTCCTCTGAGCCTAAATATTCTGTTAGATCTACAGAGACCATTGAAATAAATGATTTTTCAGCATCATATTCTAATATGAACTCGGAGTCACTTTTAAAAGGGTTATTTTCTATAAGTGACAATGAACTGATAAGAGATGGTTCAGGTAATGTTCGGTCTTCTTCTATCTCAGCCGCCAAAAGAATACCTAAGTAATCAGAGGCATTTTCGAGCGCTTCAGGAATGCCAGATCCGCTTGTACCAGCCATCTCCGGAAAATCTGGAAAGAAAACAGAAAATCCCGAGTCATAGCCTTCACTTGTTTCTAAATAGAATAATGCCGGATATGAAACAAGCATGATTCTCCTCCTCTCTCAAGAAGCAGGAACAGAGCGATTTTAACCCTGCCTGCCTCAGTATCGCATGTTCTGTCCCTCTAGGTAGCTTGGAAGGAACAATGATTGGTCGATTTACTCCTGGTAGTTTCACTTTTATATGAGAACCTTTTCCACCTTTAACTTTTAACCCACTTATGGAAATCAAGAGTTTGACCATTTCCTGTTATGTCATTGGCATTGTTACAATACCTCCTGACATATCTATACTAACACGTGTGACACGTGAAGAAAAGAAAAAACACGTGCTATACGTGTTAACTTAATATATATCTATTTACCATCATAAAATAAACAAAGAAAAATTATCCAACAAAAAATAAACCAAAGCAGCTATCGAAGTTTGGCTGCTTTGGTTTATTTTCTTTGGAGCGACTGACTATTCTCACGGCTACGGTACACTGGATATTCTCCAATCAATTGGACTGGAAATGCTCGCTGTTCCAGTAGTTTGATTGCTTCGTTCAATTTTGTATCTGCTTGTTCAATCTCTACTTCGATCACGAAAAAGTATTCACCTAACGAGGTTTTTTGCGGTCTAGACTCGATTTTGGTCAAATTAAGTTTTTGTTCTGCAAATACCGCAAGTACTTGATATAACGCACCTGGGCGATTTTCTGGCAAGTCTACAAATAGTGTTGCTTTGTAAGTACTGACTGGTAACTTAGATGACATCGGTGAGGAACCTAGTAGCCAAAAACGGGTTTCATTGTTGCGAATCGATTGAATATCTTGCTGAACGATGGTCAAACCAAACTGTTCCGCAGCTTCTTTAGGTCCGATTGCCGCGATTTTTTGTTCAGGATGCTCGGCAACTTGTTGGGCACCTTGGGCAGTCGAACCCATTTGCTCGATTTCCACGTCAGGGAACTGTTGCTTCAAAAATACTTGCGATTGTGCCAACGCTTGCGGATGACTACAGATTTTTGTTACCTCTTGCCACGTCTGTTGATGCTCAGGATGCACCATCAATTGTTGCTTGATGGGCAAAACGATTTCTCCTTGGATCGTTGGTAAGGTTTCATAGACATGGTCTAATGTGGGCAATACGGAACCTTCGATGGAATTTTCAATCGGTACCATCGCATAATCGATCGCATCGTTGATCTGGGCATCAATCAAATTTGTTAAAGCTTGATACGGAGACCAATCGCCTTCGTTGAAATAATTCTTTACTGCACTATATGTGAAGGAACCTTTTGGGCCTAGATAACCAATTTTCATCGATTCATCACCTGCTTTATGATTTTTGAGACAACTTCTGCTGGTGATTTACCAGTTGTTTCTATCGTAAGATCTGCTAATGTTTCATAGTGTTTTTTTCGCGAAAAAAATAATTCTTTTAACTCTGTATCATCTTTATCGAGTGCCAACGGACGGGCTTGTTTGTGATCTTGGCGGATACGTTTGATTAAAAGATCGGGATCAGCTTTTAAGTAAACCACCAGATGATCTGTCAGCAGTCGTTGATTTTCTTCTTGTAGGATAACCCCACCACCTGTCGCAATGATCGCTTCTTCTTGCAACGAGTTTTTCAATAGCTTCGTTTCTTCCTGTCGAAAGGCAGCTTCGCCATGTAATTCAAAATACTGACTGATCGAACAGCCAAACTCCTCGACTAGTTTTGTATCCATATCGATCAATGGTTTCTTTAACTGCATAGAAAGCTTGCGACTGATCGTTGTTTTACCGGCGCCCATAAAACCAATCAGCACAATCGCAGCCATTAGTTTTTCTCCTTGATCAGACCAGCTAGATCAGTGAAGAAACCAGGATAAGAAATATTTACCGCTTCTGGATGGTTCAATTCAACTGGCTCATCGGTCAATAATGCGGCAATCTGTAACATCATCCCAATGCGATGATCCCCATGACTGTCAACAATTGCCCCATGTAAAGGTGTTGGACCATGAATGATCAGCCCATCATCTGTTGTTTCGATGTTTGCGCCCATTTTTATCAATTCTTCCGCTGTCGCATCGATTCGGTTAGTTTCTTTCACTTTCAATTCTTGCGCGTCCCGAATGATCGTCGTGCCTTGTGCTTGTGTCGCAGCTAATGCCAAAATTGGTAATTCATCGATCAAGCGAGGAATGATTTCTCCTTCGATCGTACACGCCTGCAAGTTGGCAGAACGTACCATTAAGTCAGCCGCTTGATTTTGTTGATCGATCTGCATTTCTTGGATCGAAGCACCCATTTCGATCAATACATCTAAAATCCCTGTTCGTGTTGGATTGATTCCTACTTGTTTCAATAAGACTTCACTATCTGGCAAAATACTTGCTGCGACTAGATAAAAAGCTGCTGACGAAATATCCCCAGGTACCGCCACGTTTTGTCCAACTAACCGTTGTCCGCCAGTAAGTGTGATCACTTTATCTTCTACTCTTATCTCTCCACCAAATTGTTTGATCATTTCTTCTGTATGATTCCGTGAGCGTTCTTTTTCGATGATCGTTGTCTCACCATCTGCTTGAAGTGCCGCGAATAAAATCGCTGATTTGACTTGCGCACTGGCAATCGGCATCTCATATTCGATTGGTTTCAAAGGCCCACCAGTCACTCGTAAAGGTGGTAGATCTGGATGTTCGATCCCTTTAAGATCCGCACCCATTTCACGTAAAGGATTCATCACTCTCCCCATCGGGCGACGATTCAACGAGTCATCTCCAGACACTTCTGCCGAAATCTTACTTCCAGCTAAAATCCCTAAAAGTAAACGGATCGTTGTACCAGAATTACCTGCATCTAAACGTTCTGTGGGTGTTTGTAATCCCTCTACGCCATGACCATAAACATGGATTTTCTCTTCTTCCTCTTCTATTCTCACACCTAATTGTTTAAATATGGACATCGTACTCAAGCAATCTTCTGCTTTTAAAAAGTTCGTTATCGTCGTTTTTCCATGACTGATTGCACCAAACATGATGCTGCGATGAGAAATCGACTTATCTGCTGGAACCGTTAGCTCACCTTTGATTCCATGTGTCGCGTTAAGTAATTTCATTGTCTCAACTCCTGATCCAACAGTGAAAATTTTCCGCTTGAATCAATGCTTGTCCTTTTTCTAAATCGGTTTGATTTTTGAAGGACAGTTCAAGGACTCCGAAAATATCTTCTCTAGTTTCTTGTATTTTTAGATTGATGATTGAAATATCGGCTTGGCTCAAAGCCGTTGTTACCTTAGCAACTGCACCGGAAATATCCGGAATATCAACGTATAGATCATAGAATGCTGGAATCGTTCCTTGTCGTTTCTTCGGCAACTGATCTCTTGTCTGCTTCGCTTGTGCAAAAAATCGATAAATGGCATCTTCATCATTTTTCGCAAGTTGTGTTTTCAATGTTTCCATGGAGGATTGCCATTCTGCTAGTAAGGAGAGCATGATTTCTTGATTTGTCAATAAAATATCTGTCCACATTTTGGGGTCGGAGGAAGCAATTCGGGTAATATCCCGAAATCCTCCGGCGGCAAGTTGGGATGCTCTTGGATGTTTCTGATTGAGTTCCTCACTGGTTTGCACTAAACCAGCAGCCACGATATGAGGCAAATGGCTTAAAACACCCACAATCTCGTCATGATTTTTGGCTTCCATCAACACAAATTTTGCTCGAGTCGGTTCTAATAGTTCCATCAGTTCAGCTACACGATCACTCTCATGATCATTGGTCAATATATAATAAGCTTCCTCGAACAAATTGGGATTGCCGGCTTTGACTCCAGATTTATGCGAGCCTGCCATTGGGTGTCCACCAATAAAAGTAAAAGGTAATTCCTTAGCCGCTGTCATGATTGCTGCTTTCGTACTGCCAGTATCACTGACCAATACAGTTTCCTTTAGCGGAAGTGTCGCTAATTGTTGCAAATAGTCCAAACTAACTTGTACAGGAACCGCTAATAAAATGACATCCATTTGACTTGCTTCTTCGATCCCAGACACCAGATGATCCACTAATTGGACTTCTTCTGCAATTTTTCTTGTTTCTGCTGAATGATCCCATCCATAAAGAGTCACATTCGATCCTTTGATGGCTCGGCAAAGCGAAGCACCAATCAGACCTAAACCTAAGACAAATACCTTTTTCTTCATATCAGTCTCCTCACTAAAAGTCTTGGATCATCTGCCGATGACTGGCAACAGATTTTTTCAGCTCACTCATGTTATCCGCTGGGAAATGTTCAAGGATCTCCACGGCAAGTGCTGTTGCAATGACGTGTTCAGCCACCACAGAAGCTGCTGGTACAGCGGTACTGTCGGAACGTTCGACACTTGCTTTATAGGCTTCTTTCGTGTCGATATCCACACTCATCAACGGCTTGTAAAGTGTAGGGATCGGTTTCATCACACCACGAACGATGATTTGTTCCCCATTTGTCATCCCACCTTCAAATCCACCTAAATGATTGGTTGTCCGGCGGTAGCCTTGTTCTTGATCCCAGGTGATTTCATCCATGACTTTAGAACCTGGTAAAGTCGCTGCATCAAAACCGATCCCAAATTCTACCCCTTTGAAGGCATTGATACTCAGCATGGCTTGTGCTAATTTTCCATCTAATTTTTTATCCCATTGGACATAACTACCCAAACCAGCCGGTACATTTTCAACCCGGACTTCGACGACACCACCTAAGGTATCACCTGCTTTTTTCGTCTCATCGATCAATGTTTTGACTTGTTCTTCGATCTCAAGGTCTACCATATTGACTTCGGAGATCGTTGTTTTTTCCTTGATCACCGCCACAGGTAGCACTTCAGGAATCGTTGCTTTGACCCCTCCAAGAACTGCTACGTGACTGGCAATTTCAATATCTAGTGCTGCTAGGATCTGTTTTGCTAAAGAGCCGATTGCTACACGCATGGTCGTTTCTCTAGCTGAAGACCGTTCTAACACATTCCTAAGATCTTGATGTTGGTATTTCATTCCACCAACTAGATCCGCATGTCCTGGACGAGGTTTGGCTACTCGACGACGTGTGACATGTTTTTCTTCGATTGGCTCGACTGACATCACCGTCTGCCAATTCTTCCAGTCTTTATTCTCCACGATCATTGTGATTGGCGAACCAAGCGTTTTACCATGTCGAATACCTGAGGTGATTTGGACACGATCTTTCTCGATCTTCATTCTGCCACCACGACCGTAACCCCCTTGTCGCCTCGCAAGATCTTCATTGATTTTTTCAAGTGAAACTTCTAAACCTGCCGGGATACCTTCAATAATGGCAGTTAACTGTGGACCATGAGATTCTCCTGCTGTTAAAAAACGCATTTAGTTCCCCTCCTTTAAATACTCTTTCACGGACTCAAGCGGAATTTCTTGGATTCTTGCTTGTCCGATTTTATCTAATAAAATAATTTTCAATGTCTTTCCACGTGCCTTTTTATCGTGGGTGATCGCATCATAAAGGGATTGCTCCTCCCAAGGTTGGTACTTGATCGGTAACTGATACTTTTCGATCATTTGGATCAATTGCGCAGTGATACCCACTGGTGATTGTCCCATCTTTTCGGCTTGTTTGGTGATTTGCACCATACCGATCGCTACGGCTTCGCCATGACTGATCTGACCATAACCCGCAGTGTTCTCGATCGCATGACCGATCGTGTGGCCAAAGTTCAGTAACAAGCGATTCCCGTTATCGAATTGATCTTCTTCCACGACCTTTTTCTTCACTCGCAAGGCTTTTTCAATGATTTTTTCGCTATTCGCTAGTAGATCGGCAACTCCTGTTAAACTTGCCAGTTCTTGCCATAGCGTTTCATCACTGATTGCGCCACACTTGATGATCTCAGCAATCCCTTCTTGGATTCTACGCTCTGATAAAGTGGTTAACGTCTCTGGATCGATCAATACCCCATCTGGTTGTGCAAATGTTCCAATCATATTTTTCGCCATGGGTGCATTGATTGCTGTTTTTCCTCCAATGCTTGAATCGACCTGTGCCAGTAGGGAAGTCGGGATCTGGACAAATGAAATCCCTCGCATATAGGTGGAAGCAACGAAGCTGGCTAAATCGCCGATCACTCCCCCTCCAAGCGCAATCACCGCATCACTACGCGTAAATTGTTCTTCTGCTAAAAACGCATAGAGGTGAGCTGCCATGTCGAATGATTTGCTGCTCTCCCCAGCTGGAACAACATAATGGACGACTTCGTAGCTTGCCCGCAACTGTTGACAAATTTTTTCGCCGTATATCGGAAAAACATTCGTATCACTGATAATCGCGATTTTTTTATTTTTCCAGATTCCTTCGATCCACTCAGACACATGATCGAGTGCATTTCGTTCAATGATGATCTCATAGCTTTTTTCTGGTAAGACAACTTCTAACATGACGCTCCTCTTTTCTATAAGGCTTTGATTTTATTCATTGCTTCAACTAAAATCTCGACTTCTTCCATCATTCTTAGGTAGTTCTTTTCATTCAATGATTGCTGTCCATCTGACCATGCGTGGATTGGATCAGGATGGATCTCTACGATCATCCCATCTGCGCCACTAGCAACACCAGCTCTTGCCATTGGTGATACGAGATCCCAAACCCCTGTACCATGACTTGGGTCAACGATGATCGGGAAATGACTTAATTTTTTGATGATCGGTACAGCACTTAGATCGAAGGTATTACGTGTCGCTGTTTCGTAAGTACGAATACCACGTTCGATAAAGATGATGTTTGGGTTGTTTTGTACCGCAATGTATTCCGCCGCATTCAACCATTCTTCGATCGTCCCTGAAATCCCGCGTTTCAAGCCAATTGGTTTTCCTGTTTTCCCAACTGCTTCTAATAGACGAAAGTTTTGCATATTTCTGGCACCGATCTGAATGATATCTGTGTATTCGCAAACGACATCGATATGGGCTTCATCCATGACTTCAGTAATGACTTTTAAGCCGTAATGATCCGCTGCTTTACGCATCATTTTCAGTCCTTCTTCTCCTAATCCTTGGAAAGCGTATGGTGACGTTCTAGGTTTGTAGGCTCCTCCACGTAGGACCGTTGCCCCACCAGCTTTCGCCATACGAGCAGTTTCCATGATTTGTTCTTCGCCTTCTACCGAACAAGGACCAGCCATCGTCACAAAACTACCATCACCGATTTTCAAACCATCCACATCAACGACTGTATCTTGCGGATGAAATTCTCGAGAAGTCAGTTTGTACGTATTAGAGATTTTTACTGCACGCTCCACCATGTCGTATCTTTCAAATGGTACACCTTGGATAATTTTTGGATCACCGATCAATCCTAAAACAAGACGATCTTTGCCATGGTTGATCTGGACGTCCAAGCCCTCTTCCTTGATACGTGAAAGTACTGGTTCTAGTTGGTTTACTTCAATTCCTGGTTTAATAATTAAAATCATAAGATAACATCCTTTTTTATTTTTATTTTTTTATCACTGTTTGAACACTTGATCGACAATGGAAAATCGTTCGTTGTTTACTTAAAATAACTCGTTGGAAAATGAACTGATGTGGTTCTCCTTTCGTTAGGTATAAAAAAAGCCCGCCGTAGACAAATCTACAGTGGGCCTTCACCAATTCTAACAAAAAAGCCACTATAGATTTTCATCTATGTGGCGGACAAGTCATCTCAAACATCCTTAGCCATCATAGATACAAACGTTGTGTTTGCACCCATGAATGTCATGAATACAAACCTATCTAAAATAGCTAAAGTAATACGTATTCAGTTGTGAATTCAATGTGATTTTCATAAGAAATCGCTCCAAACTGATTTAAGATTGGTTTAAGTATAGATTTCTTTCTGAAATAAGTCAACTACTTTTTCAAATCTTTTTCTCTTTATGCCAATGATCCTTTAGAAGACCGATGTTTTTTTAAAGTTCCTGTTGATTTTTCGTTGACAAAAAACACGAACATGTGTTCTAATCATGTAGAAGAGGTGACTGTTATGTTTAAAAATCAAAATCCTGTATTTGACTATCATAAAGAACCTTCTAGAGATATTTTATGTATTGATTGTAAGTCGTTCTATGCTTCTGTTGAATGTGTCTCACTTGGATTAGACC
Source organism: Enterococcus sp. 1001283B150225_161107_E12 (assembly GCF_015556925.1). NCBI lineage: Bacteria > Bacillati > Bacillota > Bacilli > Lactobacillales > Enterococcaceae > Enterococcus > Enterococcus sp. 1001283B150225_161107_E12. Next base: position 77,119 of record NZ_JADNNI010000007.1, on the reverse strand, counting down.
CTTTAACAACCAAACTAGTTGTTATGTCGTATCCCGGAAATTCATGGGAAGAACGTGGTAGCGGGTTGATCCTTGCCTCTAGTCCAGCTGCAAAAAAAGCCTACGGGATCACGAATATCAGTCGTGCGCGTGATTTGCCCTTTCCTTATCCCAGTGATTTATATATTGCCCCACCACGAATGGCTTATTATATGGAGAAGAACAAAGAAATCAATGCGATTTATAAAACCTATGCAGACGAAAGTAACCATCATGTCTATTCGGTCGACGAAAGTTTTTTGGATATCACAAATAGTTTGAATTTGTTCGATGCTCCTGATGCCCGGGCACTTGCAAAAAAGATTCGTCAAGACGTTTATGATCAAACAGGGATCTATACCACGATCGGTATCGGTGATAATCCACTATTGGCAAAATTAGCTCTGGATAATGAAGCCAAGGATACCCGAGACATGATCGCCGAATGGCGTTATGAAGACGTCCCTGAAAAACTTTGGCGGATTCCTCAGCTGACAGATTTTTGGGGGATCGGTCGAAAAACAGCGATTCGTTTAAATAAAATGAACATCCATAGCATCTATGAGCTTGCACATGCGGATTACTATCGTTTAAAAAGTGCAATGGGGGTAATTGGTACACAACTTTATGCTCATGCCTGGGGAATCGATCGAAGCTTTCTTGGTGAAGTCTACACCCCTAAATCAAAAAGCATCGGAAATAGTCAAATCCTCAATAAGGACTATACCCACCGAGAAGAGATTGAAATCGTGATCAAGGAAATGGCGGATCAAGTAGGCACACGCTTACGTCGAGAAGAAGCAAAAGCACAAGTAGTTAGTCTATGGGTCGGTTTTTCTTTAGGCTACACAGATGTTTCAGGAAAAACCGGGTTTCACCAACAGATGAAAATCGAGCCGACCAACGCCAGTCATGTCTTAGCAGAAGCACTATTGATGATTTTTGATCGACATTATCAACGGCAAGATATTCGAAGTATCGGCGTCAATTGTTCTCGTTTAGTTTATGCGACTGGCTTGCAATTGAATCTATTCGATGATCCTAAAGAGCAAGTCAATGCGGCAAAGATTGACTTTGTCGTGGATAAGATTCGACAAAAATATGGATTCAAAGCAATCGTCCATGCACATAGTTTACTGGAAGGTGGTCGAGCAATCGCCCGCAGTTCGCTTGTAGGCGGTCATGCTGGCGGAATGGCTGGTATTGAAGGTGAAGGACATGCGACGCACGAAAAAAGAATTTCTCGATTACAATGAATACCGCGATCGCCCCTTTGGCTTGAAATGGGGAACCGCTTTTGCCATGGATGAACTAGTGAAAGGGATCGAAGTAAATGCAGCAGCCGCCTTAAAAGACCTCTCTCCCCAATCGCAAATGACGAGAGAGGAAATCGACCAAGTACTATTACAGTCCTTTCTCTACCGACAAAAAGTGACCATCCAATTAAACACAAAAGATGAATTTGGTCGATATAGAGAAAATATCGAGGGCGTTTTCTTAGGTGAATGTGATGAAGAATATCTGACGATTGACCAGTACCATATTCTCTGGGAGAACATTCGTCACGTTGGGTTGAAACAAGAAATAAAATGGTTTGAGTTTAGTACCAACAAGACATATGACGAACAAATTTCCCGATCAATCGATTGGAACAAGCCAAAGCAACAAGCTGAACTGCAATTGATCAAAGATGAATTTTATCAATATTTTGAAGAGGAAAATGAATAAAAGGGAGGCGCTACCGATGACAATGGTAAAGAATCATTTCGAGACTGTCATAATCACTGCTTATATTGCCAAACAAGAAATTACGATCCAAACAAAAAAGGGAGAAAACTATCGAGGAACGATTCAAAAAAAGATGACAGAAGATGGCTTTTATGTAAACGAGGGCTTTATCGCTTGGGATGAACTTGATTCGATCGATTTAGAAGAGGAATATTTTCATTTTTGGCAAGAAATCGTCAAGCAAGCGGTTGAGTAGTTCAGCCAAGTATTGGATTCTTCGGCCACTATTGAATGTTATTTCTCTCAGCCTAAAAAGCGTCAACCGGTAAACATGTAAAAAAGATTTTACCGGTTGATGCTACTATTCTCAGCAAAGAACGATTCTATTCGTAAAGTTTGAAAGCTTTAGTTCAAATAGTTTGGGTCAGCCAATAAAGATTGGATTTTATTTGTATCAATAATGAATTCTTGTGTCCCCATAGCACCAGGTGCTACCTCGTATTTATCAAAGAAGATAACAAGCTGGTGTTCTTTATTGATATAAAAACTAGGATCTTTTTTTAATAAAAATGAGCCATTATCCTCTAGAGCAAAATAAGTTAATTCTGGATTTTTTTCCATACGATTTTTCATCTGTTCTTCAATTTCCTTTGAAAGAGCAATGAGATAATCATCATTTTTAAATAATAAAGGCAATGACACAATTACCTCATTTTGTTTATCTAACGTGTCAAATTGATTGTTCGTTTGCGTACTCGCAATTGTCTGTTCGATTGAACGATCAATCACTAAAAAACGCTCATCATTGACCAATATGCGATATCCACCTGTTGTATCAATCTGTTGCCCGTTTTTCTTGATTTCTTTCATTCCTTCCTCATAAGCTCGTTGTCCCTCTGCGAGATATTTTCGATTCAACTGGTCATGGATTTCTTCTTTCCCCATTATTTTTGGTACAGCAATCGAGACACCTGCTTTTTCTTCTTGGAATGAATAGGTTTTACCAGTAATGATCGAAACCAACTCTCCGAGAACAGGGATTTCTGTCGCCCATACGCGAAAGTCTCTATTTTGAACACTTGCGAACAAAATAAGTGCTGAACAGGCGATCCCCAAGCTGATACGACTAGCTTTTTTCACTTGTCGTTTCACTTTCACTTTTTTCTTTGCAATCACAAAACGCTTAAAAAGTTCTTCTTCTAGTTGTTCAGGGATTTCACCCGCTTGATACGCCTGATTCATCATACTTATTTTTTTCTTTGTTCCTCCCATTTCGCTATTCACTCTCCTTTATTTTAAAATTTCTTTGTAATTATCTAGCGAGCGATACATTTTTGTTTTCACGGTATTTTCATTTAAATTTAAAATATGCGCAATTTCTTTCAATGTAAATCCCTCAAAAAATTTCAAGATAATGATCTCGCGTTCTGGGCTAGGCGTTTGGCTCAATAATTCTCGTAATTCCATGTAAGAAACATCATTTTGAAAATCGATGAATTCAAGTCCTGGACCGTCTTCCAATTCAAAATTCAAAGGCATTCGTTTATTCTTACGCCAATGATCAATTGCTGTTCGGACTAAGATCTTATAAAACCAAGCTTGAAAATGATCAATCTTCTTTACCTTTGAGAAATCCATCAACGCCTTTTGAAAGCTATCTTGGATAACATCTAGTGCATCCTCCGAACTGTGTGTATAACTATAAGCGATCCGATACATTTTTTGATATTGTGTCTCAATCAACTGTTCTAACTGAGATTCATAATATTTGACTCGATGCTTTTTTGCGATCCGATTAAAAATATTAGACACCTCCCTCTCTCAGAAAAATGATTTGCATTGATTGTTTCACCTCAAATAATATATATGACCCAGTATTTTCGTAAAATCCCTGTTTGCTTCCTTACTTAGTTGCGTATCTTCCCTTCTCTTTAATTCATTTATCTCTATTTCCTTTTGTTTTTCTTCTCTGATTGAAAATGTATCCATTGAATACATCAATAAAAAGAGGCTAGTAAACAGGAACAATAAGACTAGGAAAATTAGCTCTATCGTTAAAAATGAATAGTTTTTGTCATGTTTCATACGCTCACTCCGCTTTCTTTTTTTATACTTAATTAGACGATCGTTTTCTAAGAAAAGTTTCAAAAAAATCAACTTTATTTTGAGCATTCCTACATTTTGAATCACTAACTTTGCACAAAAGACAGTTTGTGAGATTCTGATAAAAGTGTTAAGCTCCGCTAAAAAGCACCAAAACCCCACAATTATTCATCAATGGATTTTGGTGCTTGTTTATGTAGTATTCACTTCTAGAAAACCATTTATTCGTTTTTAGAAAGAGATAGACCGAATGACCAGACCTTTTCAACTTAATATGGAATAAACACTGCGAATCGAAGAAACCATTATCGACATAAAGAGGGACCCACAAAAATTTGAAAAGCAATTTTGTAGGTTCCGCCTTATTTCTCAGAGCTAAACCGATTGCGCCCCAACTAAATGCTATTTTTTTACTTTTTTTAGGACTCGTTCCAATCGTGGCCGATTATAGCGTTGAATCATAATGAATGGGACATTGACAAGAAGCGCATAAAAAACCATGACCCATCCCGCCCATTTTGGATTCCACAAAAAGAAAAGGAACGCTGGCGCGATCAATAGCCAATGCGTCAGCTCTGCTCTTTGTGTTTCGATGATGAATTTCTTCAGTGCGGCGGAATCAGTCTTACCAAGCCTAGATTTATCGAATCCTCGCTTAGCAATCACAGTACCATCTGGCAGCTTGTCTTTCCATTTTTTTATCCGAAATTTTTTCTCCCAAATCACTCCTTGCTTTTCAAAAGAAAAGGAACGAAACCAACGACGCTTTCTTTCAAAAAATGAGTCAGCGATTTGGCGGACACCGTAAGAAATACCTAAATGGAAAATAAACCAGGCAAGAATGTCAAGCATCACTAATACTCCAGTGGTCAAATGGATCAGTGGCATAAAAACCTCCTAAAGTTTGATTTTTCTTCCTTTCCAAGACACTGATTTCAAAAGATACGTTTGGATCAACGACCACAAAAACAAGAAAAGAAAGAAGATAAAAAAGAACGGAAAAACGAACAAGAAAATCGGCTTGAAATTTCCTACACGTTTGGCAAATACAATACATTGGAGCACATACAGGCAATAGATGACCAGTACAAGCGGCCATTGTGCCATACCAAAAGCCAACATCGTACCAACTCCGCCACTTATCCAGAGGATGACTCCTAACAAAATAAAGGGATTGGTTGCTCTAGAAGCTGTGGCAAAATCCTTTGTCCATCCTTGGATCAATTGCTTGAAACCTTCAGGATACATGCGAAAAGCAATCAACTCTTTCCCACCATATAAATGGATGGGAAACCCTGCCTTTTGAAAACGTTTGGCTAAAGCCATGTCATCTAAGATCCCACTAGGTATATCTTTATGCCCATCGACTTGGAAGTAATCGGTTTTCGAGCATAAGATACACGGCCCGAACGCCCCCGCTGCTTTTAATTTTTCACCTAGCACAGAAAAAGTATTCAACCCTACCAGAATGACCACATTGAAAACAAACGAGAGCTGTTCATAAAAGCGAACAGTTTGATGAAACGGTTGAAGCGACAGCAAGCCACTATTCCCTCTTTTTTCGTATTCATTCAATAGTCTTTCCAAACTATTGTCTGTCTGAAAAAATGTATCTGCATCTAAAAATAAGAAATGCTCACTTTGGGCCTTTGTTGCACCTAACCAACAAGTAGCCGCCTTTCCATGCTGTTCACGATCATTTGAGAAAACTGTTGCATCTAAGTTTTTGGCGATTTCTGCTGTACCGTCAGTGGAAGCATCATCCACGACGATGATTTCTCGTGGTTGGATCGTTTGCCTTTGGATCGATTGTAGCAATTTGGGGAGCGTATTTGCTTCGTTACGTACAGGAATAATAATTGAAACATTTGTGTCAAAACGTTTTGCAGAGGTTAGGTTTGTGATGAATGGCAGTCGATAAAAGATACACCAACCTGAAAGCCAAGCGACAAAAAGGACGATCATTATTAGTAACAAAATAAGCCTTCCTTCCTATACATCCGCTTCTCTTCGGGCAATCTTGTCACTCACTTGTTGCCCACTCAAAGTGACCATTGGCATACCTGCACCTGGATTGACTGTCCCACCTACAAAGTATAAGTTGTCATAGCGCTCACTATGTTTTGCATGTTTGAACCCATGATTTTTCTTACGATCAGATACAGTCCCATAGATTGCTCCACGATGGGATAAATAATTTTTTTGGATATCTTCCGGGGTCCAACGATTTTCATAGACAATATGTTTTCTCAAATCCGTTAACCCCATCGTTTCTAATTTGATCAAGATACGCTCCCGAAAGGCATCGTATTCTGCCTCTGTAAATGGTTGATCTTGTAAATAAGGGATGTGCGGTAAAATCTTGATGTTCTCATGTCCTTCGATGGTTTGAGAAGGATCAGTCTTATTGACATTCACAAGATAGATCGTTGGGTCGTCTGGCAACTGATGCTGATGGAAGTTTTGATCAAAGTTTTCTTTAGAAGCATTCGAAAAGAAAAAATTATGATGGGCTAATTGTGGGTATTCTTTATTAACACCTAGATGCAAGACAAAACCTGAACTTGCGGGTTCAAATTTCTTTTCTAATTTCTCTGTAAACGCTGGTTTTTCATCTAATAATTGTTCATAAGCTGGGATCACTTCCATATTCGAAACAAAATAATCTGCTTCGATCACCGTCCCATCCGCTAATCGCGCAGAACGGATCTGATCATTCTCTACATTTAATTTTTCAACATGAACGCCGGTATGGAACGCTACGCCGAGCTCTTTCCCGAGGTTGACGATTCCTTCAGCAATTTTATGCATCCCACCTGGCACATACCAGATTCCTTGCGCATGCTGCATATAACTCATCATATTTAAAACCGCTGGCGCATCATAAGGAGAGGAACCGACATATTTGCTGAAATACCCTAAGATATCTTGCATTTTTGGATGACTCACACGTTTAGCGATTCCATCATGCATCGAAGAAAAATAATCAAACCCTTTCAACGCTTTGATCACACCATGTTCTTTTAAAATCTCCATTGTCGAATCAAGCCCTTTGTCAAAATAACCGACTTCGGTGGCCGCATAGATTTCCTTCGCATAGTCTAAAAAATCTTGATACTCCATCATGTCTTTTGCAGTCAGCAAAGGATTTTCTTGGGCCATTTTCGTTAAATCACTGTATAGATCAATCGTTGTGTGATCAGGAAAAAAAGAACGCCACTGCAAATCTAACCGTTCGATCGGAATGTAATCTGCCATCTGTTTGCCACTCGTGAGAAACAGTTTTTCAAAAATTTGGGGCATCGTCAAAATCGATGGACCTAGATCAAAGCCAAACCCATTTGCTTCTAAACGGTTCAATTTCCCCCCTAAATGATCGTTCTTTTCATATAGTGATACGTCGAATCCTTCTTGGGCTAAGGAAACTGCTGCAGACAAACCACCAAGTCCACCTCCCAGAACAATGACTGATTTCTGTTTGTTTTTCACAAAATCACCTCTTACTTTCTAAGTCTCAAAGCACATTTTCACAGATGCAAACTCGTATGATCCAACTGTAAAAAAACACTTTATATCTATCTCTATAGTAGCATATCTCTAAAAAAACTTATTTTATTGCGCATTGTATTGTTATAAAACAATAAGAAAGGATAAAAGAAAAAACAGAAGAAACAAACACGTAAGAAACGCTTTGTCTATTCTGTCTTAGGCTAATGGCAACTTCTTATGCGCTGATTTCGTTGCTTCTATCAAAGTATCGGCACAAACAAGCCACTGATCTTCTCTTTGATTTTCGTCCATGCACTTCGCCGTTGCCATTCGTCTTTTTTGACCTTTTCAGCGTGGGCTAAATCTTCTGTAAAATGGACGTTCAATTCATCGATCGTTTTTGATGGACCATAAATGAACATTGACAGTTCATGATTGAGATAAAAACTGCGAATATCAAAATTAGTTGATCCAATCGTTGCGACCACATCATCAACGATCATGTATTTACAATGGATAAATGCAGTCGTATCGTAGATCGACACTTCAACTCCTGCCGATAACAAATCATCAATAAACGAGTTCGTCCCATGAAATGAAATCCCGCGATCGCCTTTTCCTGGTATGATCAATTGCACGTTGATCCCACAGCGAGCTGCTCGTCTAAGCGCCCCAAGTGTTTCTTCATCTGGAATAAAATAAGGCATAGCAATCTTGATCGAATCAACTGCTTTACCAATCAAGTCATTGAAAGAGTCTTTGATGATCCTCTCCTGATCATACGGCCCTCCGTAAACGACCTGTACGATTTCCGAACCTTTTGGTTGTTCCGTTTGTAAGGGAAAATACAGCTCTTGCTGGTTGATGAAATAAGTGATCGTTTCCGTTCCTTCATCGAGAAATAACCAATCATAAACGAAACATTCCTGCAACTCGAGTACAGAAGGCCCTTCGATTCGAACATTCGTATCTCGCCAATAAGAAAACTTTTTCCCGCGTCCACTATACTCATTCCCGATATTCATACCACCAGTGTGTGCAATTTCCCCATCGATCACAACGATTTTCCGATGATTGCGCCAATTGGCTTTATTACTCAGCCACGGTGAATTCAATAGATCATAGGTTCTTACCTCTACACCATTTTCTCGCATCGTATCTAATAATCGATTCGGGAAAGCAATTGATCCGACACTGTCATACATAAAACGTACTTTGATTCCCTGTCGAGCTTTTTCGATCAAAGCAGCAATTAGTTCTTCGCCAGTTTCATCCCCTTTTATAATATAGAAGAAAATATGGACATGATGTGTTGCCTGTTTGATATCTTGCAACAATGAAGCAAAAGCATCCGTTCCTTCTTTTAACAATGTCAATTGATTGTCTTTTGTGGGATACTTTGCGGAAAGATGGAAAATTTCTTTGGAAAGATCGTGCTTGGCATGAATGATTTCTGAATGTTCCTGAAGAATCTTGGACACCGTTTCTTGTATGTTTCGTTCGTTCTCTAGTTGCTGTTTCGATAACTTTCGTAATCGTGGCTCACGACCAATCAGATAGTACAGCATGATCCCAACGATCGGTAAAAATAATAACGCTAAGATCCAAGCGATTTTAGAGGTTGCTTCTCTTTGATCAAAAATCACTAAATAGCTACAAAGAAGAAAGGCAAACATTTCCACGATCAACCACGCATAAATGATTTGATTCAAAAAAATAATCAGTGAAACAGCTACAAGAATCAATAATATCAATAATATTTTGTATTGTTGCAATTTATTCTTTATCATATTTATCTCCATCTTCGCTCGCTTCGTTTTTTTGTTGCTTCTTTTTTCTGTACCGATCAACTTTATTGGTGACAGCACACCTTATATAGATTATATACGTTATAGTGACTCTAGTGTAAAGGGATCTCTCGTTTTCTTCGCACTTTTCACAGAAAGTTTTCTACTATTATAATGGTGCTTTTCCCCCTCAGTTTTAAGGAGATGAAAGAAGTGAGATAATATTCGTCCTCTCACACTCTCTAAAACTGAGTAATGTATTCAAAATAATGTTAGCAAAAATAAGCCAGAAACCCTAAAAATCTTGGGGTTTCTGGCTTATTTTTCGGAACAATATCTAGCTGTCACAACTCTTTTTCTTTATTGATTTTCTGGAACACTGCTTAATTCCCATGTTAACGACGTTGTATATTGCTCAGCTTCTGGATACGCTCCTTTCGGTACATAGAGACCAACACTCTTATCTGCCGATTCTTGATCACCAAACCGATAGATCCACGTGCCAGTTCCAGATTCCTTATCTGCCTGTAATAAGATTTGTTTCGTATTTGGTAAAATCCTCTGCATGGATTCTTCCTGTAGCTCAGGCGCAGTTCCGCCTTGTGCTGTCGCCAATTGTTGATTACTCAATTGGATTTCCGAACCAATCAATTCATGACCATTTTGATTACTGAATTGTCCATTCTGGGTAACCGATAATTGCCAACCACTTCGCTCATTGTCCGGTCGACGATCACTGATTTGAACATAATTTGGTCGCTCTTCGTTCTCTTTCACTGTCCCATCTTCATTCAACAATCGTTGAGGTTGGGCATAATAGGTTTGTTCATGAACAGAAATAGCTTGTGAGCCAAAATTGAAGGACGAAATAAAGTCAATACTTAGTTGCCCTTGATCTTCTGGCAATTCTGGTTTATTTTCAGGTTCCACTTCTAATTCTGGATCCAAAGGATCTACCGGTGAGAAAGGTCCTACATCCTCAACGATTAATGTCGTAGCCGGTTCAAAAGTTACATCGTGAAATGTTAAGTCAGCAGCTGGGTTGATATTTCCACGTGCGTTATTGGTTTCTGGCGGATTGATCACACCTGCGGCTTCTGCCGAGCCTTCCGCATCTCTTAGAAAGACCTGAATCTCATCGTCTTCTTTTAAAGTTAAGTCAGATAAATCCAGGATAAAGTTACCCTCGTTGTCTACCGTTACATCAGAAGTGTCAAAGATTTGTCCATTATGAGTTGCGGTTATTTCAACCTCTTTGTTTTCAACATATCCCTGAACATGTGTTGCTGTTTTTCCGATGGTATTAAAAGGAAACTCCACTGGTTTTGGTGGGATAATTGGAAAGACGACAACACTATCTATTTTGATATCGTCCGGTAAACTTGGAACTCCAACTTCACCAACACCGCGAAAAGCAGATAGAACGCTAATCCGATCTCCCTCGTTTAAAAGATCAGGTAATTTTATTTCAAATATCCCCTCTCTATCTGCTTCACCATAGATACTATCTACTTTAGTAACTGCTCTATGTGTTTCTTTTTCTCCAGTAAGTCGTTCAATTTCTATCTCTAGTTCTACCTCGCCTTCAAACGCTGATCTATAGTCACTCCCTTCCGGAATACTTACATGACCAAAAATAGACTTATCTGCATTGGTAGGAACTCTTAATTCATCTACAACAGCACGTGCGTTATTTGCACTAATTCTACTATATGCAGTCATTCCAGCCGGTCCAAAAGTACTTGTATTAAATGATTCCGGATCGCTAGTCTTTCTAATAGTATTAAAATTGCTTCCCGTTAATTCAAAATCAATCATATTCCAATACTTTTCTGCTTCAAGATCAAAATTAGAACCATTAGCCCATGCTGCAAAATTAGAATTTTTCAAATCAAATATAGAGGATGCCGATACACTGTATATATTGCCTCCGTTTGGACGTGTATTTTTAAAATCAAAAAAAAGTGGATTATCAATAGTTATATTACTAACTGAACCATTAAATATTGCACCTGATGCAGTGCTCGATCTTCCAATTGCTGTAAAACTAGTTCCTTCCCTAACATTGATTTCCATCGAACTGTTTCCACCAATAGCAGGTCCAAAATCAGAGACAATATTTACTTCTGTTCCCACGCCACTCAAATCAAACACTCCACCATCATTAGCAAATTCTATACCTTGATTCGCCGAATTATTAGGTGATCCGTTTCCACCATTGTACATTTGTAATTTACTATTTCCTTTTACAAAGAATTGACCATCCGCACGAAATCTTACTGCCGGAGCAGCTCCTTCTTCAGCCTCAATAATAACAGTACTATTATTATCTATATCAAATCGAGAACCTCGGCTTGCAGCCCCATAAAATCTAACTGTTGCATCATTTCCATTAAGAAGAGAAGAGTAAAGTTCCATTTTAGAGCCATTGTCTACCAAAATTCTTGAATTCGTAGCAGTATCATAAAGAAGCGCACTAGTTTGAGGGGCTTCTATTTTCAAAGATGCTCCATTGTTAACCTCAATAAGCGATTCATTTGAATCTAGTCTGATAACCCCTCCGTATCTACCAGAGCTTGTTGAAGTTGTATTAATAGAAACTGTAGTGTCTTCATCCGTAATTTGAACTACCGGTAATACGCCTGAAATTTGTGCTAACTTTGCTTGCAGGTCCATACTTACTTTACTTCCATTTCGAGCAAAAAAATTATTGACTCGGAAGACAGCATCATCACGCGCATTCATAGTCGACCTATAAGTATTTTCGCCACCTATATATCCTGCCTTTGCATTCGGTGCATTAACTAAACCAGATACATTCCCACTTCCTGTATGAACATTTTCAAAATTTAATGTCCATCTTTGACTGTTGGCTGCTGTACCTGTAAAAATTGCTGTAGTTCCCGGTTTTGTTATTGTTATATTTTTTAAAGTAATTGTCGTCTCTACGCTCACTGCTCCAAGTGTGAATCCAGCAGTATTATTGGCAAAATTTATCGACCATCCTTGTCCGTCAATTTCTATATTTCTGTTGATCGTTCCTGCCGCTCCAGCGTTTCTGACTATGTCGTTTTCCAAAATAATTTTTTGTACATCATCGTTACTTATGGCTTTTTGAAATTCTTCCCATGTTGAAACACTTACGAAAGGCTCTTTCTCCTTTGTTTGTTGATCCTGCGGAGCTTCTTCCTTAGGCTCATCTACTTCTTCGGATGTCTGATCATCCTCTTGATTTTCTTCTATTATATGTTCTCCCTCTTTTGATTCCTTTTGTCCGCCTAGCTCCTCATCAGGGGAATCACTTTCTTCAGCTGGAAGTTCATCACTGACCGCTTCTTGCTCACTGATTTTTAGCTGAGTCGTCGTTTCTTCCACGGACAGTTCATAGTTTCCTGTCTTGTCAAATACCAAAGGAAGGACAAACGTATTTTGCGCATGTTTTGACTGAACGATCCATTCATGAGGCTGCTCCCCTTGTTCGATTGAAATCCCTGCCGACAATTGATCTTGGATAAGCGTTGCTTCTTCTGGTAAGACCACTCGTGCCTCTGACACTTCTTGATCAGAAAAGAACGTCACTTGTAGCGGAACTTTTATCGTTCCTTGCAATTGAGATTGAGAAAAGAAAAAGTTAGGATTACTGGATAGTTCTTTTAAGGAGTTTTGGATAGCAGGGAGTTCCACTTGCTCATGTTCCACGCTGTCTATCATGGTTTCTGCGTAGACCATGCCTATCGGTATAGTTACTGTTTGTATCACTAAAATTGTCGTCCCTAAAAAAAGCATCGTTCTTCTTAATCTTGAGGGCATTGTATTCACTCCTTCTCATTACTCTTATTCGGTTGCTCTTTTTTTCTTTTATGGATTAGGTAAAGAATTATTCCAAGCAATAAAACAAGTAACATGATTGAACCAATCATCCACCAATTAATACTCGTATCGATCATAACATCTGCTCGATTCAATGCTCGTGCTTCATCCGCTTCGATCGCAAAGGTTCTTTCCCATTGCCATTCATCTTCCCCAGAACGTGCCGTCATTTTCAATACGTAGTCACCACTGCGAAAACGATCACCTTCCAAAGAAATCGGGAAATTAAAATTGGAATTTGGTGCCATTTGCATCTGTTCTTGACTGGCTTGGTATAGAATCTCTTCTTCGCCCATTTTTTGAACCGTAGCTTCGACTTCTAAGCGATTCACGAAGGTCGGGGTGAAGTTTTGTAGATTCGCACTGATCACATTGCGATAGTTGAGTTGGTCAGCAAAAACATCTAACAACTCTAAATCCGGTTGTACAGCATCTTGTTTGTTGCTCACAACCACACCGATGATATACGCAAACTCATTTTGGATGGCGACACCTTCTTCATTACTCGTTTCTTCTGTTGCTTCTTCTTTGACTTCTGACACTCGTAATCCACCCGCTAATAATCCTTCAAATTCTTCTGTAGGCATGTTCAAGTCAAGCGTAACGGTCTTTGTTTCATTTCCAGCAAGCTCAATGATTTCTGGTTGTTCAATCAACTCAGCCAACGAATGTTTGAGCGTTGGATCTGCTTCTTCCGCATCTTGTCCGTATTCTACGACCCCCATCACGTTGGTATAAGCAGTATGTGGGGTGATTTTAATTTTTTTGGCTTCTGCGTTTGCGTTTTGTAGTTTCAACGTTAGCTTTTCTGTCGTGTCTGGTGCAAGATTCAATTGAAAATAACGATCATTTCCTGATTTTTGATTTGCTGAGAACTCAGGCGTTACATAAAAATTCAACGTTCCTTCTTCCGCTCCAACCAACATGGGAGCCATCAGGCTGACAATCATGACGAGTAATACGATCCCCACTTGTTGGATTTTATTTTTTCGATATGTACTTGTCTTTTTCATAAACTTACCCCTTTCTTTAAAGGAGGTAGCGCTACAAAATTGTAACGCTACCACATTCACTTCTATAAACAAAAATCGGTTGCTTTTTAATGATTATGATTCGTTATGTTACTCATATTTTTTTTCTTGTTAATTTACACCACTAACATCAGGTGTATTGGATAATTCCCAAGTCAATGTTGATTTATATTGTGTCGCATCTTTTGCTGTAGAACCAGGAACAAACAATTGGATCGCATTATTTGTTACTACTTCAACTTCATCGTTCGCCTCTTGTGCATCTAGGTCTGCTTGGTTCCCCCAAACAACTGAAGATACCCCTGCGCCTTTTTCTTTTTCTGCTGTCATCACGGATACCGCAGAAGCATTTGGTATTAATTTCATTCCAGCTGGATGAGCTACTGGCGCATTACTAGCCGTGCTTCCTTCATACTGGATTCTTGGATCCAACAATGAAATTTCTGCACCGAGCAATGTATCATTTGTTGTATTCGTTGCTTTAAAGTCGGTCATGCGTACTTGCAGATTCCAACCAGCATTCGTTCCACGGACATCTTGTACTTGCGCAAAACTGACATATGGGACTTTGTTTTCTTCACCAGTTGTTCCCTTTTTTTGTTGTTTTTCTGCAATCATGTTGTACGTTTGATCTTGATTCGAGATGACTTGTGAACCGAAATCCATTGTGACAGCTTTCATGATCGATAAAGGTCCAGTTGTTCCTGGCACTTCAGGCTCAATCTCGACATCTGGTTCTTTTACTGGCGGAACAACGACTAGCTCTTCATCTTCATTTGGTGTAAATTCAATCGTTCCATTAGTTGTTACATTACGCACTTCTTTTGATGTGTCTGTGGAACCATCTTCTGCAAATACAGTCATACCTCCGGCAAAAACTGTTGATGATAAGGCTGCAATTGTTGCTAATCTCACTAATTTCATTTATACACGTCCTACTTTCTATGATTGTTTTTTCTTTTTGTATTTCCAAAACCAAAAACTAAGTGTCACTATCACAAGAAAAACCCCTAAAATTATCCAACTACTCATTTGTTGTGCATTCGTTTTTGGCAATCTTCTGTGACTGGCATCTCTCTCCTCTGACGGTTGTTGAGCGATTTCTTTTGGGAAATCTGGTTTGATTTCGACTTCTGGCGCTGGTACTGGATCTCCAGGCATTTCATACACGCCTGTAAAACCGACTGTCCCCTCTGTTTCAACCGATCGAACCTCTGTCCCGTATACAACCAACGGTGCATAACATTGAATAAGTAACATACTCAGGCTTAGTATGTATTTTTTTTTACGATTCATTTCCCTCCTCCTATAACCTTTCTCACATAATAGTAATTATCATTACTTTCTGCATAAATAAGATTAACGTAGCGCAAAAAGAAAAGAAATTCATATTTTTCACTAACTAGTGAAGTGGCTTGTTCCTACTTTCACTATGTGACTTTGATAGATTCGCTCTTTTAGGTGCACAACAAAATATCGATGAAGAACCGCGGAGATCAGTTAATCTCTTTAGTTACTTCATCGATCAATGTCGTTTTTTGCTTCTTACAGCATACTATTGAGTAAAGGATTCAACTGAGTAAAAATGTTGACCCAATCATTTCTATTAGGAACTCGATTGATCAACAAATAGTCCTTGTTCAACTGGTAGTCCAATAAATAAGGACGATAATTCGTTACGATCAAATCAACATGCTCAACGTTCAAACGTTCTTCTGTCAATTCATGTAACGGAACAAACAGCACATGATGCTGCTTCGACAACAGTTGATTGGCTTGGACTTTGATCAACTGAACGAGTAAATGATTACCTTCCAAAAGAAACAACACTGTTTTCTTGGGTGAATAATAAGAGAACAAGATTTCTGTATACATCGTTAAACTTGCTATGATATCTTCTAAATATTTCTCTGAGAAAGACAGCAATGATTGGTTTTCATGAATAAATTGTCGATTTTTCTCATAGGCTAAACCATAGAGATCTTTGATGATAATAATTTCTTCACTTAACAATTTATTCAGTATTGGTGCCATTTCATTATTGATTTTCCTCCCCAGAAAAAAGGCAGAAAGAAAGGTGGATAATATGGGATCAGTCTTTCGGTCGATGTTGAATAATTGGAAGTAAGATTCAATCACTGGTTCTATTTCAGGCCACTGATTATACTTCTCCAAAAAGACAGTCTCTTGCTCGATATGATCAATTGTTCGTTTGCTGATTATGATCAAAAAAAGCCAAATGATTTCATCTTGGTGGATCGAAATACCATACTCTTTTTTGATCAGTGGAATCAATTCGGACATCAATAAAAAATCTGTCTCATTGCTAAAATCGATCTCTTTTATCCTACGAGGTAAAGAGATGATATGCCCATTCTTATTTCTGATCATCGTGATATACAAACAGTAATAAAATCCTGTGACCATGATCCCTGTTCCTATCTCATACTTACCAAGACGCTCACCTAACTTATCCAAAAACATTTGGTGGATACTTTCCGGGGGATAGACCGTATACGGTGTTGGTTCTCCTTCATAAAAAAAATCAAAAAAAAACTTGCGGATATTTCCTTCTTTTCCCACAAGGTCCACTGGTTTTAAGCTAAGTGAAAGCTGATATTCTTTTAAAACCTCTTTGATTTGAGCGACTGATCGTAGCATCGTACTTTCTGAATAATTATAGCGATCAGCTAATTCTCCGACAGATACTAGTTCTCCATAAAAAATGTCACTGATAATTTCAAACCAAATCTCCGATTGTAACAATGCTTCTTTGTCTTCATGATACAGTCGTCGATTTTTTTCTTTAAAAAAATAGCCAGTGGTATTTGACTCAAAAATCGCACTCTCTTCAAAGTAATTTTTCAGTTCACTGACATCTTTTAGGATCGTCCGTTTAGAAACACCAAGTTGCTGTGACAATCCGACAATCGTAAACATATTCTGTTGTTCGATCACATTTAAAATCCGCATCCACCTTTCTGTAATCGTATTTGTAATAAATTTTAACTGTAACTCTCGCATTTTTCACACCTCTTTTGCTTTTTATATCTATTCTTAAAAAAAATAGATTGTAAACATGTATATCAAAAAATATGTGAAAATACTAATAATAAATAAGTGAATAAACTAAAAAATAACATACTTATGATGGCTTTCCATAACACGTTGACAAGTTTAAACATATCGTGTTATACTCACTTTAACAAATTGAAGGAGGTCACTATGCGAGAAACATTTTTAGCGTTATTACGCGATTCCACGCCCCTATTTACGACATTACAAGAAGAAAATCGTCAAGAAATCGTCAGTTTGCTAGTAGAAAAAGGTGGTTTAAGTGTGACAGAAATCACAGAAGAAATGTCTATTTCTCGCCCCGCTATTTCTCATCATTTAAAGTTGCTTTTACAAGCAGGGATTGTGTATGTCGAAAAACGTGGCAAAGAGCGGATCTATTATTTAGATGTTGCTTGTATCAAACGTAACTTGAAAGGATTTATGCAACTATTAGAAAAAATATAAAAAGGCTTCGGCCTTTCTTTTTAAATAAATAGGTTCATAAGTTCGAACATATAAATATATTAAAAGGAGAAAACGGATGATCAACCAACTTTTACAGGATCAACAACATTTTTTTGAAACAGGAAAAACAAAATCAATCGACTTTCGATTAGCCCAATTAATCAAACTGAAACAGGCGATGCAAGAAATAGAGATTGAATTGACACAAGCATTATTCAAAGATTTGCGAAAACCAGCACACGAAGCATATGTCACTGAAATTGGTGTTGTCTATCAAAGTATTTCTGAGATGATCAAAAAATTAAAGAAATACGCCAAGCGAAAAACCGTTCATACACCGATTTATATGTGGGGGAAAAGTTATCTTGAGTATGAACCTTATGGACAAGTGTTGATCATTGCTCCTTTTAATTACCCTTTTCATTTAGCTATTGAACCACTGATTGGGGCAATTGCCGCAGGGAATACGGTGATTTTGAAGCCAAGCGAATTAGCGCCAAATGTGGCTAAAGTTCTGACAAAGTTGATTCATTCAACTTTTGACAAAACATACATTGCCTCGGTCGAAGGTGGTGTGGACGTAACGACTGAATTACTCGCACAAAGATTCGATTATATCTTCTTTACTGGCAGTGTCCCAGTAGGAAAAATCGTAATGCAAGCTGCCGCAAAGAATTTGACACCCGTCACTTTAGAATTAGGTGGCAAGAGTCCCGCGATCGTCGATGATACTGCTAATTTAAAAGTGGCAGCAAAGCGCATCGTTTGGGGAAAATTGCAGAACAACGGACAAACTTGTATTGCGCCAGATTATGTTTTAGTGTCCCGTAAACGAAAAGACACATTGATCAAAGAAATGATTATTGCCACGAAAGAATTTTATGGTTCTGATATCCGAAATAACACAGACTATGGCAGGATCATCAATGATCGCCATTTTATCCGATTGCAACAGATGTTAGAAGCTGACCACTCCTTTGTCGTATTTGGTGGTGAAACAGATCGGGAAGATTTATATATTGAACCCACAATTTTGGATTTACCTAGTCATGATGCCGCAACGATGCAAGAAGAAATCTTTGGGCCGATCTTACCAATCTTGACTTTTGATACCATCGATGATGCGATTTCTCAAGTTAAACAGTATGAAAAACCTTTAGCACTATATCTATTTACAACATCGAATCGGAAAAAAGAACAGCTCATGACCGCTATTTCATCAGGAAATGTGACGGTCAATGATGTTCTGAAACATGTAGCCAATCCTCATTTACCTTTCGGTGGTGTAGGAGAATCTGGTATCGGTGGCTATCACGGAAAATATAGTTTTCTTACCTTTTCTCATCAAAAAGGAGTCTATGAAAATCGTTCAACCTTCAACGTTCCTGGATTATTCCCACCTTATTCAAATCGGTCGTTGAAACTTTTAAAAAAAATACTGAAATAAAAGGAGAATTCAATGCTATTATCAGAAATCACTTTACCAAATCAAACAATCTTAAAAAATAGAATCGTCAAATCTGCAATGAGTGAAACACTTGCCGACAAAGAAAATAACCCAACTGAAAAACATATTCATCTTTATCACCGTTGGGCTCAAGGCGGTAGCGGACTTTTAATTTCAGGAAATGTCATGGTCGATCGTGATCATTTAGGTGAACCTGGAAATGTTGTAATAGATGAAAATACAGATAAATCAATTTTAAAAGCCTGGGCCAAAGCCGGAACAGAAAACCATACAAAATTTATTTTACAAATCAATCATCCCGGCAAACAGTCACCCAAAACAATGAACTCACAACCGGTTGCCCCTACTGCTCAACCGATAGGTGAAGAACTTCAAGGATTTTTTAATCCTCCAAGAGAACTAACTACTAAAGAGATCAAAACACTGGTGGAACAATTTGTCACAGTTGGTAAAATAGCGGAAGAATCTGGTTTTTCTGGGGTACAGATCCATGGTGCACACGGCTATCTCATCAACCAATTTCTTTCTCCATCAGATAATCAGCGAACCGACCAATACGGTGGTTCTTTGGAAAATCGGATGTGTTTCCTTCTTGAGATCTACCAAGGGCTAAGAGAAGCCACTACACCGGAATTTATTGTTGGTTTAAAACTTAATTCCACAGATTTTACTGCTCAAGGGTTTAGTGAAGAAGACTCGCGTCAAGTTATTTTAAGAATGGCGGAACTAGGGATCGATTTTGTTGAGATTTCTGGTGGTAATTACGAAAAAACAAAATTCATGGAGGTTGAGAAAGGGGCATTTTTCCTTGATTTTGCTAAAGATATCCAACAACAAGTGACAACCCCAATCATTCTAACTGGTGGACTGACACAACCAGAAACAATGGAAGAAGTAATCACTAAAGAAAAAATTGCGATGGTTGGACTAGCACGAGCACTAGCAATGAATCCAGAGTTGCCAAATCAACTAGCAGAAGGACATGCTCAAGCCATTCAGTTACCACGTCTAACGACACATCTGAAAAATCTCGACAAAAAAGCTGGGAGCATTATTAGTCTTTCTTATTATGAACAACAAATGAATCGCTTAGCGACTGGTAAAGAAGCTAAATTTACAACCAACGCTTGGTCACCGCTTCTTGATGCAATGTTTAGACATGGTCTAAACAGTCTAAAACCAAGACGCAGATGATAGTTGCTAGTCAATTAACAAAAAGAAAATCCGTTCGACTTTCTGTTTCTTAGTCGAACGGATCTTTTTTTGATGTAACACAGAAGAGCTTGTTAGTTACCTCATAAACAGACTATCTGATCAATAAGAAGATGATATTTTTCAGCTATTCTTTTTGACCAGATAACATGAAAGAGCAAACCGATGAGATTCGATAAAACAGACTGTTCATATTCGTTACATTTCTTGTATCAAAATGACTCACATCTATTTCTCTTAAATTGCGCATCTGGGTAAACATACCTTCATATTTGTTACTTGACTCGTATCTAAATACTCCATTCCTTCAATTGTTTGGACATTTCGTAAATTTTCCAAAAAATCCTTGGTTATGTTCCCCCTGCTCAGCATTCGATAAGACACTATTTCTTGTTCCAATCAAACTTCCCCGTAATTCGATCCTGCCCGTGATAACGATGCTGTTGATCATTTCTTGATTCGCGGACGTATGATTAAAATAATCCATCGCTCCATATCGACCACCAACATTATTTTCCTCATCGAAGATGCCAGAACCTAGAGTCAGTGTCCCAGAAGCATCGACTGTCCATGGAATCGTTCCTAGTTGACCAGATTCAACGGCTGCAGGATCAAACCTTTCAGTCTCATTAACAAACGCTTCTACATCGCTTTGTTCAATAGTCCACTCAGGCGCTTCTATAAGTTCAGTACTTATCTCCGCTCCCTCATAGAGCCTATCATTTTCAATTTCTTCAAATTGAGAAAACTCTTCTGTCCCGTTTTCTTGCGGAATATTATTAAAATGGAACACATCGTCTTTTAAAACCAATTCGTCATTGCTATGTGCTTCTGGTGATTCCTTCGATTCTACGTGAATCGCAATTACTTGCCCAACTGGCAAAAGCATCATCACAACATTGAAAATCAAAAGTTGTTTTTTTCACAAACCTTTCTTTCTCATGTAGCCACCCACCCTAACTCTATATAAGTGAAAGAATTTGTCATTAATAGCTTATAGCCTACTCAAAAAAACAATATATCTTAATCATGTATCTAATCTCTCAGCTATTAATAAAAAAGCTCTCTTTTTTTCAACAATATATCACCTCATTTAATCTTAATTCATTTATTGTTTTTTTCTAATGTAGAAAAATTACTGTACTAACGCTTACTTCCCTAATATAAAAGAATGATTAAGTAAAAATAAAATAACATTCGAAAGAAAATATAAAAACAGCTCAAATCCTTACTTAGAATAAACTAAAAGCAAAAATTACATTATACTAAAAATCACATCTTTATAACCCTTAAGACAATGTGATGCACAACCTGAGATCCACTTCAATTCCCCTAAAAAAAAGATATTTATTCCTCAAAATAAACCGAATCCCTTTTCAACTGTTCTTTTGATTATCGGAAAACAAAAAAACTGACCTAATTTCTTAGATCAGCAAGTCTATCAATACAGTTGATTATAGATGATTGGTTTCTTACATTTTTTTGAAAAATCAATGTTTTAACTTTCGGAGTAATGAAAAATAGCAACTCAACCTTTAAGAAATTGATTATTCATTGCCTGTAAACTTAATTGGTCGATAGCCAGGGCTTGTTTCAAATAGGTTTGGATCGACCCGTATTCCTGTTCTACCACTTGATAAAAACGGTCCAAGTAACTGCTGTCCACATTCAACGCAACATCTAAAGCAGCTAGATTCCCCTCATTCAAGTGGACTTTTTTTGCTTGCGCCAAAATCATCGCATTTTCTTTTTTACGTAGTTCATTCGTACGTAGATAATCGACATAGATTGCCTTGCGAGGAACATCCAATGATTCTAATAATAGCAAGGCTGCGATTCCCGTTCGATCTTTCCCAGCAAAACAATGAAATAAAAGACTTTCCTCTTGATCCAAAGTGAGTACTTCTTGGAAGAAACGAGCATACCCTTTCTGCGAAGTCGGATTCAAGGCGATATCTTCATATATTTTTGTCATATAGTTCGCGGCATTTTCAGGTGAGCCGATTTTCACAAAATCTTCCAGCCCAGCGCCTTCGTCTGCCACATCTTTCATGATGTCGATATGGATATATTTCGTCTGTGGAACCGTTTTGTCTGGTCGAGCTTGGATTTCATCTTCGCCACGTAGATCAACGATTTTACTTAAACGATAGGTGGTTTCTAAATGTCTAGCATCTGCTTCTGTCAAACTAGATAGTTCACCTGAACGCAAGAAAACATTTGTTAAAACTTCTTTGCCATTTCTATTTTTGATGCCACCGATATCGCGAAAATTTGTGATTTTTACCATTTCTGCAATGACCTTCCTTTTCCCATATTTTAGGATCGTTTCCACTTAGTTTCTCAGAAGCGGTTGCGTACTGCATCTGAAAGAACCACCAAAAATCCTTGTCAGTTTATAGTCAATATACTCGACTGTGATTCCTCGTTTCTCTAATTCTTCACCAATAAAAGTAAATTCTGGATCTGTGATATACGTTGTCTCGTTGATCGGCAGTCCGTTCGTCGCCAATCGAGAGGCTTGTGCTAAAGACACCTCTACCCGATCCCAATGGCTTAACTGTTCTGGGATACCATTTAGGAACGCTTCTTCACACACGATCATCAATCCATCTTTGACAAGGCTTAATGCGCAGTCTAAATGCAAGATCGTCGGATGAAGTGGCACTTCGATCACTTTGTAGCCAAATCGTTTGACTAGATTTCTTAACCATTCAATACCATGAGTATTGGATGCTAACCCTGAGTTACCTGCAAAAATCGTTTTTCCTAATACTAAAACATCTCCACCTTCTAAGAAAGGCCCTTGTTCTGAATCGATACCTTGCGAAATATCTGGCTTAGGAATAGAAAAATACAAGCAGTCATTCTCATTCGATTCATTCATGAGTATCTCACGAATCGGTAGAATCTCATTTCTGCGGTGTGGGAGCTTTAATGAACCTTCAATCAATAGATCCCCAATCGTAAAAAAGGGGTCTCTGGTGAAAAAGTTACTGTAGCCATACTCTAGCCCTAGTTCTTTTTCAAAAGAGGTCAACTTTCTTGGTAAAAGGACTTCTACCCCATATTTTTCTAGTACTTTTTGTAAATTCTTCCGTTCGACTTCCCAAGCTTTTTGTTGTTCTGGGAAAACTTCACTAAAGTCTTTGCCTATCACTTCAGGCCCACTAAATAACTCATGGTTTTCTTCTGTCAAGAAATCGACACCGGTTAATTCTTTCGTAGGAAAGCCAAATTCAGACTGTGCTAAAACAACCCGCTTTAGTGGTGCAAACTCGCTTTTCACAAAAATATGATCCATCGTTTCTGCTCCTCCTCGATTTGTTCGAATTTTTATAGGAAATAACAGGCAAGACCAACCAAAAATACTAAAACAATCAAAGCAACCATTGGTTCGACCCATGTTTTTTTCGAAGAAAGAAAGACATTTTCCTTATTTTTAACAAATCCCCAACCATACTTTCTAGGGAGTTGCACTTCTAATATCGTCCCGCCTGATAAAGGTAAGAGTGCCACTTTATATCTGGATTTTGCAAATAAAAACAACGACATAAAATAAAGACCGAACTGGATGATTTTGATCAATCGAATGATTTGGATATTTTTGATTTTTCTCACTATTTCTCTCCTTCTATCCTAGCGGTTATCGTCTAACAATAACACCCTTTCTCTTTTTCTTAGGATATTTTTTAATTATTTGGTTAAAAGAGCGTCCTATTCCGTTACCTCTGCTCCCCAACCCCCACTATCTGCCAGAAGCAACTTTTTTTACTATAACATGAGTTGACTTCGTCTAGATCAAACCGATCATAATCGTTGGTTTTGGACTCATAACCTACAAAATCTCTCACTAAATAGCCCACATCCAGTCGATTGGAGGTGGGCTATTTTCTACCGAATTATTTCATTTCTACGCTTTCACCATTTGTCGCAATCACTTTTTGATACCAGTAAAATGATTTTTTAGGCGAGCGAGCCAACGTTCCGTTACCCTCGTCATCTCGGTCGACATAGATAAAGCCGTATCGTTTACTCATTTCACCAGTTCCTGCACTGATCAAATCAATACAGCCCCAAGAAGTATAACCAATCAAGTTCACGCCATCATCGATTGCTTTCCCCATTTCTTGGACATGTTGGGCGAGATAATCGATCCGGTAGTCATCATGGATCGAGCCATCTGGTTCAATTTTATCGACAGCCCCAAGTCCATTTTCTACGACCATCAATGGGATTTCGTAGCGCGAATAAATCTGATTCAACGTGTACCTTAGACCAACTGCATCAACTTGCCAGCCCCATTCGCTTGTTTCAAGATACTCATTAGCCACCCCACCAAATAAATTGCCGCCACTTTTATCTGACCGAGTATTTAGATCATCTGCAATACACGTACTCATGTAATAACTAAACGTATAATAATCGACAACGCCTTCCTTCAAGAGTGCCAAATCCTCTTCTGTGATGTCAACTTCGATTTTTTCTTTTTCAAAGTAGCGTTTCATGTAATAAGGATAGGCTCCTTTGACTTGGACATCGCCACAGAAATAATTTAACCGGTCATTCATTTGTTGCGTCTTCAATACATCTAATGGATGACATGTTTTAGGATACATCGTGATATACGCCAACATACAGCCGATCTGAAAATCAGGATTGATTTTATGTCCAGCAATCACCGCTCGAGCAGAAGCAAGGAAGACATTGTGTAAAGCTTGATATTTTTCTGTTTCCGTATAAGTTCGATTGAATAATCCATTGATTTGTTTGCCATGTTCTAAGACACCAAAATTGATTTCATTGAAGGTCAACCAGTATTTCACTTTGTTTTTGTAACGTTCAAAAAGTGTCGTTGCATAGCGTTCGTAACAGTCGATCGTTCGTTTGTCTAAAAATCCGTCATATGTTTTTCCCAAATGAAACGGCAACTCAAAATGTGAGATCGTCACGATCGGTTCGATCCCATATTTATGTAGCTCATCAAACACTGCATCATAAAATTTCAAGCCTTCTTCATTTGGCTGTGCCTCATCCCCATTAGGAAAAATCCGTGTCCACGCAATCGATAAACGATAAGCTTTAAAGCCCATTTCCGCAAATAATGCGATATCTTCTTTGTAGTGATGATAAAAATCAATCGCTGTATGGCTCGGATAGTAATACTTGGTTTCATCGATCACCAAATCAAATGTGCGCCGTTCCCCCATCTCCCGATTTCCTGCACGATTGTGATCGCTGATCGAATCTCCTTTACCATTGACATCCCATGCTCCTTCACATTGATTCGCCGCTGTTGCGCCACCCCATAAAAAATTCTTTGGAAAACTCATCAGTCATTGCCCCTTTTCAGTTTGGTATGATAGTCTTACAGTTATTTTATTATTGAGTATAAAAAAAGACCCAATCAACCACCTAAAAAGGCCGTTGATCAGGTCTAGCTTAACTGAATAATCACTATCCTATCTAAAAAGATACTATTTTTTGTAAACGTTGTCAAACATTGATTTATTCGTCCTCTTCAGCCAATGCAGCAATTACTTGGTTCACATTCAGAATATTCTCTGCACCAGAACGAACATATTCCGGCGATGTTCCGACCATTTGACTATTGATAAACTCGATGACCATTGGCATATTCATGCCCGCATATAATTCGATCGCTTCGCCTTCCATGATCAATTGGACAATAGTATTGGCTGGAGTACCACCCATCAAGTCACAAAAAACAACATAGTCTTCCAACGAAGAAACCACCGCAAGAAATTTTTCTTTGAAATCCTCTGTTCCTTCTTCCGGCAATAAAGGCACTGTATGAATATGAGCTTGCGGTCCCATGATCATTTCGGTACTTGCCTTTAGTCCTTCACAAAGTTGTCCATGACTGACAAGAACTAACTGTTTGCTCATTTTCAACACTCTCCTATTTTGAGATCACACCTAAAGCGGATAAAACGACACAGATGATCAAGACGATAAAAATTGCTCTGGTGGAGGTCATATTCTTTTTGCCTAATAACCAATAGACACCGCCAACGATCGCGGCTGGTAATAATTTAGGTAGGATCATATCAATATTATTTTGCATGTTCATCGTCACATCACCAATGCTCGGCGCCCAGGAAACTTTCACATTCACCATTGTAGCAACTAATGCACCGACCATAAACACCCCTAACAAGGTTGCGGCATCTGTGAGCGCTGTTAATCGTGATTGCATCGTGGTCACTAAAGAAATCCCTTCTTTGTAAGCAAATTGCAATTGTTTCCAACGAAAAACCATGACTACGATTTGGGCAACGATCCAGATAAAAATACCTGCGGGGTTCCCATTGATCGCCATATTGGCGGCTAATGCCCCAAAAATGGTCGGAATCAATGCGGCGAAAATGGAATCGCCAATCGCGGCGAAAGGTCCCATCAATCCAGCTTTCATCCCAGAGACAGTTTCTTTTGAGGCAATACCTTCTTTTTCTTCAATCGCTAAATCGATCCCAGTAATGATCGTGTTGAAAAAGTTAGAGGTATTAAAAAATTGTGTATGAGTCTTCATTATTTCTTTTAATTCCGGCGTATCATCTCCGTAGATTTTTCGCAATTGTGGCAGGATCGTATAGAGATAGCCTGAACCTTGCATCCGCTCATAATTCCAGCCTAATTGGAAGGTCAACAAGCTTCGGCGGTTGATTTGTGTAAAGTCTTCTTTCGTTAACTTGTAATTAGATTTCGTCATCTTCGATTTCTCCTTCCTCAGAGGTTGTATGGGGACTTGCTACTTGCTGGTTTTCTGTTCGTTGATTGTTTTTATAGCTGATCGCTGCTAAAGAGAAACCGATCATTGCTACTGCCAGCATCGGTAATGAATTGAAGGTTGCCGGCAACTCTTTGACGACACTTGCGACACTCGTGCCAAGCAACTGGACATTTGAGAACAACGTTGCTAATAAGGCAGTGATCGTAAAACCTAAAATCAGATAAGGAAAATGTTTCTTGACTGGTAAATAGCGTAGTAAAATAGCAAAACCGACTGCTGGTAATACCGCTCCTGCGACAGATAAGCCATCTCCTAACCATTTCAAATCGCCATTTAGCACAGCGACGACGTTTTCGACTAATCCGCCACCAAATGCTAAGGCTAAAAAGACGGGGATCAAACGTGACAAGGACCAAGGAAGAGCACCTAATAAATAATTGCGTTCAATTGCTTTATAATTCATTGTTTCAACATGTTGGTCGATACGATGAGCGAAGTACGTATTCGCAAATCGAGCTAAAATATCCAATTGGATCATTAAACTAGCGACAGGAACTGCAATAGCCGCAATTGCCTGTTCTGGATTCATCCCTAATGAGATGGAAAAAGCAGTTGCTAGTATCGTTCCGGAGTTTGCATCGATCCTTGAAGCACCGCCAAATGTCCCAACACCTAGAACGGTCAATTGCATACTACCACCGATAATTAAACCAGCTTGTAAATCCCCCATGACTAATCCGGTGAACAAACCGGCAAAAACGGGGGCACTCATTGAGGAATAAATTTGTAGTTCATCTAAAATCTGATAACCTGCATATAAAGATAATAATAAGATTTGCCACCATTGAATGGACATTTACTTAACCCCCTTATTTATTCAAAAGACTCATAAAATCTTCTGACTTATCACTTGGTACCATTTGTGCGTTCAAATGGACCCCACGCGCATTTAACTGTTTGAAATCCTCAATATCCTTTTCCACCACATTGATCGATTTGGTGATTGATCTGGTTTCATTTGTCTGAGACATATTCCCTACATTGACTTCCTTGATCGGCACGCCTCGTTCAACAAGTCTCAACAATCGATCAGGTTTTTTTGCGACGATCAGTAAACGTTGGGAATCGTACTTGCCAGCAAGAATATTCTCTGCGGCTTTTTCAATCGTTAAGACACTTAACTTTACTCCTGCTGGTGTGGCTAATTTCAAGCCACTTTTTTCTACTGTATTCATTGCGACCTCATCATCTACAACTAATATCCGAGTAATCGACAACTTCGTTACCCAAAGATTCGCGACTTGTCCATGGATCAAACGTCCATCGATTCTTACACCAATAATTGCCATTGTTCATTCTCCTTTACAAATAAATTGTTCATTCTAAAAATAAAGGTAACGCTTACATTATTCGCCTGTTTTTTGATACCAAGGTGTCGCTGTCTGATTGATTACTTGATTCAAGTTCTCAATATTCTGTCTACCTTGTGTCCGTAACCATTTGACGGCTCCTTCTTTCCCAGCATCTACATAAGCTTTGACGCCATCTTTCCAAGTCGCTCTTCCGCACAAGACCCCATTGAAGGTGGAACCTGACGCATGAGCAAAGACTAGCGTTTGTTGGAATAATTCAGAAGATACACCCGCACTCAAGAAAATGAATGGCAAGTGAGTCGCCTCGCTTTGCGCCTTGAAAAAGTCAGCTGCTTCTTTTTGGCTATAGACGATTTCCTTGTCACCAAAACCTTCGACAAAGTTCATATTGACTGGTACTTCGACTTTCAAAACATCTACTTGGTAACGAGGCTTTGAAAATTCTCTCATCATTTCAATCACTTTATGGGGTTTAACCTTTGCATACTCCTGTGAAGCGCTATCATTGGATTTGGCATCATAAGAGAGCAGTTCTAAATAAAACGGCCGATCCTCTCCTGCACATTCACTTCCTAGACGTTCAATAAAGACGTGTTTCAAATGATTGATTTTTGGATCTTCATCCACATCATAATAAAGTAAAAATTTCACTGCATCTGCTTGTTCTTCTTTTAATCTCAAGGAAGACCAGTCTCCTAATAGATCCGGTAACCGTCCAGGAGTCGATACGTCATATCCCGTTTTTTCATACGCCAAGAGCAAACCAGCGGATTGATCACGTACTTTGGCAGCGGGCAAACCATATTCAGGATCTAATAAAATAGCTGAAGCATAGGGCGTCAACTCACTAGAAACCAACGCTTTGAACTCAATCAATTGTTCATCTGTGGGTGTTTCTCCTAAAGCCGACAGCATTTTCTTCAATGCCCCCCGCTGATCGATTGCTAATGCACTGATGATGCCGTCTTTTGTTGCTAATTGTTCCATCGCTTTTTTCTTATTTGGTGTCATCGTTTTTATTGACCTCCTTTTTATTCATTTTGGTACTCATGGATCGTCACACCTTTGACTACTCGATTCACCGTTCCTGTCGGTGAAGGTGTGTCCGGCGTATTACCAACTTTGATCGACATCTGAAGAGCAATGATTTGTGCGGTCAAAATCATCACTACGGATAGATAGGCATCAGGTAATTCTAGCGCGGCTGGTTCTAGGAAAAAGTTTGCTCCAGAAAAGTCTCTTTGCGTCGATTGAGCAATGGCTAACACCTTTGCAGCAATAGCATTGCCATTGATTTCTTCCAAAATATCTAAATCATAGTTGCGTGTGTACGCTTGATTCGTCACAAACCCGATCACTAAAGTTTGCTCATTGACAAAGGATTTTGGTCCATGACGAAAGCCCATCGAAGAATCAAAGATTGTCGCAATTTTTCCAGCAGTCAACTCTAAGATTTTCAGCTGTGCTTCCCTTGTGGCACCAGCCAAGCTACCTGAGCCAAGGTATGCGACCCGATTGAATGGTACTGCTAACACTTGGATCAGTTCTTGCTCTCTTTTCAGAACATCTTTGCCGATATGACTCAAGGAAGTGACATACTTTTGTTTTGTTTCTTGGTTCGTTTGATCAAACAGCCAAAGGGCACTCAATAACATACATGTAAAGCTACCTGTCATGGCAAAGCCAGCGTCATTTGCTTTTTTTGGCATCAACAACAAGAAATGTTGCGATTGTTCACGTGCGACTTGTGCTAATTTTCCTTCTTCTGCACAAGTAATCGCTAAATGGAACAACGTATCCACAACTTGATCGGCGATTTTGACTGCCGCCAGACTTTCCGGACTATTGCCACTTCTAGCAAACGAAATCAATAACGTGGGTTGATCAGGAAACAAATACTCTCTTGGAGAAGCAACAATATCGGTCGTACCAAAACTATGAAAAGCAAACCGTTTGGTGTCTCCATGCTCATTCAAGTAAGGAACAAGCGTATCGCCTACATATTGAGAAGAGCCTGCACCGGTAAAGATGACTTGGATTTGTTGCTCGTTTGCCTGTTTTTCAAGTGCATCAAAGAAAAGGGCTAATTCATTTTTCTTCTCTTCTAAGATTTCCACAACCTCTTCCCACAGATCTGGTTGTTGTTTGATTTCTTCTGTAGTGATCCTTGCACCTATTTTTTCTAATTCATCCTTCGACAGTTCAAACATGTTATTTTCCTCCTAGATTACTCCGAACATGACGGATCTTATAATGGAATTGGTCTGCTCTTGCGACACTATCTGTATATTCGATGATCTCGTTTTTGCTATTGAAGGTCGTCCGTTTCAAATGTAAAATCGGTGCTCCATCGCATATATGCAGTAATTCAGCATCATTTGCGTAAACAATACTGGCGTAGAATTCCTCTTCTGCCACTTGGACATGTTGATCAAAATCTTCCAGAAAAACATCATACAAAGGCTTGCTTTCCAAAATTGGCAAATCAAGGCCAAGAAACAGTTTTGCTGGTAAATAAGACCGTTCAACCATCAAAGGGACATCATCCGCTAAACGTAGCCGCTTGATTTTGAAGATTGCTTCTCCTAGATTGAGATTCAAGCGTTCAGCCAACTGCTTTGTCGCTGCTTGTTTTTCAAAAGCTAAAATAATCGTTTTCGGTGTACGCCCCAATGCCAACATTTCTTCTGTGAAGCTGTAAGCACCAGCTAGACTTGCTGCTTGATGCGATAAGTCACTGACAAACGTTCCTTTTCCATGTTTTCTATAAATATAGCCAAGTGTTTCTAATTCTTGCAATGCCAATCGAACCGTCGTCCGACTCACACCATAGTACAGACATAACTCCCTCTCAGACAGCAATTTATCATGCGGGATCATTTCTGCCTCAATTCGTTTCTTTAGTACATCAACTAGTTGATAATATAACGGTTTCCCTTTACGAGAATTTTCCATTTCTTTACCCCTTCCAACTGGTTATAACCACAAGACAATCGTAAAGTAATAATAACTACCTGTCAACATAAAAATTGCTTAAAAACCGCTATATAACAACGTTTTAATCAACTATATATAAAAACATTTTAAATACCTCGAAAATACCACTTAAAATAAAAAAACAGCATAAACCTCATAAAAAGCAGCATAAGGCTTGTCCTTAAAAAGCTTGTTTATCCTAGAAATTTTATAAAATAATGAAGAAATCCAACGGTTCTTTTTCTTGCATTTCGCTAAATTCCAATGAAAAATAACAAAAAAAAAGAAACACTTCATTTCCCACGTCTAGGTGCTCAAAGTGTTTCTCTTTTGCTATTTCAAGATGACTAACCAACTAGCGACTAATCTTATTTTTCCAAGGCGAAGCTGTCTTCATCAAGACTCCATTTAATTCCTCAATGTTGTTTCTCCCTTGTTCAGCAAGCCATTTTTTTGCCGCCTGTCTCCCTTGATCCGCAAAAGGTGCCACACCATCTGCCCATGTAGCTCGCCCACATAAAACACCATTGAACGAAGACCCAGCGTTTTTGGCAAAGTACAACGTTTCTTGGAATCCTTCGGCACTGACACCTGCACTAAGAAAAATGAACGGTAAGTCAGTCGCTTGGCTTTGCTCGATGAACAAAGCGGATGCTTCTTGCTTGGAATAAATGATTTCTTTTCCAAAACCTTCAACATAAGTCATATTGACAGGTACTTCTACCTTCAAGACATCTACGTTGAACCTCGGCTCTGAGAAAATCTTCATCATTTCAATGACTTTTTTCGGTTTGATCTTGGCATATTCCTTGGAGGTCGTATCTGGGATCGTTGCATCATAAGATAGCAATTCTAAAAAGAAAGGAAGATCTTCCGCCAGACATTCTGAACCAATTCTTTCTACATATGCCTGTTTCCGTTCATTGACTTCTTCGCTTTCGTCTACATCATAGTAAAGCAAGAATTTGCAGCCATCTGCTCCAGCTTCCTTTAGTCTTTTGGCTGACCAAAAAGCTAAGGTATCTGGCAAACGTCCAGGTATCGTTGTATCATATCCTGTTTTCTCATAAGCCAACAATAGTCCAGCTGTCTTGGCGCGTTTTTCGGCAGCGGGCAACCCATATTCTGGATCTAAAAGAATCGAAGAAGCAAAAGGTGTCAATTCTTCGGACACAAGTTCTTTGAAATGGATCAAATCATCCACTTTGACCTCCTCTTGATGTCTCGCCATCATTTTTTTCAATGCGCCTCTTTGATCAATCGCTAAAGCCCCGATGATCCCGTCTGGATTACTCATGTTTACCAATGCTTGGTATTTCCCCTCTGATACTTTCCTCATTTTTTCAACATCCCTTCTAACTTAGAATCAATCAACCCAACAATTTCTTCTTGAGTGGAAGCAGTGATAAATGCTTGTTTAAAGCCTTCATCCATCAACATTCGTGCCATTTGCGAAAGAAGCGCCAAATGACTGGTTCCTGCTTCTGCAGCTGGAATAAACAACGCAATCACATACTTGATCGGTTGACCGTCTAAACTATCCCAGGCGACTGCATTCGTTAATTTCAAAATAATGATCGTTGGTTCTTCTATACTTTCACTTTTCGCATGAGGAATCGCAAAGCCATCCATCATACCAGTCGTGCCTTCTGCTTCGCGTTGTTTCAAGCCGATTTTGACCGCCTGTTCATTGGTCGCTTTTCCTACCTCAACGATTTTTGTTGAAAGAAACGCAAATACCGCGTCACGAGTATTCGCCGCCACATTGGTATAAACAAATAAATTTTCCATCAAATGAATCCTCTCCCTTTCACACACTCAGTGACTTTCTTTTTTGAACCAAGCCTAGTAATACTCCGCCTGCAATAGAACCAGCAAGAATCGCAAGAACCCACAATAAGCCATGCGTCACTACTGGTAAAACGAGAAATCCGCCATGGGGTGCTGGTACTTGCACGCGAAAGAAATAGGTCAATACAGCGGCGATCGACGAACCAAGCATCATGATTGGCAAGACACGAAGCGGATCTTTTGCCGCAAAAGGAATCGCACCTTCCGTAATATGTGTTGAACCTAGAATGAAATTCACTAGACCAGCATTCTTTTCGTTTGGCTCGAAGTATTTCCCAAAAAGCAAGACCGCAAAGCCAGTAATCAACGGTGGAGCAATGCAGGCTGCAGAAACTCCCGCCATAAAGCTAGTATTTCCTTGTGCTAACAGGGCAGTTCCAGTAACGTAGGCTGCTTTATTGATCGGCCCCCCCATATCGAATGCGCACATACAACCGACGATCACCCCTAATACTAAAGGACTTGAGTTTTCAAACCCTGCTAGAAAATCCATCATTCCTTCATTGATACTAGCCATCGGTCCTGAAATGACTGTCATGATCAATCCAGTAATCAACACCCCTAGTACGGGATATAAGAAAATTGCCTTTAAACCATCTAGTGTTTTAGGCAAAGATTTTAACGCTTTTATTAATCCCAATACCACATACCCTGCCAAGAAACCTGAGATAATCCCACCTAAAAAACCTGTACCACCATCTGAGGCAATCAATCCACCGACAAAACCAACAACCAGTCCAGGACGCTTTGCAATTCCTTCAGCAATAAAAGCGGAAAGGACCGGCACCATCATACTCATCGCAAAACCGCCGATTCGATTCAAATTCGCAGCAAATTCATTGTATTGCGCATTGGCAGGATCAGCAGAATAAATCCCCCATAAAAAAGAAATGGCGATCAAGACTCCTCCACTGACAACAAAAGGCAACATGTGGGAAACACCATTCATCAAGTTCTTATAGATGCTGTGACCAATACTCTGTTGTGCATGTTGTTTTTCCTTATCTCCTTCCGCCATTTCGACTTTTTCAGAAATCACTCCTTCACCGTTTAAAGCCGCAGCAATCAATTGATCGGCTTCTTTGATCCCTTTCGAAACAGAAACATCAATGATCCTTTTCCCGGCAAATCTTTCAGGCTGGACATCTTTATCCGCCGCAATAATCACTGCTTCCGCTTCAATGATTTCCTGATCTGTCAAACGATTTTCTACCCCTACTTGACCATGGGTCTCCACCTTGATCGAAATGCCTTTTTTCTTCGCTGCCTGTTCCAGTGCTTCTTGTGCCATATACGTGTGGGCAATACCTGTGGGACAACCAGTTGCTGCAATTAATCGATACTTAGCCATTATCTGAATTCCTCCTTATGAATAGTGATTTCTTTTTTCAACTCTGCGACATCTGTAAAATCAGTCAATCCTTTTTGAAACGCAGTCGAGCTACCCGCAGCTAAACTGTCCTTGAAACAATCCGCACTATTTTCTTCTTTGATCAAGCCTGCCAGAAAAGTGGCTAGGAGTGTATCCCCGGCACAAGCGGTATTGACGACTTTTCCTTGCGGGGCATTTCCTGTCAAACAATAATTTTCGTTCACATAGATCCCGCCCGCTCCACCTAATGACAGCAATACATTTTGAGCGCCTGCGGCTAATAGTTTCTTGCAATAGTTCACATATTCCGTTTCCGCTATTTCTTCATCAAACCATTCTGCCAATTCCTGCTCATTCGGTTTCAGTAAAAATGGTTGATACTTTAGACATCGTTTAACGATTTTAGCACTCGTATCTAAGATCAAGCGCACTTGATTCTCATGGCAAATTTTACTGATCATTACTAAGATTTCTTCTGGTACCCCTCTTGGCAGGCTCCCAGAAACACAAAGATAATCTCCAGCTGACAAATGACTGATTGTCTCAAGCAATTCTTCCATCGCTAACTGGTCGATTTCTGGTCCACGATTGACCAACTTGTATTCACTTGATTCCTCATTCACTTGTGTAAATACGTTGATGCGAGTCATTCCAGGTATAGAAACAAAATGAGCGTTGATTCCTTCCTTCGTCAAACATTCCTCAATATAAGCCCCAGTAAATCCTCCGCTAAAGCCCAACGCAGTATTTGGTATCCCGAGTTTTTTTAAAATCAATGAAACATTGACACCTTTCCCATTTGCTTGGATGTCATCATCGATTGAGCGGTTCACGACATTCGGTTTGAGTCGTTCCACTTCAATAAACAGATCAATCGCCAGATTCATCGTACATGTATATACGTTAGCCACCTGTATCCCTCCTCACTTTATCTACAGTATGACCTGTTTTTGGATGTACATGTTTTCTAAATAAGCAAAATTTTAGGTAAATGTTTACAAAATAAAACTCATCTGAGTAAGGGTTTACATCAGTGGTAGAATAAAAAGAAAAGGGGGAGGAGTAAATGGAACCTAAATTGAGCGAGGCAGAACATTTTTTATGGGAGTATATGATGAATCACATCCAAGAAATCCCAAATCTATCAATTATCAAACTAAGCGAACGAGCCAACGTATCCACCACGACCATCGTTCGTACCATGAAGAAAAAAGGGTACGAAGGCTATACTTCTTTTAAGCATCATTTAAAGGAAAAGAAGAATACCACCATCAATTTTGCTACGGTCGATAAAGTAGATGAAGAAATAAAAACTTCCATTCTAAAAAACGAACAGGAAGTCGTGCGTACCATCAATCTATTGGATACAGGAGTAATCGAAGATGCGATTCAAAAAATCTGGAGTTCACAAAGAATCATTATCTTTGCCAGAGGATTTTCAGAAATGATTGGGGAAGAAATACAAACAAAATTCCAACTACTCGATAAGTATTGTGTCCTTCATACCGATCCAAATATCATCAAAACCGTTAGTCGCAAATTGCACAAAAAAGATGTCGTTCTTTTTATTTCCTTAAACGGTGAAACAGAAGAACTCGTAGCAGCAGCGGAGAATTGCTACCGCGAGGAAATCAGTTCGATCCTGATCACCGCCTCACGGGAAAGCCGTTTGAATCACTTAGCAGAATTATCCTTGATCGGATTCAAATCCGAAATCTCTTTTTTCCCTGAATATGAAGTCCGCTCTCGCCTGCCACTTTCTGTGATTGCGCGGATCTTGCTGGATTCGTATGCGATACGGGTGAAGAAGGGGGATTGAGAAATGTGTAAGAAGCACCAATAGCCGAAAACATGAAACAGATTTCGGCTATTGGTGCTTCTTACACTTGTTTTTTTTTGCTAATAATCCGATAAATCATTGCAGAATTTCTTGAAAACGCAAGTAGCTTGTTCATTAAGAGCTATAAATTTGATATAAAAAGATTCTTTCATTTTTAAGAATATAGCTAGTTACTCACTATTATCCATTTTTCAGTCCTATTCAGTTACCTTCTTTGATATTATCAAAAGAATAGGTTTCCTTTATTTTCAATGATTTCAATGGAAGCATTATTTATTATCACTAATTTATTTCGTCCTCTTAACAAAATAAATAAAATAAAATTTATAAATAAGTTATAATGTATTTAATAAAACAAGATCTATCTAGAAGGGAGAATCCGCACATGACTTTGCAAGATTTTTCTAAACTAAACAAACATGAAATAGAATTTATCGAACGTTGTGCACATTTAAAACACGTAGCAAAACAAAGCAATGACATGACTGTGTTTGAATACATCAAAGAATTAGAAAGAAATTTAGAATTCTTACTATGTAAGTTGTCTTCTGAAACCTTTTGGGAGTTATTTCCAAAAATTCTCGGAATTGATGCAAAACTCACACTCTTAGAGAATTTTTTATATTCTGATTTAACAACGTCTATCAACGGTACCTCCTTGATTACTTTAGTAGAACAAGATTACAAAACCATCAATCAAGAAAATTATGATTATACTGTCAATGATACAGTTCCGGCTTCTTTTATTTTTTGTGTGGATTAATTGCTCAATCGAACATCTGTCACACCATTCTTTAAATACATACTAAAAAGCCACCTTCCCAAGCAGAAGATGGCTTTTAGTATTCAAATATTCAATCATTGCCAATTATAAATGTACAAAAAAATATTTTTGATATCTTCAAATAAAGTACTTTTAGAAATTGCAAATAAATTTAAACTTTGTTCCTCATTCCGTGTGACCAATGCTCGCTCACAGACTATGATATGTGGCCATTCTTCTGCATAGATTGGCACATCTTCGACAGAATAATACATCGTATTATCAATAACATGATAATCCATATTCAACCAACGAGTGATATTCTCTCGATAGATCACATGGGATAGCTCATCTTCAGCAACAATGATAATTGCAAACTTATCTTTTCTTTTTTTCACCAAACTCGATTCGATTTCAGAACATAATTTTTCTAATGCTGTGTCATTGAATCTAATTTCATAATACGAATCAAGTTCATCAATCCATTGGGTCAATATTTCCTTGAGCTTATAAAATAATTCTAATTGAGAGTCACTAAGATAGTAATGTCTTTCAACATTATAGGTTTGGATGTTATACCACATAGTGCTTAAAAAATTCATAAAAGGTTTTTCAAACAATATATTATTACTTAAACTTACATCAAAATTATCTTCTAGCAGTTTGATTAATTTCTTGACCGTATCCGGCCGGCTTTCTATAAAGATATCACGTCTTTTCCGATAATTCATATTAACAATCAAATAGCTATCCGTGTTCAAATCGATTGAACGATAAATCGACACAAAATACGCAACTTCCTGGTCTGATATGGTTGAATCACTTAAAACAAGAGATGCGATATCTCTAATTTGGTTAAAAATGATCGATCCCTTTAAATAGGAGAATTCATTTTCAGAATAGTTTAAAACACTCTTATCTTTACGTACCAAAGATAAATACGCCGAAAATACTAAAAACTGATATTCTCGTTTATTAATTTCATAATTATTTGCTAAACGATGCAATACTTGATCGACAAAAATACCTGCGCGTTTAAATAACTGTTTATCTATCACTTGATCCAGCATATCACATCGCATCCAAATCGATAACATCACAAATCGATAGGCTAATTCGTTATCAATGATATTCCCATCTACATCCATGATATTCGCATCTCTAAAATAGGCTTCCACAGCTTTCTTTATTTTGAATGCTTTTGCCACCGATACAAATTCTTCTTCAACAATTGTCAAATAACTTGTATCTCCCATCAAATACCAAGAACAAACTCTTAAGAAACGTGACTCCTTGTAAAGTTCTTTTATCAAATCATACCTGGAGATCGCCGTATAAAAAGAGATTTCAATAGTCGTACTACTTGTTTCATGATAGTCGATATAGTCTTCTAAAATGATATTGATTTTAGCAAAATCTCGTTTCACTGTATTAAATGTGACGTTTAATCGTTTTGCTACATCTTTTACAGAGAGTGTTTTCAATTCATAAAGATATTCTGTTAACTTGACTTGTCGCACGATATCTTTTTCAATAAAATTTTCGATCATGTTGTTCTCCTATCATTTTTGTATTTTTCACATATTTTTCAGCTGACCTCAAACCATCAGGAACATAAAATCAGCCTAGAAATATATGGAGGATCAATTTAGGTTAAACCTACTTTTCGCAAATAAAAAATAAAAGTGAAAAACTTTAACGTATAAATGAATAGTTTCATCACACATTTTAATCAGCTTGCTTTTGTATTTTCGGATTACAGTGTTAACCACTTAAATACATAAAATATAGAGAGAAACTACTCTTATTTTACCATGATTCCATCAACAGTATAAAATTATATCCTTTACGGTTAACTATGAGTAGAATCCATAGTAAGGTGTCCATAGAAATGGTTGTATTCACTTAAAAAATTAAACACATAGAAAAATCGCTAGAAATTCGATTCCTAGCGATTCCCTAAATACCAATTATTTATAGTTGTGCATGTACGATAAAGATATATGCAATTCCTACAATTGTTAAAGAGAAAGCGGACAGCAAGGTCAAACCATTAATGATGTATGTTATCGTGTTACCTTTATTTTCTATCAAGTGTTTTTTATAATTTCCTAACATCAAGTACCCATTGAATACAACTAAAATCAACCCAAAAACAATTAGAAAAATCCCTGTATTATACATTGTCTATTCTCCTTTATATTTTTTGATTGTTAGATAAATTGTACCGATAACACTGATTGCTACTAGAATCACCATCAACAAGGTTAGCCACTGTGGAATATGCACATGGAAGACAGACTCTTTGTTGATCTCTTTAGCTTTATCTGCTTCAATTGTAAACTCTTGTTCAAGCGGCCATTTCTTTTCTCCACTAGTGACTGTTGCTTTAAAGACATATGTTCCAGGTTCTAAGTCTTTCTTTCCCCAATCAAAATGGAACGGTAAAGTTGATTGTGGTGCAATTGATACATCTGACATTTCTTGTTCGATAATCGCTTTGTCTGAACCTTTTTTCACGATTTTCCCAGAAACATTGGCTTCAGAGAAGATATAAGGTTCTGGATTTAAAATATTCGCGCTGACGATCTTTCTTCCATCAAACAATTCCGCCTTCACACCGTCTGACGAAACTGTTTCATTTCGATAAAGATCGACTTCATTTTCATTTGTTACAGCTACCCCCAAAGTATATGCATAGGTATTCCCAACAGTGATTGTTCCTTTTTTCTGTTTGCCACTTTGTTCTTCGACTTTTTCTGAAACATTGATCCCACCTAAAATGACCCCGTTTGTTTGTTTAGCAGGCATCTTCAATTTTAATTTTGTCACGACCTCTGAGTTAGCAGGTACTTTTACTTCATTGCTTTCTGGTGTTAAGATCGTTGATAGTGGTGTCTTTAACGCTGAATGATTCTCTAAATCCCCACTATAGTCAATGATCCCATTGGAATTCGTATTGGCATCAGTCACTCGCACATTCAACGTGATTTCTTTGTTTGAGGCATTCATCAGCTTCACTTCCAGTGTATCCTCTGCGGAAGGATCTTCATGCAGGTAAAAGTAACTGATATTCTCATCAATTTGATGCGTATTTGTGACCCCTTCGATCGTAAAACCTCCTGTTTCTTCCGCTTGTGCACGAACGGGAATCAATGACATTCCCACAAATAAAATAGTCAGCAATAATGCTAAATGTTTAATTGATTTCATGTGATTTCATCCCCCTAATTTTTTTTACACATAGAGCATACCTCTTTTTTTAAAATTATTTTTTTTTTATTTTCATGTAAATCTGGAATCAGTGACATAGATGAAAAAGTTAAGTGGATTTTTTTCTCTATCTGTTTAATATAGGTTGCTAAACTAAAGATCAAGCTCATTTTAATATGTTTAATTATTAATAATCTAAATTTTTATTACCAAGATAGGTAACGTTTATTAATAAAAAACTTTTTGTTTTGTAACTTATGTAATGTACAAATAAAGGATTTTTCACAAGAATTACAAAAAAGACAAAGTACTTTTCTTAGTACTCTGCCTTTTGATTATTACAATTATATGTTTTTCTAATATATATATCACTTTAAAAATAGGTTATCCTTATAACTATTAGTTTTATGCAAACATTATTTACTGAGATAAAGTTTGTAAATCAAGGTTATCATCAACCTTATATTTTATGGTAAACCCTTTTTGATTTTCAACTCCACCATTTTTATATTCTGTTGGATAAACACTAAGTCTGCTACCTTTACCTTCTGCATGGAAGATTTCTATGATGTCTCCTGGTTGAAGTTCAACTGATTTTGTTTCAATTAAATGGTCATCACCTTTGATATGTTCATCTAGTAATATTTGAGTACCTCGTTTTACAGTAACAACCATATAATCTTTCCCGTCCCAGTAGCTATGTGGAGTATACCACTCTAAATTATGCATATACAGTTCCACTTTATTGTTAGTAGAATTTTTGTAAAAATTCACTCTAGCAACAGATATATCACCTGACCCTTTGTAATAAATCCCTCTTCCATACCATTCAACAAATTGTTCTTCTACATAATCTTTAAAATAGGATTCATTGTATGCTTTTTGTTTTTCATCCTTAATAGTTTGAATTGATTGCTTAGCTGCTTTAACATTTTCACTAGTAATAGTGTTTTTCAATTCTTTGCAGTTTCCGTCTTTAAATAAATTTCTAATATCTTGAGTCAAGTAACTTTGTTTCATTGGTGTATTAGAGAGTGTCCATTCTACAGTTCCATTAATTGTCTGTGCAGGTACTTTGCTAGCATCTGGGATGTTCAAAGTTACATTTCCTAATTCCAAATCATAAACACCGTTCA
This sequence comes from Enterococcus sp. 1001283B150225_161107_E12, assembly GCF_015556925.1. Taxonomy (NCBI): domain Bacteria; kingdom Bacillati; phylum Bacillota; class Bacilli; order Lactobacillales; family Enterococcaceae; genus Enterococcus; species Enterococcus sp. 1001283B150225_161107_E12. The sequence goes on along the minus strand of NZ_JADNNI010000007.1, from coordinate 35,613 downwards.
CAAACTGTCCGCCAGTAGTATGCATGATCGTATTATCTGTAGATGTAACATTGATTTTATCGACTTCAGCTTTTTGCACCTCATCTTGATCATATTTTTTTACTTGGTCTGTTAATTCATTCTCTTGAAAAGGGGATTTTCCATCATTGATATTTCTTTTAACCTCTCCATTTATAGGAACAGTCAAAGTAACTCCTCGATACCCATTATCAATAGACAAATTATGCTTTACGTTTAAACTCCATTGTTGAGTGTCTTCTCTTCGTTTATCCTTTACCCCAACATTATAAGTTTTTTCCCCATTTTTTGTCTCCACTGTTTGTTCTTGAACATTATCTGTCAATTTTGTAGTACCAAAGTCAAAGGTTTTTGGAATATAAGAAATACCTAAATAACTATTATTAATCTCTGTTTTTTTATTTAAGTCACTTGGAGGATTAGGATCATATCCGCCATTTTCTGATAAACCTAAGTTTCCTGACAATGGTGTTTTTACTTCAGCAGGATTACCGTGTTCTAATTCAGAAGCACACGCATAATTAGAGCCTAAAACTAATAAGCAGCTCAGTGACACCATTTTAAATAAAGAATGTTTAAATTTCATAGTTTTCTCCTTTCATAAAATGAACGTTTTAATATTAATAGAATAGATCAGGTGACTTTTAGTTGATGAGTACATTCCTGATCTATTCTTATTAATTATGGAAAGTACCGTGAATTCAAATTATTAGATTAACGTTACTTGAATATTATTGTGCAGCATTTGTTAATGTCCAAGTAACATTTGTACTCAATGATTGAGCTTTTACTTTACTTGCATCTGGGATGTGTAATTCTACTTGTGGTAACTCTAAATCGTATGCTCCGTTAACAAATTTACCTTGTAGTGCTTTCATAACTTCTACATTTTCTGTAGTGATTTCTAAATTTTCTGGATTTGTTACTTCGATATTCGTATTGTCTTTTTTTACTTGTTCAATTAAATGTTTACTATCAAAAACATCAGTTCCATTATTAATATTACGTTTCACTGAATTTTTCACTGTTGCTGATTTTATAGAAATACCCAAATTTTTTTCATCAATTGGATTAGCTAATTTTGCATTTAATGTCCAGCCACGATTTGTCAATCTGTTTTTATCCTTCACTGCAATATGAAACGTTTGGTTATTATCTTCACTAGTTGTTTGTCCTTGCATTACAACATTTTGTTCTTCATTTGTATCAGCTAGCTTCACTTCGTTTCCGATATTAAACGTTTTTGGTTTATAAGCAATCCCAAAATAAGAATTAGAAATATCAGTTTTTTCATTTAGCTCACCTGATGGTGGATTAGGATTAAAACCACCATTGTCTGACAATTGCAATTCTCCAGTAACTTCAGTGGTTGCACTTTGAGGAGTAGCTTCATTTGAAGCCGATTCCTCCGCCAACACCCCAGTTCCACCTAATAATGATCCTAATAATAAAGTTGTTCCAAATAGTGCGATGTGTTTTTTCATTTTCCATTTTCCTTTCTATTTTTTATTTTTTTCTCTTAACAGTGCAATCTATTTCGTGCACCTCTTACGGTTTACACTATAACCGATTGTCTACTACTTTTTTTTTTTGAAATTTATTTCTTTCTTTTCTTTTTTTCCATAACTTATAAAATAAGGGAATGCTTATAAAACTTAGTAAGAACAGGAATACATCGTATTTTATATCAAAATTTAGTGTGCTTTTTTCCAAGAATGGTTGTGTCAGATAGATTTTTATTGCTGTGATTTTCTACTTTTTTTCTTGTTTTCCTTGTTTAGAAAAAAGACTATTGAAAGATTTCAAAAAAAATTTCTAACATGACATACTAAAAAACTTGATACTGACTATTTTCTTGAGATTAGAAGTGATATTTATCTTACTCATGTTCACAAATTAGTTTACCTAACATGGATTAAAGAATGGACTATTTTCTTATCTGCAAATAATACCGAGACGAACTTATGATGTGATGGTAAAAAGGTGTTGACCTCGAATTATATATAATGAAAGATCACTACGAAAAATTATCTCCCGCAGTGATCTTTCGTTACTCTCGAAGAATTTATTTGAGAATCAATAAAGGATCAACTAATTTGTCTTTGCTTAAGCTAGTGTCTTGGCATACTTCTAAGTGCAAGTGCGGTCCTGTACTGTTTCCTGTTGAACCGACATAACCGATCAATTGACCTTGTTTGACTTCTTCTCCGACTTTAGTTAAAAGTTTTGCCTGATGTGCATATAAAGTGATATAGCCATCTTTATGCTCGATGACAGTATGATTCCCCCAAGAATCATGATATTCGGACTTTCTGACGATTCCATCATGTGCTGCATAGATTGGTGTGCCTTGTGGTGCTGCTAAATCGATTCCTCGGTGGAAATCACCACCTCTGTCTCCAAAGGAACTAGTCAGTGTATAGTCCTCCAAAGGGCAAGTGAATGTTCCAGTCTTTGCTTCTTTCAATGATGGATGGTCATATTCTGTCAATTCATAGGTCACGATCAAATCATTTAATTTTTTGTGGTAGTTTGTATCTGTTGCATATTTGCCGGTCAAAAATTTTGTTGCCTCTTGATACTTGGAGGTTTTCGATTTCCAAGCGCCAGAATAGAAATCTTTATCTCCAGTAATCCCTTCTTTTAGTAATTTCGCATAATCCTTCAATGACTCTTTATATGTCTCATATTTTCTAAATTTAGCTTCAACTGTATACAGTTGCCCATTGCCATTATCTTCTTGCGTAAGAAATGTCACACTCTTTCCTTGATACGCCCCTTTCATACCAAAAAGGTTGTAATTTGGTTCTTGACTTAACAAGCTTTGTCCTGAAGCTGATTCTAAAATCGCTTGAGCAATCATCACTGAGGCGTATAAATCATTTTCTTCGGCTACTTTTCGAGCATCTTCTCCGATTTTTATGATAAATGATTCAGTCACTTTGTTTTTTTTCCCTTTTGTGCCTTCTTCGATCGATGAATCATCATGCACACTTACTGATTGATTCCCGTTAGTAACTGGCAAAGAAGCTGAAGATTCTACTGTATATGGAACCTTATTGACTGCTACTTTCGCTGTTTGCTCCCTTGTTTGTTTTGTAGATTGAGTGTTGATAGTTGGTGTAACACTTTGATTCGTTTTTTCTGAGCTGTCTTCTGTAACAATCTCCTTATTAATTGTATCTTGTGTATCTTCTTTCACTGGTTGTTCTTTTTCCGATTCGTGACTACTTTCATCTTTAGTTGGCTTCTCCAAATTACTCTCTTCGTTGCTTGGTCTAGTGATTTCTTCACTATCCTCTGTTTTGTCTTGATCCTCCGCTTTATTCGGAACTTCAATACTTGGTTCTTCCTTATCTTGATCCGTTTCGTCTTTATTTTCTCCACTATCTACTGTAGCGTCTGATTGATCTACCGCATCGGTCGAATCTTGATTTTCAGGAACCAATTGTTCTGAACTAGTAGTCACTTGAGTTTCATTTTCTAAATGGGAGGAAGCTTCAACAGGAATACTTCCCAATAATCCTAAAACTTGTGTGCCAATCAATAATGATGAGAGTATTTTTTTTGAGTATTTCATGTTTATTCCCCTTTCCATTTTTCTGTCATCCTATATGTAACACGTTTATTAAAAATAATTTTTTATATTATTTCTTAAGATCTTCAAGTACATAAAAAAAAGGAAAATCTAACTTATTGGGTGATGAATAAGTCAGATTTTCCTGTATCAACAAGTAATTTCTAGTAGTTTATTGAGGGGCATTTGTAAGATTCCATACAACATTTGCTTGGTATTTGCCATCTTTAACTCTTTCTGTTTCTGGAATGACTAGCATTGCTTCCCCTAAATCATAGTCATAGATATCGTCGTGTGTTTTTTCTTGATTGGCTTCTAAAATTTTAGTCGGTATTTCTGCTGTGACCTTGATTTTTCCATTTTCAGCAGAGGGAATACGCACTTCATCCTCAGCAGCGACTAAATCAGTTTTTGCGTTGTATTCAGCTTCATTATCATTTTTATTCTTCTTAATGTTCTCACTAGTTCCTTCAAATTGTAGATAGGCATCATCGATTTCATCTTCGCCCCATTTCAATTGGCTAGTGAGGTACCAAGAACTTTGACTTTTTGAAATATCTCTGATACCGACATTCAGGGATTCTGTCTTGGTAAAAGGAATGGTTTGTTCCCCACCGTCTAAAAGATCCCTATAGGGCAGTGAAAATTTTTTAGGTAAATAAGCTAAGCCTATTTCACCTGATGTATCCAGTTTTTTGTTATCTACAGAAGTATTACATGTCATATTTTTCCAAATAGCTGTATAAGTTGTAGTTAATAAATCAATACTTGCATCTTTTTGCTTGTTTTCTGGCGTATGCCACCCTCTAAAGATTGCATTTGTTTTGATTGGTACTAGTTGATTCTTGAATTGTTCAAATGTTCTTTCTGTTAATTTCTCTGGTGTGACCGCACAAGTTGTAAAATAAAATTTCAATAGTTTTTGATCCTCAAATGTTCCTCCTTGTGCATCAAATGTGACTGCTTGTAACGGTGTTTTTTGATCTTGTTCATAGGGATAATTAAGTAAATGATCATCATTTGTCACAATCAATACTTCCTGCTTTTCACCATCAAACATGTCGATCGCATTCGTTACCTGATCCATATCGAATTGTGTGAGATCAAGAATCTTAGGTAATTTTGCTCCTTGGAACATACGGTCTGTATTGACTAGGCTAGGCGTGTTGAAAGAACTTAAATCAAGTGATTTTAGTTCTTGCTTAACGAAACATTTATAGAACATTTCTTCCATCGTTTGGACCGCTGTAGTATCAAATCCAGTCAAATCCATCTGCTCTAGTTCATTACAATTGTAAAACATGCGAGCCATGTCTGTGACTGATTGGCTATTTACGTTCGCTAAATCCACATCACTCAATTGTACACAGCCATAAAACATGCTATTAAAACTTTGGGCTTTTGACATATTTAAACCTGACAGATTTACTTTCTTCAATTGGTTGCACTCTTTGAAGAATTCACTAAAATCTGTCACTTGGCTCACATCTAATCCTCGTAAATCTACTTCAGTCAATACTTGGTTACGATAGAAAGCCTGTTTTAAATCAGTGTCTTTGATTTTTACCTTTTCACCGTTTTTTTCCACTGCTACAAATTTTGTGATAGTTTGTGGAATGACTGTTGGATTGATATCTTCTAAAATGACTTGTTTGCCATTGATTTCTCCAGGAATTTCGATTTCAGTGGCAGAACCCTTATAACCAGTCAACAAAATCTCTGTTTCTGTTTCTGTAAACGTCCAATCGCTATCTTGCCATTCCGCTGTATAAGTGGTGCCTAGTAGATCCAAGACGTTTTCAACGTCTGTTTTTTGTGTGCGATTTTCTTTCCATTCTGTAAATTCTTTTGCAAATCCTGTTCTCGTTGGAATTAGCTTGGATTTATAGTCAGCAAATGTTTCAAGTGCAATTTTATTTGGTCGATCTACACATTGATCAAAATATTCGATTTGTTGTTGATTGTTTGAAAAGCTACCACCATTGGCTTTGAAAGTGATACCTGACAAAGGAGTACGGTTGGCTTGTTTTTCCAAGTCTAACGCTAAAATTTTTGCATCCTCAGTCAAAACTAGCAGTTCTGAAGGGTTTTCTGTTGTAAACATCTGATCGATCTCTGTATCTTCTTTTGTAGTGAAACTGCTTAAATCGATCACATGGAGTTGTTCACAACCATAAAACATTTCTTGCATATCATCGACTACAGAAGTGTTGAAATTTTCCAAGTCGACTTCTGTCAAATTTTCACAATTTTTGAACATCTGACGCATCGTCGTCACTTTTTCTGTGTGCCATTTTGCTAAATCTACTTGTTTTAGTTTCTCACAATTTTCAAACATACTTGAAAAATCAGTGACATTTGCTGTATCCAGTCCACGTAAATCTACTGTTTCTAACTGTTGGAAATCCTTGAATGCTTGGCTTAATGACGTATCTTCAAGTAACACCCGCTCATCATCAGAGGCATTGATGACTAATCGTGTGACATCTCTTGGAATAGCCTGCTCGTTAAGTGCTTTTAAGACAACTTGTTTGCCATTGATTTTGCTTGCTAACGAAATTTCTTTTGATTGCCCAATGTATTTTGTTAATACGATTTGATTGGGCGTCTCTTCATATCGCCAGTTTTTATCTAAATAAGAAGGTTCATTCGTTTCCGCCGTCTTTTGAACAGAGTCTACAGTTCTAGCAGATGATTGACTCTCTGTCTCTTGCACCTTTGCATGTGACATTATTGTTGCTGAACGTTCTTTAGTTGTATTCTCAGTTACTGTGTTAGAATCTGAAAGTAATTCCTCTAAATCTACGTTATTCGTTGTAGAAAGCTGGTTTTCTGTATATCCAGGTACAGGAGTAGTCATTAATTTAAGTGCTAAGGCTGCTATGAATGTACCTGTCAGATATTTGTATTTCATGATCTTTCCTCCCCTATTACTTTATCTTGCTTATCTTCTGGAACATTCCTATGATTTTATCAACTAAAGATTAGCATCACCTATACATTTCGTTTTATTTTTTTTTTATAGTTTCATGCCATTATTTTACATAAAATAAATCCAGTTATTTTTTATAGAGAAGGTCCTTGTAAACGATGCTTTTCTTCTCTTTGCGCTTCAACTGTTTTATTCTAAAAATGCTCTGTTGCTGTTATTGGTTCGTAGAAGGTAGTGTGACGCCGAAAAATAGCCTCTTTATGTATCGATTTTAGGAAATTGAATAGAATCAACTAAAAATAATTTTTTTCTATAAAAAGGATCATTGTGTGCATTTTATAATATTAATTGATGAAAATGACTTTTCATCAAACAAGCAACTATAAAATATAGATGATTTCATGTTGAACATTCCCCTATTCTACAACTATATTTTATAGCTGCTCTTTTTTATCATTCTCCCATTCTAAATATTTTAAACTGTGGATGATAAATAAAATCATAGAAAGGAATGGAAAGATTGAGCAATAAATTTTATTGGGAACTTGATCCTGTAAAATTGGTTGAAAAAAATGAAAACTTTCTATTCAATCTTTTTTGTAGCTCATGTTACCAACAAGTGTATACACAAATCAGCACGTTAGCTGAAATCTATAGAATTGAATCGAAATCTATCAAGGATTTGATTCAAGAAATCAATGCCGAGAACTTCTACATGACGATCCGCTCCATTTTTGAAAAAGAAGCACTGTTATCTGAGATTTATTTTTATTTGATGGAATATGATTGGGATTGTAGTAAAGAAGATTTTACTGAAGATATTCTACAAGTAGTGAAAAGAGATTATTTATCCGACTATTGTTGGAAAATAGAAAATACATCAGAAACAGATTATCCTAAATTATTGATTGAAACGATTCTACAAAAATAATAACTATATTTGTCATACAAACGATACTAGAGTCTCATTCTCAAATAGCTTCTGATATCAAAAAAACGACCACAAAATCTTTTTTTATTTTGTGGTCGTTTTTCTTAGATACTCATTTCTATAGTAGTCAGGCACAGTTGATTTTTGATGCCTGTCTTTTTTTGACGGATGTTGTGCTATATCGTAGCAGTTTTTCCAAATTTTAAGAGAAAAAGATTTCACCCCCCCTTTATTATAAGGGGTAGTGAAATCCTTTTTTAAAACCATTATAAAATATGCCTTTTTATTTTTCACTAAGATTTAACGTGTTAAATAGAAGCTATGAATAACATTTGAGCTTTGTGGCGAGTATTCTTTACAAATCAAACGTAATTTAGTACCTAATTCGCCAGCATCCCACATGTGAACAGATAAGTAACGTCCAGTTGCCATGTTACGGATGCGATATGCTTTTGATCCTGGAACAGGAATCACTTGCCATCTAGTACTTAGATGGTTTTGTTTTGGTCGTTGGCCTAATACATAGTATCTTTGTTCAGGAGCATATGCAGAGTCTGGATAACGGACAAACGGTTTTGATTCATCTACATAGAAGTAGTTACCTGGTAATTGGATGTTGTATACACCAGGTTCATTTGTTGGTAAAAAGATTACTTTCATTTTGGAAGTTGGGTCTTTAGGATAGAAAAAGTTGTCCGACCGTAACGGCGCCAATAAACCTCCTCTTTTAGTGTCTGAAGTGCACTGTTTATCTGTCCATAAATAGTACTTTGTTTTAGGTTGCAAGTCGACAAATTGATTTTTCATATCATCATAATATTTAAATCCAGCTGCTTCTGCTTTGTGAGTACCTGCAAAAACCATTGGAACAAAGGCTACCAGCACAAACAAAAGTTTAATAAATACACTTTTTCTAAAAGAATGTGATGCTAACATACTAATTATTCTCCTTTTATTTACTACTAATTTCATATGCACAATCCACTATCGATTTGTAAATGTAGAAAAAGATTGTGGTTATCTTCTATGAAAAATTTTTCGCTACATGCGTTCTTTATCCAATATCAGCGTTATTGAACTGGTATTTCTTTCCTCCTTCCACTTATTAGTCATCGATAAGTTATAGATAAAGATTGATGCTACGAATTAATCGATTGTATTGCTTGCGAAAAAATATCAAATGGCTCAAACACTTTTTCACCATAAAATAGACGTTCGTCTTTTATCATTCATCTGATATCTCTTAGGCAATACATGTTCTTTCATAGAGGTGCAGTTTGGATTATAAAGAATAAAAGAAAGTAATTTTTTTTTATTTTTCAAATTAAATCCTATAGATTTTTATTTTGAAAAATTTCTTTTTAATTATGTATAAATAAAAGAATCAAGCTGAAAAATTCGCCATTCAGGCTCTTAATCACCACGCCAAAACAAAACAAATAATCGAAACTACAACCGTCAAAACAAATTCAACCTTCACTTCCGTTCCATAGGTTTGATTCGGTAGATAGATTGCCTTTCGTTTCGATTGATAAGGAATTTTAGGACGGTTGGGTTGGGCATATGCGATAAGTATCGATAATAAAATCAGTGTGAAGTAAATAGTATTTTGCTGGGCCGCAAAATAGATGCTTGAAGCTAATAAAATTAAACTAGTCCCTTTGAGTATTCTAGCGTAGGTCATTATTATCTCTCCATTCTATTCTTCTTTTATTTGTAGATTTTCTGTCCTGTTTTCTAACTATTTTCTATTATTTTTATACCTCCACATGACAATCAATAGAATCGTCATCACTAGATAGGAGGTGAAAACAATTATTTGGCTCACTCGGTTCACCTTCTCTAAAATTCTCATACGATCGATACTTTTATGTATTCATTTTTATTACTAATAAATAGATGTGGTTCAAATTATTCCTGTTACTAAAAATGATACAATTCTAATTCTAAAATGGAGCAAATCATAAGAACTAAAATCGTGGGAATCAGCGCAAACATCACTTCCGTTCTAGATGTTTGATTCGGTAGATAGATTGAATTTTTTCCCGATTTGTAAGGAGTTTTAGGTTGCTCGGATTGGGTATATTCAATAAATAGTGATAGCATAATCAGTATGGTATAGATCGTATTTTTCATCGCAGCAAAATAGATGCTTAGCGCCAATAAAACCAGTTGGATTATTTTGATTATTCGAACGTAGGTCATCTTTCATCTCTCCATTCTATGTATAAATAGTAACCGATTCCTCTCTACAAATATATATACGTAACGTACTAAAATATTACTTTAACAAATTAAAATAACTTCCACCTTAATCATATCAAAAAATATCAAAAAAAATTATTACATTCCTAAAAAGCTGTTTTAACAGCATAATCGTCAATATTTCCCTTCAGCCCAAACAACTCTTACGAATAAATAAAAAAACGGAACAACAGGCAGAATGTTTCCATCCACCTGTTATTCCGTATTTACTATTACATAAATGTAGTTTTTACTCCACAAATGGCTCTTCACCTAGTGCTTGTTGTGCGGCTAAGTTTAGTAGGCTCCATTGACGGTCGTGTCCTGGTTGGAAGAAGAAATCTGCTTCTGCCAAGTCTTCGATCGTTAATTTTTGTTGGATGGCTAAAGCCAAAACATTTCCTTGAGGAGTAATGTCTTTTGTTGATAATACTGCTCCACCTAGCAATTGATGCGTAAATGGATCATAGGCTAATTGTACAGCTGCTTTTCCGTTCCCAAATTCTTCTGGTACGAATTTTGGACGGATCGTATCTTCATAGAAGGCTGTTTTGATGGCTACGCCAGCGCGATCAGCTGTGAAGCTGTTCAAGCCACTTGCAGCAAAATGATAGTCAAACACACGTAACGCAGATGAGCCGACTAAGCCACCAAATGGTTTGCTTGGTGTTTGTTCAAATAAGTGTTGAACGACATAGCGTGCTTCTCGACGTGCAACTGTTGCTAATGCGATCGGCACTTTTTTGCCTGCTGGGATCGAATAAGCAAGTGTTGCATCTCCTACTGCATAAACATCAGGTAAGTTTGTTTGTAGGTATTCATCTGTGATGATCCAGCCACGTTCATCTAAATCAACGATGCCTTTCAACCATTCGGTATTCGGTTTGACACCGGCAGCTTGGATGATCAAATCTGTTTCGATCGTGCCACTGTCTGTTTCAATAGCGGCGACTTTACCGTCACCTGTGAAGGCTTTGATATTCACGCCAGTTTTGATGTTCATACCTTTTTCTTTTAAGTGCGCTTCTAAGATATCTGTCATTTCCTTATCTAAGTAAGTACCTAAAGGACGATCGATCATATCTAATAACGTTACTTCTTTCCCTGCATTCAAGAAAACTTCTGCTGCTTCGATTCCGATGTAACCTGAACCGATCACGGCTACTTTTTTCACTGCTGGGTCTGTCATGCGTTCTTTGATTTTCGTTGCCCAATTATAGCCACGCATCAAATATACATTTTCTAAGTCTGTTCCTGGAATAGGTAAGGAGTTTGGTTTCACACCTGAACTCAAAATCAATTTATCGTAAGCATACTCTTCTGTATGTCCATCTTCTTTACGTGTAACTGTTACTGTTTTTTTATCTGCATTGATTGTCTTAACTTCGTGGTTATTTAAAATCCCCACATTTGGTTGTGGAAAGTTTTCCGGTCTGAAATTACGGACATCATTCACACTAGTGACTCGATCCTCTAAATATAATTCCATGCCGCATGACATAAATGAAACATAGTCGCCTGCTTCAAACAAGGTGATATCCACATTTTCTCCGTATCTAGATAGTAATTCTAAAATGGATTGATGCCCTCCATGTGATGCACCGACAATAATTACTTTCGTTTTTTCCATTGACAAAACCCTCCTCATAACAATTGTTTAGAATCATTCTAAACAATTTTACGATATCATTCTACGAATAATAATGCAAATGAAAAGGCTTGCCTAAAAATTTTATTCGTTATTTTAATATTATTGTTTTAATTGTGCTAAAAATGTGCCGATACGTTTACACGCTTCTTGTAGGTCATCCATCCCACTTGCATAAGAGATTCGGATAAATCCTTCGCCTTCCGGTCCAAAAGCTGAGCCAGGGATACAGGCAACCTTACCTTGTTCTGCGAGTGCTAAACAAAAATCCCACGAATTCATCTGGATCGTTTCTGGTAAGCGACAGAACAAATAAAATGCACCATCAGGTTGAGAGATTTGAAAGCCTAATTCCGTAAGTTGCGGCAATAGATAATCTCGGCGTTCGACGTAGCGGGCCTTCATTTTTTTTCCTTCGTCCATACTCGTTGTCAAGGCTTCGACCGCAGCTTTTTGAGAAATCGTTGTGGCAGAAGTAACTAAATATTGGTGGACCTTGATCAATTCATCGATCACTGGTTTTTGGGCAAAAAGAAAGCCAATGCGCCAGCCAGTCATGGCATGGGATTTAGAGAGTCCATTCACGACGATCGTTTGTTCAGGTAAGTACGTAGCCATCGAGACATGATCCCCCACGTAATTCAACTCCGCGTAAACTTCGTCACTGATGACAAAGACTGGATGTTGGCTTAAAACTTCTGCAAGTTTGCTCATTTGCTCCGCAGATAATAATGTTCCAGTTGGATTACTTGGATAATTCAAAATCACTGCTTTGATTTCGTCTCCGTATTTGGCAAACGCCTCTTCTAGTTGTTCTGGCTGACAAATAAAGCCAGTGTCTGATGTATCGATCGTGATCAATTCGGCGCCTGCTAGATCAACGATTGGTTGATAGCCGGGATATGCAGGTGCTGGGATCAATACTTTATCCCCTTCTTCTAAGACCGCTAATAAAGCTGTCGCGATTGCTTCTGTGGCACCGATCGTTGTCAGTACTTCCGTTTGCGGATCATAAGAAAGACCGTAACGTTCTTTTTGGAAGAAACACGCTGCCTCACATAATTCTGGTAACCCTCTCATCCCGGTATAATGAGAATAGTTTTCTTTGATGGCTGTGATCCCTGCTTCTTTGACTGCTTCAGGTGTTGAAAAATCTGGCTCACCTAATGTCAATTTGATGATACCCGGAATACTTGAGATTTGCTGATCGAACATACGGATCTGCGAGACTTCGATTTTAGCCAGCCTTGGATTAAAACGATGGTGTAGATTCATAGACTTCTCCCCTTTTGGTTACTATCCTTATTTTTTCAGAAAAGTTCCTTGGTGTAAAGGATTGTTTGGTACCATTCCAATCCTTTTTCTAAAACGGCCATGTCGAAATCAAAGGTTGCATCATGCAGGGCTGGTGTATCCCCTACACCTAAGAAGAAAAAGACACAAGGATAGTGTTCCGTATAAACACCAAAATCTTCTGCTTGTAAGACAGGCTCAGCCAACTCATGTAACAACTCTGAGTGGGCAAGTGCTGCATACAACTGTTCATCGTTACGTACAGCAGGATACCCATCGTTATAACGAAATGAGATTTTCGCTGGGGAAGTTTGTTGGAATTCTTCTGCTAGTCGTGCTAGTTGCATCTTTAAGTCCGTTTGGGTCTTACGACTGTATGACCGAATGCTGCCTGAGATCACGACTTCATTGGCTAAGACATTGCGGATCGTCCCACCTGTGATCTGACCAAATTTCAAGAGATGTTCAAGGTTTTCTGGCAGAGATTTATCAAAGTCATAGACTTGTTTCATAAAACGCACAGCTGCTTCTAAACTATCGATGCCTTGACTACTTGAGGCGATATGCGCAGATCTGCCTTGGACGATGATATCTGTTTCACTACTTTGGGCCATCAACGCACCTGGTCGTGAAAATACTTTCCCTTCTGGTAAGCCTGGCCATAAATGAAAACCAAAGATTGCCTGTACCTTGTAATGTTCCAACCACCCAGAACGGATCACACTTTCTGCCCCACCAGCGATTTCTTCTGAGGGTTGAAAAATCAAGACGATATTGTGCTGCATCTCTTGACGGTGCGTGGCAATATAATCGGTCAATCCTAAGAGCATCGCCATATGACCATCATGTCCGCAGGCGTGCATGAATCCTGGATGTGTAGACGCAAAAGGTAACCCTGTGGCTTCAGTGATGGGCAACGCGTCGATATCTGTCCGAAAAGCAATCGTTGTGTCTTGTTGCTGATCAAAATAAACCAACAAGCCTGTCTCATCGATTTCATGGATCACGCCACCACAGTTTTTGATTTGTTCGTAAAGGTATTCTTTCGTTTTAAATTCATGAAAGCCAAGTTCAGGAATTTGATGTAACGCCATTCGGTGTGTTGCCAACATGTCGCCTCACCATCCCTTCATAGATTCCTTTTACCACGGTTTCATATTGTGTATTGGGTACGCCGATGATTAAATTCAACTCTTGCGCACCTTGCGATAAAATCGAGGTCCTGATTTCTAACTCATTCAAAATCGATAATACTTTTCCAGAAAGTCCAATTGGTTCCTTATGTGGACCGCCTACAACAGAAATCAAAGCCAAGTCTTCGATGATTTCGATTTCCTCTACGCCTAATTCCTCACGTAATTCTTTCGTGATCAAAAACAATTTATCCATGATCAATTCCGCCGAAACGACGACACCGATATTATCGATGCCAGAGGGGATATGCTCGATCGAGATGCCATGTTTGGCAAAAATACTCATGGCTTTCCAAATAAAACCGATCTCGTCTGACATATGTCGTTTGAACAAGGTGATTGAAAGAAAGTCTTTTCTTCCTGCAATCCCCGTCAACCCATTTTCTTTTTCGACTTCATGATTTGAGATTTTTGTTCCATGATCATTCGGTCGATTCGTATTTTTGATTTGGATCGGGATATCAGCTTCTTGTACAGGAAAAACCGCAGATTCGTGTAACACATTAGCACCCATATAAGCCATTTCTCGTAATTCACGGAAAGAGATCTCTTCAATGACTTTCGGTGAGTCAATGATTCTTGGGTCTGCCATCATGATACCTGAAACATCCGTCCAATTTTCATAAAGATCTGCCTGTAAGGCACTTGCTAAAACGGAGCCGGTAATATCACTGCCCCCACGACCAAGTAATTTTTCTTTTCCTGCTGGATTGGCACCATAAAATCCTGGGACGATCAACTTTTGGTGTTTCTGGTACATCTCGCGTACTGCTTGCTCTGTACGCGGAAAGTCGATGCCTCCTTCATAATCAAAGTAGATCAGCTCACTTGCGTCTGCAAAGGTATACCCTAAATATTCCGCCATCAATTGCGCAGTCAGATACTCCCCACGACTGACTAAATAATCGATCGTCACTTTTTCCTGTTTTAGTTGTGTTTCGATCGTGGTTAATTCTTTTTCAATCGGAAAGTCGAGTGACAGAAGATCTCTTACTTGAATAAAACGTTGTGTGATCCGTTCCCATAGTGGCGTCCAATCAACCTTATGTTGAAGATACGCATGGATCAAATAGAGTAAATCTGTCACTTTATCGTCTTCATCCGTTCTTTTTCCTAAAGCGGAAACGACAACGACTTCTCGACTAGGATCAGCTAGCACGATCTCACGGACTTTACGGAACTGTTCTTCATGAGACATCGAGCTTCCACCAAATTTTGCGACTTTCATGAAAGGACCTCCTCTTGAAGAAGTGCCAAAGCAATTTGCACCGCGTTAGCCGCAGCGCCTTTGCGAATATTGTCAGCTACAGTATAAAAGAGTAAGCCATTTTCAACAGAGAGGTCGCGACGAATACGCCCCACGTATACTTGGTCTGTGCCTCTTGCTAATGTACTTGTGGGATATTGGTGTTCTGCTAAGTTATCGACAACCAAAATCCCTGGAAACTGACTGAAACAAGCACGGATTTGTTCCAATGAAAATTCCTTTTCTAACTCGACAGCAATCGAGACACCATGGCCATTTTCGATGGGAACACGCACACAAGTCGCAGAAACAGGCAAATCTGGTTGATGCAAGATTTTTTTTGTTTCATTGATCATTTTTTGTTCTTCTTTGGTATACCCATTTTCCATTGGGCGATCGATTTCTGGAATGACCGTTTGACTGATGTCATGAGGATAAAAAGTTGCTGGTTCACCATTTTTTGTCGCCTGTAAATCAGCGATTCCTTGTTGCCCTGAACCTGAAACAGCTTGATATGTCGTGTAATTGACACGCTTCACACCAAAGGTATTCTGTAGTGCTTTCAGTGGTAAGACGGATTGGATCGTCGAACAATTTGGATTCGCAATCAATGGATCTAACGTATGATCTTCTAGATTTACTTCAGGGACGATCAACGGGATCGTAGGATCTTCTCGCCACGCTGAAGAATTATCGATGACTACTAAGCCGGCTTGACGTGCAATTGGGCCAAATGTTTGAGACACGGATGCTCCAGCTGAAAAAAGCGCCAAATCATACCCAGAAAAAGAAGTCTCAGTCAGTTCTTCGACAACATACTCTTTTCCCTTAAACACAGACAGACTCCCCGCAGAGCGTTTGGATGCTAAAAGCTTGAGTTTTCCTACTGGAAAATCGTACTCCTCTAATACTCTTAACATAGTTTGACCGACTAAACCCGTCGCTCCGACAATACAGGTATCTATTTCGCGCATGTTTTTCATCCTTTCTTTGTCTACAATTCTCTTAGTGCTGCAATCAATGCGGTATTTTCTTTGGTTTGATCATCTTTTATTTTTAATACACGTGCCGGTGTACCACCAACGACCGTCTCAGGGGCAACGTCTTCTAAAACGACTGCACCTGCTGCGACGACTGCATTCTTTCCAACACGAACACCTTCAACGATCACTGCATTCGCACCAACTAATACACCATCTTCGATCACTACTGGTTGAGCGGAAGCTGGCTCGATGACCCCTGCTAGCACAGCGCCGGCGCCGATATGACAATTCTTGCCGACAGTCGCACGTCCGCCTAGGATTGCTCCCATATCGATCATGCTATGATCCCCGATCTCAGCACCGATATTGATCACAGCACCCATCATGATCACTGCTTGATCTCCGATGGTTACTTGGTCACGAATGACAGCGCCTGGTTCGATCCGAGCGTTGATGTCTTTGATATCCAGTAAAGGAACTGCACTGTTTCTAGCTGTCTGTTCTAGTTCGATCGCTAAGATTTTCTCCGCTTCTTTTTCTAGTACCGGCGCAATGTCTTTGTAATCCCCAAAAACAATTGGACTGTGCGCTTCGCCAAATACTTTTGCGTTTGGAAACTCAATAGGTTCAGAAACATTTAAGTAAACTTTGACTGGGGTCTTTTTTTCTGCTGTTTGAATAAAACGAATGATTTCTTGTGCGTTCAATTTAGGCTCCTCCTCTAGGTCCAAATAGATCTTCTAATTGATAAAAACCGGCTGACTGTTCGGCCAACCAGATACTTGCTTGAACTGCCCCTTCTGCAAAAATTCGATTTGAAAAGGCTTCGTGCTTCACTGAAAGAACTTCATCTTTGGTCGCAAAAAGGACTTCATGTTCTCCTGGAAAAGAGCCTGCACGTAGGCTATGGACACCGATTTGTTGGTCTTTTCGAGGTTCGTCTGCCCATTGATAGACAGGCGTCAGCTCTCGAACGGATTGTAGTGTTTCCACTAAGCGCTTGGCTGTGCCAGAAGGTGCGTCTTTTTTTTGGCTGTGGTGTTTTTCGATCAATTCAATCTGCCAGCTGGCTAAGTCTTGAGCTGCTTGTTTGATCAAGCGATTCATCACCATGATCCCTAATGAAAAATTAGCACTGTAGAGTACAGGGATCGTTTGAGCTGCTTGGGAGATTTCAGCAAATTGCTCTTCGGTATAGCCAGTTGTGCCAATCACCAGTGGGACTTGGTGAGCTTGGCTGTATCGCAAGATTTTATCCAAACTAGCTGGATGAGAAAAATCGATCATGACCGCTGGTGTCTGAGCAAATGATAATTCATCTGTTAATTGCAGGGATTCGGTCAACATCAATGGTTGATGTTGATATTCTTCGGTAACTTCTGCAATTCGCTTGCCCATTTTTCCACTTCCGATAATCCCGATATTCATATGCTTGCCCCTCCGTTTTCTGCTAACAGTGCAATCAGTTGTTGCTTTTTCTCCTCGCCTAATTCAATCAGTGGTAGTCTTAATGGTCCAGCAGGTAAACCTAAATGATTCATTGCTGCTTTCACTGGAATTGGATTGGTTTCACTGAACAAGGCATTGATCAACGCTAAATGAGTCAATTGTTTTTCTTTTGCTGAATGGCTATTTCCATCCAAGTAATCATGGACTAATCCATGGACTACTTTTGGTTGGATATTCGCCCAAACACTGATCACACCGATGCCACCAATACTCAAGATGGGTAAAATCAAATCATCATTGCCACTGTAAAGCGCAAATGATTCATCAATCAGTTGTGCGACTTCCATTGTGTAGGACATATCACCAGAAGCCTCTTTGATGCCGATGATTCGTGGATGCTTCGCTAGTTCCGTTAATACAGGTAATGAAATCGTCATGCCTGTTCGTGACGGTACGTTATATAAGATGATTGGTAGAGAGGACGCGTCTGCGATCGCTTTAAAATGAGCCAGTAAGCCTGCATCGCTCGTTTTATTATAGTAAGGCGTGATCACTAATAATTGGTCTGCCCCTAGTTCTGCAAAACGCTGGACTTTCTTGATCGTTTTCGCCGTCGCATTCGATCCTGCGCCAGCTATCACTGGGATACGCCCATTGGCTTTTTCAACGGTGAATCGTACGATCTCTTCCTCTTCCTCCTCAGATAGTGTTGGTGATTCCCCAGTTGTTCCTAGGACAAGTAATCCGTCTGTTTGTTCTTTCAGATGAAAAGCAATCAGCTGCTCCAATCCTAAATAATCCACTGCACCTGTTTCCGTCATCGGAGTCACTAATGCAACAATCGATCCTTTGATCATCCTTCTACCTCCAAATTTTTGTGCCATTCATAACTGGCTGGTCCTGCCATCGTGATCGTTTCATCACCAGAAATCAGTAAATCACCTTGCTCTAAATGGATCGTAGCTTGTAAGCCGGAGAGATATCCTTGATCTTTGGCGACGACATACGCTGCACAACAGCCTGTGCCACAAGCTAATGTCCAACCGACCCCACGTTCATACGTGCGGACGATCAATTCTTCTTCATTGACATATTGGACAAAATTGACGTTTGTTTTCTCTTTGAATAAGGGATGATGGCAGAGTTTTTCTCCTGTCTCCTTGGTTAATTCAGCCAACGCATCTTCAACAAAAACAACTGTATGGATCGTCCCCATGAATAAACTAGTCAGCTCTACCTTTTGCTCATCAATCGTCAGCGCTTGTTTGATGATCGGTGTTGCTTGCGCTACGCCTACTTTCTCTGGTCGGTAGTCTGGCGAACCCATGTCGACCGTGCAATAAAAAGGTTCTCGTGAATGGATCGTCACATGGATCATCCCAGCAAGCGTTTTGACTGCAAATTGTGGCTCTTCATGTAATTGTTGATCGCTGACATAATTGGCAAAACAACGGATACCATTGCCACACATCGGTGCACGACTGCCATCTTTATTGTAGTAGATCATTTCCAATGGATCGGTTTTAACAGCAATCAATCCATCCGTATCATAAGCAGTTGGTGCGCACAAGCTTTGAGCCAAACGACTATAGTCGATCGTTTCATCGTAATCTAAGAGAATAAAATCATTGCCACAACCGTTATATTTATAAATCTGCATAGACTTCTCCTCTCAATAGATCCGCATAAGTTTGCCGACGCACGACTTCTCTCGACACGCCATCTTTGACAAAAACAACTGCTGGTCGAAGTGCACGATTGTAATTGCTACTCATCGAATATCCGTAGGCTCCTGTGGCATACACTGCCAGAAGATCACCTGGCTCTGCAGGAGGCAACTGTGTTTCTTGGATCACCACGTCTCCTGATTCACACATTTTCCCCGCAACCGTCACTTTTTCTGTTTTTTCAATGTCTAGTTTATTTGCTAAATCACAGGTGTATTCTGCTTGATAAAGTGCCGGTCGAATATTATCTGTCATCCCACCATCCACAAAATAATATTTCTTGTGAGGTGTTTCTTTGATATAGCCGACTGTATAAAGTGTTGTTCCGGCTTCACCAACGATACTTCTCCCAGGTTCAATCAATAAGCGATCGATCGTTAAGTTTCTGTCAGCTAGTACCTGCTCTGTATGTGTAACCAGATGTTTGACTGATTCTGCAATCGGTAAAGGTGTGTCCGCTTCGGTATAACGAATACCAAAGCCTCCTCCTAGATTTAAAGAAAGCGGTTGTTGAAAATCTTCAAGGTAGGTAACCAACTGGTCGATCTCAGCCAACCAAGCCGTCATATCAAAGATTTGTGAGCCGATGTGGGCATGAAAGCCTTCCAATCTAAGAAACTCACTTTGTTGGATACGTGTAATCGCTTGTTGGCAAACATCGCTATCGTAAAGCATACCGAATTTTGAATCGATATGTGCGGTGACGATGTATTCATGGGTATGCGCTTCGATCCCTACATTCAATCGCAACATGATCTGTAGCTTTTTCTGATATTCTCGGCTTAATTCTTCCAAGACTTCGACTTCCATCCCATTATCTGCAACGAAATGGTGTATATCGTTTTCAATCGCGTATCTTAATTCATCGACCGTTTTATTGTTGCCATGGAAATAAATATCTTCTACAGGAAATCCAGCTTGTAACGCGGTATAAATTTCTCCACCACTTACGACATCTAGACCTAACCCTTGTTCAGCGATCAAACGGAGTAATTCTACTGTTTGAAAGGCTTTAGACGCATACAAGATCTTTGTTTGAAAATAATCAGAATCAAAGTTCAGCTTAAACGACTTTATCGTTTCTTCCATCTTTTTTTCATCATACACATATAGGGGTGTTTGATATTCATTTGCTAGTTGACTCACTGGAATTTCGCCGATCGTTAATTCTGTCATTCTCTTTTCCCTCTTTTCAAAAAATTATTTTCTCATCAAATTGAAATATCCTTAGATTATAATTTGAATTTTATTTGAATAATATTAAACAAAATTGTTTGAATTGTCTAGTTTAAATCGCTATTTTCAGCAAAAATGTTTAATTTTTCAATTTTATTGCATACAGAAAACAAAAAATAAAAAACCACTATTTATTTTCACATAATTATCTTAGAAATAGACAAAAAAACTGACCAATTTCTTGGTCAGCTTTTTAAAGTGAAATTTCCTTAAATTAATTACTTACATAGATTGCTAAAAACATCAACGCTGCACCTAACATGACAAATAGATGCCAGATCACATGGGTGAATCGTCTGCTTTTCATGCTATAAAATAGTGATCCCACAGAATAAGCGATTCCTCCGCCAACTAGCAGTAGCAAGCCAGTCAAATCGATATTCTGATAGAGCTTAGGTAGCACAACGATGATTGCCCACCCCATCACATTGTAAATGATCGTTGAAACTTTTGATACCTTGTTTGTCTTTGTTAAAGTCAAACATTTATATATGATACCGATCACTGCTGTCGCCCAAATAACACTTAGCAAAACTAGTCCTGTCGTTCCTTGCACGACTAGCAGACAAAATGGCGTGTAGGTTCCAGCAATCAAAAGGTAGATCGAACAATGATCAAATACCTGAAATACTTTTTTTGCTTTCGTAAAAATCAAACTATGAAATAACGTAGAAGAAAAGAATAGCAGAAAAAGAGAACTACCATAAATCGCAAAAGCGACATAATCTAAGGTTGTATGGGCGCGATCCATCAGCAAATTGAAGCAAAGCAGACTTAACAAAGCTGCAATCCCATGGGTCACCGCATTTAATACTTCATTGACGATTTGGTACTTTCGGCTAAATTCTATCTCCATCTTGATCCACTCCATTTCGTTTGTTCAATTTCATTATACATGAAGGATGTTCTGTTTACAAAAACTTTAACATCTAGTTTCCAAAACTATATCATTTTTTAATAACTTTTGTAAAATATTTTATCATCATGATAAGAAATAGCAACAAAAACACACTGATCAAGCCATTTACGAGTAAAAATGCAGTACGCTTCGATTGTTTCACTTTTTCTAACGCTTCTTTTATTTCTTCTGGTTCAACAGCGACCCTGTGCCCGCGTACTAATAAACGGTGACTATTGACCATATACGGAGTACAAGTAACCAGTGTGACTAAATCTTGATTTTCTTGGATTTGCAGCGCTTCTGTTTCTGTCGGTGCTACGGTTTTGATCTGATCGACTTGATACGCAAGATACTGTCCATTGATTTCAATATAAAAGTGATCTTCTATTTTTAATTGAGGTAAATCTGTAAACAATTTTGCTTGCGGCAAGCCTCGGTGGCTGGAAAGTACCGCATGTGTCGATTTTCCTCCGATCGGGTATGAGGTGCCCTCGAGCAGACAAGCGCCTTTTTCCAATAGTTTCGTCGTTGTTTGATCAAAAATCGGTAAGCTGACATTGATTTTGGGGATCGTCAAAACACCAACGGTATGTGATTCGATATACGATTTCTGAGATTTTTGATCAGTCTTTTTTTTCTTGGAAAATGGGTCTGCTTCTGGCATCGCTTCGTTTGATGCCAGTTGTTCATTTTTTTTGATCATCCGCTTTTGTAATTCAGCAAGTTCTGTCGCATGTTCAGACTTTGCCTTTTTTTGATAATTTTTGATGATCTGCTGGTCGAGATAATCATTCAACGTATCACTGACAAAAGGATACGCCAAGCTGAGGACACCGATAAAAAATACCGAGAACATGATTAGATCTAACAGACGCCATTTTTTTTGTTTCATTTTATTCTCCTCAGCGAGTCACTTGTTCTTCATTTGATACTATTTAACTTTTGGTCGTTTTAGCCAGTACGCACCCACGATTGTCAGTAAAACCACACCTAAGAAAATGTACAATGAAATGCCTTTGCCACCAGTTGCTGGTAATGTCCCTTTGTGTTTGTTTGGTACTTTCTCTGGTGCAACCAATTCACCTGCAACAGCATAAGATTGCTGATCGACCTTGAACGCCATTCGTTCAGTTAGTTTCACATAATTGTTTGGTGCTTTTGTTTCTTCTAAATAATACGTGCCATAAGACAAGCCTGTGATATCCACTAATCCATCACTTGTTGTCGTGAAAATCGTTGCTTCTTCCTGTGAAGTCGTCCACGTTACTGCTTTTGTTACTGGATCGATGATCAAATATTTCGCTGTTGCTTCATCTTGATCACGTACCACAAACGAAGCGTCTGCTAATGGTTTGATATCAGCTACTGCTCCATCTACTTTAATGAATCGTTTCCCACCTGTCAGTACTTCCACAGTTGGTGGTGTTTGATCTGTCGTATGTCCAGTATCAACATTTGCTTCGTTGTTATAGCCTTGGGTTGGTTCTGCTAACTGATTCAAATGCATGTAATAAACAAAACGCAACGTACCACCTGGAGTCAATGAAGGAATATAAGTTGGTTCAATCGTTACTGTGAAGCCGTTTGTTTGTTCAGTTACGTGGTAATTTATTGAATCAATGATCGTTTCACCATCGTAAAGTGCATAACCTGTTTCTCCAGTTGATTGGTTCATGAATGTTAAAGCTGGATCATGTGTATCAATCAATTTGAAGGTGGTATATTTATTGTTTGATCCTTCTTTATCCGCGATCCCAAGAGGAATATTGACGCTGATCTCATAATTGATCGGTTCTCCGATTGCTACGTCTTGCCCATCTAATTGCGGCGTTTCTTTTTCTACTTTCGTCGTATCATTTTTCACTGTAAGTTCAACTGGCGTTTGGTTGCCAGTAACAATTGTGAATGGTGTCTTCGTTTGCTCAGTGATCATCGCTGCATTTTCAGGTGCTTTTACTTCTTCTAACACATATTCGCCAACTTCTAATCCAGTAATGAGCATTTGACCTTTCTCTGCTTCATTTTCAGCAACGGCCTCTTCACCGATTTCATAGCTTTTGCCAGTCACAAAGTGTTTTGCTTTAGATTTATCAGTTGTCCATGTATACATTCCTTGTGCCACACTATGCAAATATTTGGCAACACCTGCATCTTCTTTCACAATGACAAATTCCGCACCGTTTAGTGCTTCGCCTTCTGCTGAACCTACTTTTTTGACCTTCAGCGTTCCTTCATTTTCCACGACATTTTTAGGATATAAATGAACTACGTCTAGTTCTTCTGTCCCATATTGATATGAACCGTCGGATTGTTTGATCAGTTCATATACTGGAAATGCCACAACCATATTTGCAGCAGCTGTTACTCCTGATTTTGCTTCTTCTTCAATCACATAAACTGCATCTTTTCCAGCTTGTTTTTTTGGCAATGCTAAAGAAAGATCCCCCTGAGCGTCTGTGGTACCAGAAAGAAGAGCTGTGCCAGAAGTCTGTGATTGGACGATCGCTTTTGCTTCTTCAATCGTCGCGCCATTTTTTCTTGCTTCAGCAAATGATTCGGTGACATCATACACATGGAACGTCACATCTGCCAACCCTTGATAGTTGTTGAATTCAGTCATTTCTTTCCCTGTATTTTGGATCTCTTGTTGTGGGAAATCTAACATTTTCTTTTTGTGGATCACCAATTGTGCATCCGTTCCTTCAGCAAACACTTGTGGATTAGGAAGTAATGCCACCAGTGTAAGTAGTGATGAAATAAGACATAGTAATACTTTTTTGAAATTTTTTCTATTCTTCATTCTTCTTTACTCCTGTTCTTTTGATAAATAATGAAACTACCTATGATCGATAGGCCACCAATCATACCAACACTTATTTTTTCGTCAGTTGTTTTTGGAAAAAGAAAACTCGTTTCTTGTTTCTGATTAGTGATTTTCAGAGGTTCACTAGGTTGTCCATTGATGGCATATGACATACTTTTTACGACAAACGAGACAGCATAAGGATTTCTTTTATACCCTTTTGGTGCTTTGATTTCTTCAAGTAAATATTCTCCGTCTGCTAAGCCATTGATGGAAAATAAGCCATTTCGATCAGAAGTCAGCGTTATTGCATCTCTTGCTCGTTTTTTCCAGCAATATTTTCCATCTTTCAAATGCAGGTATTCTTCCTGTTGGTTTTTGATCATAAACATTGCATCTTCTAGCACCTGTTGTTCCTTATCTGTTGTAACTTTTTGAAACCACTTCCCTCCTGTTCGAATACGTGTACTTCGTGACAATGATGCTGTTCCGATATCTAATGACGCTTGATTGATGATCGATTGATCAGCGATTGCATCTTGTCGTAAACGCATCTGATAGTTGATCCTCACTGTTTTACCTGCCAGATCTTGCAAGTCTTGACCGTTAAACGCAATACTGAATCCTTGACTATGGCTATGAAACGTCAGATTTTCCAAGCGTTTTTCTTCACTGTGGACTTTGAGCGATTCAGTTAGCAACTCCAATTCTTTCGTCGCACTGTCAGTGACTACGCATGTTTCTTCACTGGCTATCCCATTTGGAAACTGGATATCCAATTGATAGTAGATCTTTTCACCAATCGAATAAGTGTTTTTTTCCTCTACAAGCTTTTTTTCAAAGACGATCGCAGATGGCTCTTGGTTCATTTTAGGATAGAGATGGATTGCCTTTTGTGGGTGATCATATGAATCATAAAGAGGCAAAACCACGACTACATTTTGTGATCCTACAAACGCATCTGCTATGGGAGTGGTTTCGTTCACTAAATAAACGTTACCTATTTGATTCGTTGACTCACGTAGATCAAAGATTGCTACATCTTCTCCATCATTGTTCGACTTCACCAGTTTTTCCATTAGAAAAGAACCTGCTGAAGTACCTTGTCGCGCAATGATTTGTTGTGTTTCTTCGACAGTAAATCCTTTTTTACGTAATTGATAAAATGATTTTGTCACATCGTAAACCGCAAAACTCGCTTTATGAGATTCCGTTTGTTTATCTGATGAGGGCTGCGTAGTATGGACAATCAACTGGACCATCTCTTGTGTTTGGGCAATACACGTTTTGGCACCACCAACTAACAGAAAAGGCAACAACAGCAAGAACCAATAATACTTGGTCAACTTGAAATGCCTCCTCGTTTCATCCCCCTTGAATAAACGACAAATGAAACAATCGCAAGGATACTTAATAATAGGAAGCCAAGTCGGCCAGATCCTCCCGTTTCAGGCAGTGGGATCAATGCCTGATTGGTGATGACCAAATGGATTTGGTTGTTCGTATGATCATTTTTTAACTGAACTTCTGTTAGTTCACCATCTACAGTTACTTTTCCATCCGTTTGGATAACAATCTGCACGGGTTGCTCTAATCCCAGATAACCTTCTGGTGTTTTGATTTCCTCCAACGTGTACTCACCCGGTTTTAGGTTCTCAAAAACAAATGTATCAGTTGCTTTATCGTCGTTTGGTAATTCAACCTGTCCATCTGGACCGGATAGTCGGAAGACTGCCCCTTTTAACGCCTGTCCTGTATCCGTTTGCTTTAGGACTGTTAAATCAAAAGGTTTGATTTGATTCATATGCGTCAATGTCCAAATGGTATCTTCCTCTACATTTTCTCCGTCATAGAGAATCGTACCGTAAGGGTCAACTTTAAATTCATAGTTTCCTGGAATCGTATCGTAGCCAAGCGGTCCTGCTGTTTCTACTAAGCGATATTCACCCGCTTTTTGTATCACGAATTCTGCCAATCCTGATGATGCGGTAACTTCCTCTTTCAGTGTATGATAGGTTCCTGTTTCTCCTTTTATTTGTAAAGCAAAAGTTGCTCCTGCCAGATTGATTTTTTGTTTGTCCTTTTCGGTATATTTTCTTATAGCTATCGGAAGGTCTGCAAATGGATTCTCAATCGTCAATTGGATCACTTGATCAGTAACTGTAGCTTGTTGTTTGTCCACTGTTACTTCCCCATTTTCAGAAATAGCAATTTCCCACGCCTGCTTTTCCGATTTTTCATGTCCAGCAGGTGCACTGATTTCTGTCAATGTATAAGATTTTCCTTTTTCAAGGCGTGTACCCTCTGGCAATGAATAGGTACCATCCTCATGGTCGATCAGCTGAATCTCCTGACCTTCAATCGTTAGTTGAAACACTGCTCCTTTTAAAAGATGGTCAGCTGACGAAGTTTTCTTGGTTATTTTTAAATCTAAAGGAACAAATTGTTTTTTATTTTTCCAAGTCGTTGCGTTGACTTTTTCTGATTGATATCCTGGTACATCCAACTCATTCACCGCTTCATAGTGAAATTCTTGCCCTTGATTGTTGTATTTTGGCAAGCTGAGGGTTTCACGAGACGCTTCACTGGACGCTAGAAGTTTGGTGATATTGGTTCGCTCCCAGACATTGGTGTTCTCATCTTCTGGTTTACTTAATTGGACATAGCCACTTTCCCAACTAGATGTTTCAGTGATTCCTGTTCGCTTGATTTCGTAAATCACTTTCTCTGGTCGAGTCGTCGTATCTTGATCAAATTCTTCCCATTCTTTGAAAAAATCAAGAGATACACCTGGTGCTTTGGCTGACGGCACACCGAATTTAGCAAGAACATCTGGGTTGCTCGTTGGTTGGAAGATTGTTTGCCCATTCATTTGATACCAAGTATCAGTCTCGAACATTTCGCTTTCTGTTTGGAGTCTCACTTGATAATGTAGTTGGATTTCCTGCCCTTTTTCTAAATAGATTTTATCGACGTTGATCGTTTGCCCATCAATAGAGAGAAGTGGGTCAATCGATAGAGGGGTCGTCCCGACACTTGTAACAGAAGCGCTGTCTGGTTGATAAACAAATGGATCAATGATTGGATCAGTGATTTTTCCATCAACGACTGTTCCGGAAAGCTGCACAGCTTTTTTGGCTAGATAATCAGCAATATCTGTAGACTCATTGGCAGATTCATAATATGCCGTACCGTCTTCGCCAGTGGAAACCATCTTACGCATTCGACGTTCCACTTCCTCTTTCGTGATGCCTTCAGTTTCATCTCCTTGCAACTGTATACCCAAGCCATGGATCTCGATACCTCGTTGTTTCAATGCCATTGCTTCACCAATCGTTGCTGTGAATGTTGAATTGATCCAACGCCACTGTAAATCTTGATCTTTAACTGGTACGAGATAAGGTGGGGAAATTTTTGAAGTATAGTCAGGGTGATCAACACGATTGGTAAAAGTCGCGCCATAATAACTACCATCTTCTTCAGTCACCACACTGGCTACTTGATAGGAACTTGTTGGCACACCATCTGTTAGTAAAACGATCACTTTTTTATGATCATTTTGTTCCGATAACATTTCACCTGCTTGACGTAATCCATTTTGAGTGAACGTCCCACCACTTGTTGAATCAGGTGTCGCTGCTTGGATTTCTTCCTTTACAGAATCAAATCCCGCGATCGGAATCCTGCGATTGGCGTAGCCTTCACTAGAAAAACCAACATAACCTAAATTGATTTTTTCCGTTACACCACTTTCTGATAAGGTATCGACAAAGCGATCGATCCCCTTTTTCACCTCAACAATCCGATTTTCCTCATTCATACTGCCAGACCAGTCGACAACTAGAACGACATCTAAAGGAGTGATATTTTTCTGGGTATTTCCTCGAACATTCAGATACAAGTCAAACAATCCAGGAGTCGCTGTCTCTTTGGCAAATTTTCGGATGGCATAATCGGCATCCTCTTTTTCCCCACCATATTCAATATAAGAATGGTTGCGATTGCTTGGATTGCCATCCCAACCCTTCAGCCCGTCCCATTGCTGTTGCCCTTGGCGATTGCCTTGATGATTACGCACATATTGACTATTATCTGGTTGCCACATTGCCTTAGGGTATGTTCCTTGCTCCTCTGTGATATATTCTGGTTCAATCGTAGCTAACCCTTTAGGTTTCAACTGTTCATTGAATAATTGTGGTTGTTCAAACGGACGATATTCGTTTTTGGCTACCGATGAATCATCCGACACCTCACTGTTTTCAGAAGAAGTCGTGGTTTCAGTCGTTGGTTCACTCGTTTGTGCAGTTTCCTGATTCTCGTTATCTATAGAAAATGAAAAGGAAGCTGGTTCAGATAAAAGTAACTGACCCGTTTTTTCTTCTATCTGAATATTGAGTTGAAATTCTTTGCTCGTACTCGGTAATTCAATGGTCCATTCTTTTTCTTCAATGGTTTGAGAAAAATCACCTGCTAGCCATTTTCGTTGTTGTTCATCTGTGTATTCTTGATATTCCTGAGAAACATAAGAGGAAAGCAGATTCGTTTCAGGTGCATCTTTTGGATGTAACTGGAATAAAAATCGGTTTTCTTGTGCTTGCTCATTTAATCGATACACGACCGTTAGCTTACGATCTATTTTCCTAATACTTACTTTGCCATATTCATTATTTAAGACTTCAATGGTTGCTTCTTCATTAGCTGCCACAGTCTTTCCTTTTTGGAAGTAGAAATAGGTGACGAAAAATAGAGAAAATAGACAGAAAACGATGAAATAATTTCGCTTCTTCATTTATGGATACCTCCTTAGAAAAACTTTAAAATTCAATTAGATAATATAAAAAAAAGAAAAAATTCACTAATCTTTCTAGTTCTCTTCTCTTTTGTCTCTAACTATTAAATTATAGTTATTTTAAGGAGCTTTAAATTGATATAGTAAAACGAATACATTGAACGTTTCGTTATTTAAAACCGATTTATTATTCTTTTCTCTCACAAAATATACTCATTGAGCGATAATTTTGAGACAAATTTTAAAAGAATATTTCTAAATCCGGTAGAGTTTTTTTAGAAAATTGAGACAAGTATTTACAAGGAAAAATAAATACGGTATTAATAATAAAAATATAAAAAGAAGGTGAAGAATTGATTGAAAAAATTTTATTAGATGACCATGCAAGAATGAAATTAAGTGTGTATGGAAAGGTAATGACCTTATGGCCGGGGGAATATAGTTTAGATCATGTACGAGAAAACTTAGATTTCTATTTCAGTGCGACTCGTTTCAAAAAAATCCTATGTGCTATACAAGATGATTTAGAACAATTTACTGATATTAAACTGTTACATACTAAAAACAAGTTATCCATTCCTGAACAACTTGTTCAATATACCCAATACCAACATTACCTATCAACAGAAAGTGTTCCTTATAAACTATTGATCAGTCTTCTGACTGAACAAGATGAAGATCTTGCAGCTTTTTGCAACCGCCATTTTATCAGCCGCTCAACATGTTTTCGACAAACAAAAAAATTGGCTGAATATTTGAAGGAGTACAATATCAATTTGAATTTATCGAATCTTACCCTATCTGGTTCTGAAACGCTGATTCGTATCATTTTTTTCAATTTCTTTTGGTTTGTTTCATTAGGAGAAAGTCTGGATAGTATTCCTTACAACCAAGAAGTTCGCGCATTGATTTATAAGCACGAAGGTCCACAGCTCAAAAATAAGTTTGACTTAGGAAAAAAACAAGCCAGTCTCCATTGTCTGATTTGTTTGCTGAGGATCGAAAATGATCATTTTACGGATATCTATCGATTATCGAGAGACTCCTTTATTCCCAGTAAAACAAACATTGACTTTTTTTATGACTTCTTCAAAATTGCGGATCTTCGTTTAGATATCTTAGAAGTAAACTCTTTGTTTTATTTGTTCTATTATTGGCCGTTCCTTACCTCTAATCAAGATATTCGTGTGCCGATCGTTCACCATTCCTATCAACAACCGAGCAATGAAATCAAAGCTATTTTAGAAGAATTTCAGGCACATTGTCAGACATTTATTGGTACATTCCATTTTGAAAAAGAGCCCGCTTTGCTTTTGAATCTTTATCTTTCAATTGGAAATTTTAGCATGTTCAAACAAAAAATTCCTTTGACCACACTATTTATCTCTTCTTATATTCAAGATAAATATCCACTTTTACGTATCTTGACAATCAAAATCGAAGGATTTTGGAAAAAGGCCGCACAACGAAAAAACTACACATGGCTGAAATCATGCGTAAGTGAATTAGCCTTTCTACAAGCCAGTTTACTTTATCCGTATTATTCAGAAATCGATGAAAACTATAAATTGAAAGTTGGGTTTGTCAACGTCTCTGAGCATCTGATTTCCGCAGAGATCATGAATTTAGGCAAGAAGATCCCCTTTGTAGATATCGAGCGACTCACACTTCCCATCACTGAAGAATATGATTTTTTCATCTTGGGTTCCCCCTTATTGATCCCTGCTGGTCTTGATTCTTCTAAATATACAGTTCTTGATCTTTGTCATTATAGAGACTTTGAAACAAAGCTGTATCAGCGGCTGTTAGAAGTCCACCATTTAAAGTTACAGACATTGTTTGCTAGTTGACTGAACAATATAAAAAAAACTTTTAAGCAAGATGCTTAAAAGCTTTTTTTGACTACACTCGATTATTTTGCACGTTTTACGTATGAACCTTCTGCCGTATTGATTTCTAATAATTCATCCGTTTCAATGAAGTCAGGAACATTGACTACTAAACCTGTTTCCATTGTTGCAGGTTTACCAGAGCCAGTCACTGTCGCACCTTTGATCGATGGTTGTGTTTCAACGACACGTAAGACAACTGTTGTTGGTAATTGGACACCAATCACTTCGCTACCGAAGAATTGGATTTTTACTTCCATGTTTTCTAAGATAAATTTCATTTCTTCAGCTACAGTTTCTACAGGGATCTCATATTGTTCGTATGTTTCTAGATCCATAAAGAATGCTGTATCATCCATTGTGTATAAGTATTGAACTGGTTTTGTATCGATGTGTGCTTTTTCAAATTTTTCGTCTGGTCTTAGTGTCGTATCATAAGTAGCACCAGTACGAACATCTTTTAGCTTCATACGCATCACAGTATTTCCTTTACCAGGTTTGTGATGGCTTGCATCAATTACTTTGATCAATTTTCCGTCTTGGACAAATGTCATTCCGGCTTTTAAATCGCTTGCTGAGATCATTATTTTTTGCTCCTTTTTTTCTTAATCATAATCACCCTTATTGTATCAGACAAACGTCTATAAAACTAGGAAATTATTGCTTTTCAAATGATAGTCTTTGACTTTCTTATTTTTTCATGCTATTTTTAATTAAATCATTATTGGAGGGATAAACATGGCAATCAATTACTTAAAACAATTGAAGTGTTGTTGTTGTATGGTGTATAAAAACAGCATACTGTTTGCCATGTCTATTAATTGCCCTTCATAGTTGAATGAAAGATCTCTTTCTGTAGTGAAAGTGTTTTCTTTCTTAGTCTTTTCAATTTATGATCTTACGAGGAGCTGATTAAATAGTCAGCTCCTTTTTATTTTACTTTTTTGGAGGTTTGGATTCGTGATCATTTCATCAATTACTGAAGCAATCGGGCATACACCCGTCTATAAATTTACTGCGAAAGATTTTCCTATGCCAAAAGATTCCGTGATCTATGCAAAACTGGAATACTTGAATCCAGGAGGTAGTATCAAAGACCGTTTAGGTTTGTATTTATTGACTTCCGGTCTTGAGAGCGGAAAAATCGATCAAGAAACAACGATCATTGAGCCAACTGCTGGTAACACAGGGATTGGTTTAGGTCTGGCAGCTTTGAAATTCAATTTAAAAACAATTTTTGTCGTACCAGAAAAATTTAGTATAGAAAAACAAAAAATCATGCAGGCCCTAGGCGCAAAAATCGTACACACTCCTACAGAAGATGGAATCGTTGGTGCGATCGAAAAAAGTAAACAATTAGCTTCTGAGATCCCAAATAGTTATGTTCCCTTGCAGTTTGAAAACCCAGACAATCCAGCCACTTATTACCAAACATTGGGGCCTGAATTGTTTCAAGAATTGGAAGGGTCAATCAATAGTTTTGTTGCCGGTATTGGAAGTGGTGGTACGTTTGCTGGAACCGCAAAATTTCTAAAAGAACGTTTACCTGAACTTCGCTTGATTGGTGTTGAGCCCGAAGGATCGATTTTGAATGGTGGTCCTTCACATGGGCACGAAATTGAAGGCATCGGCGTTGAATTTGTCCCCCCTTTTCTTAGTGAGTTGACAATTGATCAATTTGAAACGATTTCTGATGCTGAAGGATTTGCTTATACACGTCAACTAGCAAAAGAACACGGATTATTAGTAGGCAGCTCGAGCGGAGCCGCTTTTGCCGCAGCTTTAAAAGAAGCGCAACGTTTACCGAACGGACAGTCTATCCTGACCATATTTCCAGATACGTCCGATCGTTACTTATCAAAAAATATTTATCTGTAAGCAACAGACGAAACGATAAACTCAATGAAGAAATTGGAGGAATAATTATGCATATTCAAACAAAATTGATCCATGGTGGTATTAGTGAAGATCCGACAACAGGGGCAGTTAGCGTACCGATCTATCAAACATCGACTTACCGCCAAAATGCAGTTGGACAACCGAAAGAATACGAATATTCACGTTCAGGTAATCCAACACGTTTTGCTTTAGAAGAATTGATTGCAGACTTAGAAGGTGGCGTTCGTGGCTTTGCCTTTGCCTCAGGTCTCGCAGGAATCCATGCCGTCTTTTCCTTATTCCAATCTGGGGATCACATTCTCTTAGGCGATGATGTCTATGGAGGGACTTTCCGTTTATTTGATAATGTTCTTACAAAAAATGGCTTAGAGTATACGATCGTCGACACAAGTAATCTTGCACAGATTGAAGAAGCAATTCAAGACAATACAAAAGCTTTGTATCTAGAAACACCAAGTAACCCTCTACTTAAAATCACCGATTTGAAAGCAGGGGCAGCCATTGCAAAAAATCATAACTTGTTAACAATCGTGGATAACACATTTGCTACACCATACTTTCAAAAGCCTTTAGAATTAGGCGCTGATATTGTTTTACACAGTGGTACAAAATATCTAGGCGGTCATAGTGATGTCGTTGCTGGATTAGTTACGACAAACAACCAAGAGTTGGCGGATCAAATCGGTTACTATCAAAATGCCATCGGTAGCGTATTAGGTCCACAAGATAGTTGGTTGATGCAACGTGGGATCAAGACTCTTAGTGTGCGCATGGAAGAACATCAAAAAAATGCCTATGCTGTAGCTGAATTATTAGTGAACCATCCTGAAGTTGAAGCAGTCTATTATCCTGGTCTAACAACTCATAATAATCATGAAATTGCGAAACAACAGATGTCCGGCTATAGCGGAATGGTTTCCTTTACCTTGAAAAACGACGCAGATGCAATTCCTTTTGTAGAAGCTTTGCAACTATTTATCCTCGCTGAAAGCTTGGGTGGTGTCGAAAGTTTAGTGGAAATTCCTTCTGTGATGACTCATGCCTCTGTACCTAAAGAAAAACGCGAAAAAGCTGGAATCAAAGACGGATTGATTCGTTTATCAGTAGGAATCGAGTACGCCCAAGATCTTTTAGATGATTTGAACCAAGCCTTTACTCAATTGGAAAATCACTGATCCATTTTATCTATAAAGAATTGAAAAAAATCAGTCAGTTTTCTACACCTGACCTGCAATAAGTGTTAGAATTTAGATAAATCGACCCAATCTTTTTAGAGGATTTTCATTCCTCCTAAAAAGAATCATCAGATAGTTAGGAGTAATTCAATATGAAAATGAATGTCGAAAGTTTTAATTTAGACCACCGTAAAGTAAAAGCCCCTTATGTTCGTGTAGCTGATCGTAAAAAAGGAGAACATGGCGATTTGATCATCAAATATGATGTCCGTTTCAAACAGCCAAACAAAGAACACATGGATATGGCAGGTTTGCATTCTTTAGAACATTTAACTGCCGAAAACATCCGCAATCATGCAGATTATATTGTAGACTGGTCACCAATGGGATGCCAAACAGGCTTCTATCTTACTGTCATCAACCATGAAAATTATGATGATATTTTAGATGTTTTAGAAAAAACGATGGAAGATGTGCTACAAGCGACAGAAGTTCCAGCAAGTAACGAAATCCAATGTGGCTGGGCTGCAAACCATACGTTAGAAGGCGCACAAGCTTTAGCGCGTGAATTTTTAGCAAAACGAGATGAATGGTCAGACGTCGGAGTATAAGCAGACCATACATTTATTTAAGCATAATAGAGATTGAGGAAAGTGACCTCCATCTCATAGTCATAAGCCGTAAAAGACAAAAGAACATGCCAAATCTTTGTCTTTTATGGCTTGTTTTGGTAAGTTATGAGAAAGACAATTTGGCGTGAACATTAAGAGAAAACTCAAATAATATCTCTTAATTTTCCATTTTGGCTGATGTTCGAAGGCGTTGACTTTCGCTCATTATGTATTTCAGTTTAGGGGACAACATCAGCAAGCCCTTTATTATACATCAACAAATAGGAGGAAAAAACGAATGGATATCTATGATTTTAACGTCACATTAGAAAATGGGACAACTTACTCATTGGACAAATACAAGGGCCACCCTATGATCATCGTTAATACTGCAACAAAATGTGGTTTGGCGCCACAATTTGAACAGTTGGAAGAGCTTTACCAGACGTATCAGGAAAAAGGGTTAGTAGTATTGGGTTTCCCATCGAATCAATTCAAGCAAGAAGTAGCTTCTGCAAATGATGCTGCGGAAGCCTGCCGAACAACGTATGGTGTTACGTTTCCCATGCACCAACTAACGGTGATCAATGGCGGGGATGCTGATCCTCTATTTGATTATTTAAAAGAACAAGCACCAGGTACTTTGACATCTGCAATCAAATGGAATTTTACAAAATTCCTTATTGATAAAGACGGTCAAGTAATTGAACGTTTTGCGCCAAAAACTTCACCATTAAAAATGAAAGAAGCAATCGAAGCCATTCTTTAGTCAAGATGCAATAATTGGACAATCAACATTTTAGATTATTGGTCAAATGAAATTCACTTCTATTTAGAGAAAAAGCTTAGATCGACTTTAGAAAAGTACATGACCTTGAAAAAATTTTTTTCAAGATCATGTATTTTTTTGTCTAGAATACTGATAATAATTTTTACTATTTCAAAAAAGCAAACAAAAAAACAGCTGAACTTTCGTTCAACTGTTTTCATTTGCGTGGCGGCGTCCTACTCTCACAAGGGGCAACCCCTCACTACAATCGGCGCTAAGAAGCTTAACTTCTGTGTTCGG
>NZ_JADNNI010000006.1:0-161266 GCF_015556925.1 Enterococcus sp. 1001283B150225_161107_E12 | reverse complement strand
CCGAACACAGAAGTTAAGCTTCTTAGCGCCGATTGTAGTGAGGGGTTGCCCCTTGTGAGAGTAGGACGCCGCCACGCTGGTATTATTATTCCGGCATAGCTCAGTTGGTAGTAGCGCATGACTGTTAATCATGATGTCGTAGGTTCGAGTCCTACTGCCGGAGTTCTCATTTATGAGAAGAGTAATGAGCTTCTTTCACTCTGGAGAGTTGTCCGAGAGGCCGAAGGAGCATGATTGGAAATCATGTAGATGGTGCAAACTGTCTCAAGGGTTCGAATCCCTTACTCTCCGTAATTGATGTTTTACTGGCCCGTTGGTCAAGCGGTTAAGACACCGCCCTTTCACGGCGGTAACACGGGTTCGAATCCCGTACGGGTCATTTAATTGGATACATTGGAGGTTTAGCTCAGCTGGGAGAGCATCTGCCTTACAAGCAGAGGGTCAGCGGTTCGATCCCGTTAACCTCCATAATGATTTGGTTCCGTGGTGTAGGGGTTAACATGCCTGCCTGTCACGCAGGAGATCGCGGGTTCGATTCCCGTCGGGACCGTCATTTCTATTCAATTAAAAAATTAAATAATATATTCTTTATGGCGCGGTAGCTCAGTTGGTAGAGCAACGGATTGAAGCTCCGTGTGTCGGCAGTTCGATTCTGTCCCGCGCCACCATGGAGGAGTAGCGAAGTGGCTAAACGCGACGGACTGTAAATCCGTTCCTTAGGGTTCAGTGGTTCGAATCCACTCTCCTCCATTTTATAGGGGCATAGTTTAAAGGTAGAACAGCGGTCTCCAAAACCGTTAGTGTGGGTTCAATTCCTGCTGCCCCTGCCATGGCGGATGTGGCGAAGTGGTTAACGCATCGGATTGTGGCTCCGACATTCGTGGGTTCGATTCCCATCATTCGCCTTTTTTTCATTGGGGTATAGCCAAGCGGTAAGGCAAGGGACTTTGACTCCCTCATGCGTTGGTTCGAATCCAGCTACCCCAGTCCTATAAATATTAATTTATAGCTTAAAATAGTATAATGGCGGTATAGCCAAGTGGTAAGGCAGAGGTCTGCAAAACCTTCATCACCGGTTCAAATCCGGTTACCGCCTTAGTACTAATTACATTGCCGGCGTGGCGGAATTGGCAGACGCGCTGGACTCAAAATCCAGTGCCCGTTGAGGGCGTGCCGGTTCGACCCCGGCCGCCGGTATTAACTAAGATGACCACATCTTAGTTTTTTATTCGGAAATTAAATAACAAATTATTTTATTATGGCGGATGTGGCGAAGTGGTTAACGCATCGGATTGTGGCTCCGACACTCGTGGGTTCGATTCCCATCATTCGCCCTTTATTATTGGGGTATAGCCAAGCGGTAAGGCAAGGGACTTTGACTCCCTCATGCGTTGGTTCGAATCCAGCTACCCCAGTTTTTATCTATTTATTTGCCGGCGTGGCGGAATTGGCAGACGCGCTGGACTCAAAATCCAGTGATCTCACGATCGTGCCGGTTCGACCCCGGCCGCCGGTATTTTTGGCACTAACGTAGTCTATACGTTGGTGCTTTTTTCTTTGTTAGACGTTATCGGCATTGAGGCATATATACGAACGGATAATATACGCCAGGAAAAATACCCATTGAATTATTTGAAATCTCAAAATAATTCAATGGGTATTTTTTATAAATAAATATCCAAGTGATTAAAAATAGCCTGTATAGTTTGTTGTGGAAGTGGCTGAATTTAAATGGGTGATTCTATCCATTAGAAGTGTCCAATCCTCTTGTGTAGGAATATTAGGCAAACGGTGAATCGGACATGGGAAATCTTCGTTCACATGTAGATCATAGTTGCAGATGATCAGGTTGGCTTGATGATCATTGATTTCTTTTTTTGTCACTGGTTGTTCAATCAAAAATTTGACTGAGATTTGTCGCAAGAAGAGTAATTCTGCTTCTTGAATAATATAATCGTCCATCGAGGGGCAACTTTGTAGTGCTACGATGACCCTCAGAGGTTGTTGTGACTTGATCCTTAAAATCGTTGCATGGAACGTGGTTAGGCTAGCTGCTAAGTGATCAAGATGTGTGAACTCAAACATCGGATGGACTTTTAATCGCTCTAAATGCTGAAGCCAAAGGTGAAAAAGCTCTGGGTATTTTTCTTTCATTAAATCAATCAAAGCTACAGAAGTCATTTCATATGACGGGCTCATCTTTGAGAGTAATCTTGTATTGATCAAGAAGGCTTCGATTTTGTCTAAAGCACCATTATCCAGCATCTGTTTTGGAAAAACCTGTAATAAAAAACGTTGGACTGCATCGACCACCACTGCATCTTCTTGACAACGGAAGGCGTAGGTTCGTTCTTCATCTAATCCTTGCCCATTTGAATAAGAAACACAATGTAAAAAAACGAGATACAGCCATAGTGATTCTGATTCAGGAATCGTTAGCTTGAAGAGTGAAGAATAATAGGAGGCAATCAGAGGTTCAATCAGTTGGTAGCCTCGATTTTTTTTGACTAAATCAATGGTGCTAGTGTTAAAGTGACAAAAGTTTTTAGACTGCCCTCTAACTTTAGCAATCGATAACCAAAGCGAAAAACAAAAATGGCTAAAATGCAGGAAAGTTATCCCACTTTTTCGACCATGAGCGATAATTGATTGCGCGTGTTGATTGCTATCAGAATCGATGATTTGACTATCACCAAAGCTTGAATAAAAAGAAAAGAGTAAAAAACGAATATCTTCTTCTTTGCCAATAAAAGTGAGCGGTCCGGTTGCTATCGATATGCGATACTCTTTCAGTACTTCATTCATATGACGAATGATATTGAAAATTGAACTACGAGAGATCATCAAGTGATCTGATAATTGTTCTGTACTATACGTTTTGTTATGAAGCAATAGGTCCATCATCCGATAAATGGTTGTATCTTTAGCTAGTATAGTAATGACTGAATCGACAGAGATTTCTTGAGGATCTATTTGTAAGAATCCTTGTTCATTGTAAGTAATCTGAAAGTCAATCGTAGGTAAGGAATGATTGATAATATCGATATCTTTTCGTAAAGTTGGTTTTGATGTTCCTAACTTTTGTGATAGATCACTAAGGGTTAAATTTTTACTTTGATGCGTACGTATAAACTGTAGTAAGTTATACTGTCGTTTGAATTGATTATCTAATTGTAATGTCATAGGTAAATTATTCATGAGAGAAACCTTTCTTTAAGACAAATATAGAATTTGAAAATAAGTACACTTTAGAAGATGAAAATATAGTTATTACTAATAGTGTATTAGTTATTTAAAATTTAATCAATCATTTTATCATTATTTTCACATTTTTATTTAACTGTTGTCGATGAGCGATGATTTAGTTGGCTCTATTATATATTATCTTTGATAATGCTTATTTTTGAGCGATGAAACTCATTTATGAATTAGATGAAATATTATTTTAAATAGATAAAGCGTTATGTTGAATCTCATTTTAATTAAATTTAATAATGAATGTAATCGATTTTATGTAATTTTAGTTAGTGATAAAAAGTTATTTATTTGTTTAATCTAATCTTATTCTAAATAAAATATTATTTTATGAATGCAAATATGTAGTGAGATATTCAGTTGGTAAGACTGAGTTTTAGTAGTAGTAGCACGTTTCATTCTGAATTTATTAGAAATGGAAATAGTATTTCTAACTAAATAACGAAAATTAAATTACTAAATATTTAGTAAAATAAATCGTTTTCTTTTCTTACCAGTCACGTTATAATAGATAAAAATGATCACTAGGGGGTAGTGAAATGGCGAAGTTAACATTAGCGATTTATGATAAAGAAAGAGTTCCAAGAAAAAGTTTTCAAGGAGAAGAAGAAATAGAAAAAGAGTTGGTTGTGACAGCAGAAAATTTTGTGCATTTGTCTATGAGAAAGTTTGAGTACCAAGAAGGAGATCAAATCGTTGTCGAAATGGATGAGTCTGGGAGGTACTTATGGGTCAAACTAGATGAAACTTTAGAAAGTTCACTGATCTATCTACCGGGAAATAAATGGACCTATGAAGTTTCATTTCATTCCAATCGTATCAAAGCCAGACCGGAGACTCGTTTTTCTGGGGGACGTCATTATATGAGTGTTCGTTGTGCTTCTGAAGAGGAAGTGAAGATGTATCGTAATTTAGCATTGAATCCGCATGATCAAAAAGAAGAAACCGGTGCGTATCCACATGCGAGTGCAAATGTGGAAACGAGGAATGATGCCACTTTCTTTGCGTGTAATGCGATCGATGGCGTATACGCGAATCATTCTCATGGTTCATACCCATTTCAATCTTGGGCCATCAATCAGCAAGCTGATGCAGCTTTGACGATTGATTTTGGTCGAGAAGTTCAATTGGATAAAGTTGGCTTTACATGGCGAGCAGATTTTCCCCATGATAGTTACTGGACGAACGTGACGATTCAGTTTGATGATGGAACAAGTGAAACGTTTGCGACCGAAAAAACAGCTCAACCACAATATTTTTCATTTAGTGCAAGAAAGACCAAAGCTATTCGCTTTTGTGATCTTATTCAAGCGAATGACCCGTCGCCGTTTCCTGCATTGACGCAAATTGAACTGTGGGGCATGAATGACCAGCCGATGAAAGGATAAGCAATGAAAAAATACTTTTTGATGCAACTGTTGGAAGCCAAAAAAGAGTATCTTACGAATAAAGTAGTTCCTGAGTTGCCAGTATCGGGATATAGAGAGTTTTTGACGACTGGAGAGCGATTGGTTTTTGAGAAGGCTTACTTTGCAAGACGTAAACATGCTACTGTCTTGGCGTTGTCCTTATTGCAAAAAAAAGAAGCCAAAGTAGTTGAAGGGTTAGAACAAGTTTTATGGGAGATCTGCAATGAGTATAGTTGGAGTTTACCAGCTCATTTACCAATTGAAGCGAATCACTTTCGTGTGGATGCACCGACATGGATCGATTTATTTGCAGCTGAGACAGGACAAATGTTAGCAGAGATAGTCAAGCTGTTTGAGAAAGAATTATCTGAGCTCTTGACGTTTCGAATCCGGTCGGAAATCGATCGACGACTCTTCGTTCCTTTTGTAACAAACACATGGCCGTTTGAATCATTTGAAAACAATTGGAGTGCGGTTGTAGGTGGTTCGATTGGTATGGCTGCCTTGGATATACAAGAAAAAGGCGATGAATTACAAGCGGAGATATTGAGGAAGGTAGATCGTTGTATGGCCTCTTATTTACGAAGTTTTGGTATG
The DNA here is from genome assembly GCF_015556925.1 of Enterococcus sp. 1001283B150225_161107_E12. Classification (NCBI taxonomy): domain Bacteria; kingdom Bacillati; phylum Bacillota; class Bacilli; order Lactobacillales; family Enterococcaceae; genus Enterococcus; species Enterococcus sp. 1001283B150225_161107_E12. The sequence continues at coordinate 156,005 of NZ_JADNNI010000006.1, read as the reverse complement.
GATGGCGCATGTGAGGAAGGCGTCAGCTATTGGGCATACGGATTTGGTTATTATATTTATTTTGCAGAAAAGTACCAACAAGTTTATGATGATGACCGCTATCTGTTGGGTGATAAAGTGAAAAAAATCGCGGCTTTCCCTAATGATGTGATGCTCGCTGAAACAGAGGCTATACCGTTTTCCGACTACCACCCAGCGGATTTACCAAGTGGATTATTGAGTTTCTGTCAGGAAAGGTTTCATGTCGCCATTCCCGAAGTTGAGAGAATCAATGATTTAGATTTTGATCATTGTTATCGTTTTGCCCCTTTATTACGTAATTTACTCTGGTCAAACCAGCATATTTTGAATGATCAAAACGAAATCATTCATTATTTTGAGGATGTGGCATGGGGCGTTCTTAGATCTCCGAAAGAAAATCTGGTGTTTGCAGCAAAGGGAGGACGAAATGATGAAAGCCATAATCATATAGATATTGGTCATTTCGTATTTGGTACGAGAGAAGACTTATTTCTTACCGATCTTGGGGCGGGAGAATATACAAAAGATTACTTTGATGAAAAAACACGTTATCTTTTCTTAGTGAACAGCGCGCTTGGGCATAGCATACCTATCGTTGCGAACAGTTACCAATTACCTGGAGCTGTTTCAGCGGAAGATACGAGTTTTCAATCAACGAGAACTGGTGGAGTCTTCAAGACCGAATTGGCTTCCACGTATCCTTCGCAGATAGGACTACGCCAGATGGATCGGACAATAGAAGTGGATCGTTCGAAACGACAACTTGTTTTGAGTGATGCATTTACATTCGAAAAAGAAAATCAGTTAGTTATTGAAAATTTTATAACGACAAATCCAGTGGAAGTTATAGGAAAAACGGTATGTATCACAGGAGAAAAAGAAAAGTGTGAGATGTATTTTTCAAAACCTGTGCAGTTGATCAGAGAAAGTTATTTCGATCACTATGGCCAAAAAAATGAAGCTACGCTGATCCAAGCGACTTATCAGTTGCTGAAAGAAGAAACAATCCAGATCGAGATTGTGATCAAAAGTAAATGAGGACACGTGATTATCAGCGATAAGCGTGCGCCTTGTTTAATGGAATAAGGTAGTGACACACACATCCTCGCAAGGGAATAAATGGTGTTTCAGAAGCAATTCCTTCGTAAATAAGCTAGAAAACCCCAAAGTTTTAAAAATTCGGGTTTTCTAGCTTATTTATCGGAAGTTCATCTATCAATCATGAGTTCTTTTTATTTGGTGGGGTAGTTGAGCCACGGACGATTAATTCTGTATCTAATAGGATTCGTTTCGCAATACCCGGGGAGTGGATACGTTCGTGTAAAAGATTGATGCCTGTTTCGCCCATTTCCTCTGTATAAGCTCTGACCGTTGAAAGGGGTGGCGTGATGTAGCGAGAAATTGATAAATCATTGATACCCATCACGCTGATCTGTTTAGGTACTTGGATCTGATGAGCATTCAATGTATGGATGATACCGATAGCAAAAGCATCATTTGCGGCTAAAATGGCAGTCGGTAGATCGTCTTGCCATTGTGCTAAGGCTTTTTCTGTCAGTGATTCACTCGTTTTGACGTCAAGAGAACTATTTTCTTTTACGAAAAAATATTTTTCGTCGAATAGCTGATGATGTTTCATCATATCGATATACGTATTAGTCGTTGGTGTTTTGTAGGTTCGATACCCGTAGAGATTGGCACTTTCTTCTGCACCGATATAGGCAATCTTTTTATGTCCTAAATCTAAGAGATGAGTAAGTGCGACTTCAGTGGCTTGACCAAAATCAGTATTGACACAGTCATAATCGTGAAAAGGAAAATTTGATCCGACGACGCATAGATTTGGCGCAGTAGTATTTAATTCATCAATTTTTTCTTGCGTGAATTTACCGATTGCTAAGATGCCATCGACTGCTTGGATTTGATGTTGTTCGTTTTGGGAAAAGTTAATGACGTGATAGCCAAGTTCTACTGCACGTTTTTCGGCAGCTAAACGAATGGACATGTAATAAATATCTTCCAGTTCTTCGTCACTCGTGCGCCAAGTAATCAAACCAAGGACACCTTTTTTTTTCAACAGTTCATTTGCTGAGTGGGAATTGCCATTTTTTTTTGCCTTCTTTTTATATTTAGTGTAGTTCAGCTTTTCAGCAATTTCGAAAACTTTACGTTTGGTTTCTTCTGTTGCTGAGAGTGTATCATCATAATTTAAAACGCGTGAAACAGTAGAAATCGATACGCCTGCTTCCTTTGCGATGTCGGTGATCGTCGCCATAAGCTACCTCCGGATAATAGACTTTATTAATTATAGTATAGGTAATTTCAGTAAAAAGGCAAGTAAAAATATTTATTTTTTTACCAAAAAAATGTTGACTTTTTACTATTTTTAGGTAAAATTTAGTAAAAGAAAACGATTTCATTAGGAGGGGAGCCAAATCAAACGATTTCTCTTCGGATTACAATTCATTTTTATCGTTAGTTTTTGTACAGGATGTCAAACAAATAGCCGACAACAAGAGAAGGCTTTTGAAAATCAAATCAAAGAAGAAATCCAGCAAAAGGCGCGTGTTTTTACTGAAAAAGAATATCAGTCAGCAGAGGTTCCATTGCATCAGTGGGTAAAAATCGAAGGAAAAATTATACGATCAGATGGTCAAGAACAAATAGAAAAAGGCGATCGCTTTATTCTGAGAAGTGGTTCCAGTGATTACCAAGTATTCAATGAACAAGCAGCATCAATCAATGTGGGCGATGAAGTGATCGTTTACGGAGAATATTATGGGTTTATCAAAGGATTTTTAATTGAAAGGGAGAATATACATGCAACAATTTCGTACAAAAAAACAATGGCAAGAAAATTTTCGCCAGTTAATGGCACCGTTACGTCCTTATTACAAAAATCAACCGGGTAAATTAAAACTAGGAACACATGGCACCGTCTATTCAGAGGCAACAAGAGAAGTTGAAGCATTTTTACGACCACTCTGGGGATTTGGTCCTTATCTGGTCGACGAAGATGATGCTGAATTAGCATCTGATTATCTGAAAGGAATCATTGCAGGGACTGATCCACAGAGTGATGAGTATTGGGGGACAGTAACAGACTATGACCAGTTGATTGTCGAGATGGCTTCAATAAGTACGACGTTACTTTTGAATCCTGAAAAAATCTGGGGACGTTTAACTTCGATGGAACAGACGAACTTGGCAGAATGGTTATTCACAGTGAATTCGCGTAAGATACCTAAAAATAATTGGTATTTTTTCCGTATTTTGGTGAATATCGCATTGAAAAAATGTGGCAAATCCTATTCACAGCAACAAATCGATCAAGATTTTGAAGTGATCGAGCATTTTTACAATGACAATGGTTGGTATTTTGATGGGGCAGATACGCAATATGATTACTACGTCTCATTTGCGATCCATTATTACAGCTTAGTATATGCCCATTTTATGGCAGAGGAAGATCCAGTCCGCACAAAACGGATCAAAGAGCGGGCCGTTCTTTTTGCTCAAACATTTAAATATTGGTTTGATGCTAATGGCGAAGCATTACCTTTTGGTCGTAGCTTGACATACCGCTTTGCCCAAGCGAGCTTTTTCAGTGCCTTGGTGTTCGCGGATGTGGAAGCACTCCCTTGGGGTGAGATCAAAGGGTTGCTTAGTCGTCATTTAGAAAACTGGATGGATAAAGAGATTTTCTCGACAGATGGGCTTCTAACTGTTGGATATCATTATCAAAATCTAGTGTTTGGAGAAGGGTATAACGGACCGGGTTCTCCTTATTGGGCAATGAAGAGTTTTCTCTTATTGGCTGTACCTGATGATCATCCCTATTGGCAAGCAGATATATGTCCACTACAAATTGAAGAAAAGACGCTAGCGTTGCCGGAAAGTAAAAATTTTTACCAATACAATCATTCATTGACGCATCTTCAAGCTTTCCCAGCTGGGCAGTTTGTCAATCAGCAAAGCTTCCCACATGCCAAATATAGTAAATTCGTCTATTCGACACGTTTCGGTTTCAGTGTCCCAAAATCTGATTATTGGTATTACGAAGGTGCTTACGACAGTACGTTAGCTTTGGCAAAAGATGGTCATTATTTCCGTCCGAAAGGGTTAGACCTAGATTTTTCTGTTCTACCTGATCGTATCATCCATGAATGGTCTCCGTGGGAAGACGTCAAAATCCGTTCGACGATCATTCCATTGGAAAACTGTCACGTCAGAGTCCATGAAATTGACACAACTGCTCCTATACAAGCACATGATGGAGGTTTTAGTGTCCCTCTCGAACAGACTTTGCCAAAAGCAGAGGCGTTAAGTATCGAAGCAAAAACAAGTATCGGAATTTCAAAGATCGAGGGCATCATCGGGTATGAAAAAGCGGATGTTGTGCGAACGGAACCAAATACGAATCTCTTTTACCCACGTACGATGTTACCTTTTGTCTCAGCTGAGATCTCCTCAGGCAAACACTTGCTTGTGTCCCTTGTTTCAGGGACTTTACCTGATGAAACAGTGATCCAGCCAGTTATTGAGCAAAAAGGACAAAAATTAATGATCCAACAAAAGAATCAAACGATCGAACTAACGATTAGATAATGGAGGTAGGAATGACACAATTTGATTGGTTGACACATGAAATTGATTTTGTAACTAATAAAGTCAAAAAAAATCTGACACTTTTTCAAGATACCGTACCACCTGCTGCGAGCGTAGACCTTGTCTACGTTCCAGAGGAAAACACGGATTGGACAGCTAGTTTTTGGATAGGGATGCTCTTCCTAGTAAAAGAACTGACGAATGACCAAGCGGTTGATGCAACGATCGAAAAACAATTGGCATCTTTTCGCCAACGCCTTGAAAATGACATTGCGCTTGAAACACATGATATCGGTTTTTTGTACACACTCTCAGCAGTAGCTGATTATCAAGTGAACCGGCGGGAATCTTCAAAAGAATTAGCAATTCAAGCAGCGGATCGGCTGATGAAGCGTTATGACGATAATACACAGATCATTCAAGCTTGGGGAGATTTAGAGGATGAGCACCAACGTGGGCGTATGATCATCGATTGTTTGATGAACTTACCACTTCTGTATTTTGCATCTAATATGACGGGAGAGAGTAGTTATAAAGAAGCTGCCTATGCCCATGCCAAACAAACACAACGTTACATCGTTCGTGATAATTTTACGACATACCATACGTATTATTTTGATCCGAAAACTGGCAAAGCAATCGGTGGTAAGACACAACAAGGGTTTTCAGATGATTCTTGTTGGGCGCGTGGGCAAGCATGGGGAATCTATGGTTTTACACTGAGTTATAATCATACAGGTGATTACACGTTTTTAGAAACAGCAAAAAAACTAGCTGACTATTTCATCGACTGCTTACCAGAAGACACTATCTGTTATTGGGATTTAGTATTTCATGATGGCAGTGGTGAAGAAAGAGACACTTCCGCTGCGGCAATCGCAGTGTGTGGTTTATTGGAACTGGCGAAGCAACTGCCATTAAGCGATCCGAAAAAAGAATATTATCAGACTGTTGCTATCGCAATTATGAAAACGTTATCAACTAATTATACAAGTGTGGATTCGCCACAATCGAACGGCTTGTTACTTGAAGGAGTCTATGACAAAAAATCAAATAAAGGAGTGAAGGAGTGCATGATCTGGGGGGATTACTACTATGTAGAAGCCCTGATAAGACTGAAAAAAGTTTGGTACAGTTACTGGTAAAAAACTAAGATGAAAGAAATGGAGGGAATTGGAATATGAAGTTTTGGAAAAAAAGTTTAGTTGCTGGATTACTTGTTAGTGGGGGGCTATGGTTGGGGGCCTGCGGAAATGAAAACCAAGCACAAGATCAAACGGATGGAATGGTGTTGACGGTCAGTACGTGGAATTATGATACTACGCCAGAATTTGACAAACTTTTTCGGGCATTTGAAAAGGAAAATCCAGGGGTAACGGTGAAACCAGTCGATATTGCTTCAGATGATTATGATACGAAATTGACCACGATGTTAGCCAGCGGAGATTCGACAGACGTGTTGACGATGAAAAATCTCTTGTCTTATTCAAATTATGCATTAAGAGATCAATTGGTGGATCTATCTTCACATATCAACGACTTAGACACGGCTCCTGCTGTAGAGACCTATGAGATGTATGACATTGATGGGAAAACGTATGCACAACCTTATCGTACCGATTTTTGGGTACTTTATTATAACAAAAAGTTATTTGATGAAGCAGGGTTACCTTATCCAGATAATTTGACTTGGGAAGAATACGAAGACTTGGCGAAAAAACTTTCAAAACCAGAAGAGCAAGTATACGGTGCTTACCAACATACTTGGCGCTCGACTGTCCAAGCGATTGCTGCTGCGCAAAATAATAAAAATCTGGTGGAGCCAGATTATGGATTTTTAGGTGCGTACTATGACCGTGTATTGCGGATGCAAGAAGACCAAGCACAGATGGACTTTGGTACAGCTAAATCAACGAATGTGACCTATCAATCTCAATTTGAAAACTCCAAGGCAGCCATGATGTACATGGGTTCTTGGTACATGGGTGCATTATTGACAAATATTGATGCTGGAACAACAGATGTGGAGTGGGGGATTTCTCAAATGCCACAAAATGAAAAAGGAAAGGAAATCCAAACATTTGGGTCACCAACAGCCTTTGCGATCAATAAGAACTCGAAACAACAAGAACTAGCGCAAAAGTTCCTTGATTTTTGTTCGGGTGAAGCGGGAGCTAAAGTGTTAGCAGAAGTAGGTGTAGTACCTTCTTATCGCACAGATGCGATCAATGAGTTGTACTTTAGCCGTAAGGGAATGCCAAATGACGAAGTCTCACAAACAGCTTTCACGCCAGAGAAGATCGCCATTGAGTTTCCAGTGGATGAAAACGGACCAGCTATCGATAAGATTTTACAAGAAGAACATGAACTGATTTTAGTAGGAGACGAAACACCAAAAGAAGCAGTTGGTAATATGGAAAAACGAGTAAAACAAGAAAGTGAATAAAAAGGTGTGAGACGATTTGTCTTGAAGGTGTAAGATTTCTTTCATTTTCATATCAAATAAATAAGGGGGATAAATGATTTTCCTCCGCTATCTTGTCAACTATATGCTGAAGGAGCTGTCTCTACGCCTTCAGTATATAGCTAACAGGAATACCTGTAATTGCCTTTAATGAAAGGGGGAGCGTTAAAAGAACCAATTGGTTTTTTTGACATCAAGCTATGGAAGTAACGAAGTCAGCTTCACGTAAATTAAAACGTAAAAATACGATGATTGCTTGGTCATTTATTGCGCCAAATTTTATTGGATTTTTGATTTTTACTTTAGTACCTGTTGTTTTTTCATTGATTTTAGCCTTTATGAAATGGGATTCCTTTAGTACACCCGAATTTGTTGGTATGCAAAATTTCACTCGCATGTTATCGGATGATACATTTTGGATCTCTCTTAAAAATACCTTTTTGTATACGATCGGTGTTGTTCCGTTGACATTGATTTGTTCATTGGGCTTGGCCATATTGTTGAATCAGAAAATAAGAGGAGTCAAATTTTTTCGGACGGCTTTTTTCTTTCCATATGTCACATCATTAGTGGCAATCGCAGTGGTGTGGAGCATGTTGTTCCATCCCACCATGGGACCGATCAACCAGTTTTTACGTATGGTTATCGAAAATCCCCCAGGTTGGTTGTCTAGTTCAGATTGGGCATTGACAGCGATCATTATCGTTAGTGTCTGGCGAGGGATGGGGTACTACATGATTTTATACTTAGCTGGCTTACAAGGGATCTCGAAAGAATTGTACGAAGCAGCTGCAATGGATGGTGCGAATAAATGGAAACAATTCATCCACATCACCGTGCCTGCATTGCGCCCAACAACCTTTTTTGTAACGATCATGTTGGTTATCAACTGCTTCAAGATTTTTGACCTTGTCCAAGTGATGACCGATGGAGGACCGGGGCGTGCGACTAATGTGTTAGTTTACCAAGTTTATAGTGAAGCGTTCGTAAAATTCAATTTCGGCTATGCTTCAGCGATCGCTATGGTCTTGTTTGTCATCGTCCTTGTGATTACAGTTATCCAGTTTAAATGGAATCAGATCCGAGAGAAAGTGTAAAGGAGGAGAACGGATGAATAATCGATCAGAAAAAAATTCATTTCATAAAATTTTAGTATTTACGTTACTTCTAATTTTTTCACTGCTCACTTTGATCCCTTTTATCTGGATGATCTCTGCCTCATTCAAAACGAACAATGATGTCTTTTCGGTTCCGATCCAATGGATACCTAAAACCTGGCATCCAGAAAACTATTCGGTCATTTGGACACGCATTCCATTATTGACCTTTTTCAAAAATACAGCCATTTTAAGTATCGTGATCACGTTGATCCAGTTATTTACATCAAGCTTTGCTGCTTATGGATTTTCCAAAATGCACTTTAAAGGAAGAAACCTCCTTTTTCTTGCATATATTGGTACGATCGCTGTTCCATGGCAATCTTATATGATCCCACAATTTATCATGATGAGACAATTAGGTTTATCAGATACGTTGCTTTCTTTGATTTTGCTACAAGCATTTAGTGCATTTGGGGTATTTTTATTGAAACAATACTATAGTAGTATTCCCGATTCACTTTGCGAAAGTGCAAGAATTGATGGATTATCCGAATGGGGCATCTATCGCAGGATCATCTTACCATTGACTAAACCAGCTTTGGCTAGTTTGACGATCATCACTTTTGTCAATACATGGAATGACTACATGGGACCTTTTATTTATCTGTCATCTACAGAAAATAAAACGATCCAATTAGGATTAAAAATGTTCGTCGGATTGTATGATACGGAATATGCCTTGATCATGGCAGCGTCTGTGTTGTCTGTTTTACCAGTTGCGATTGTCTTTTTAGCCATGCAAAAATATTTTGTTGAAGGTATTGCTTCTTCTGGGGTCAAAGGATAGAAAGGAAAGGCTATGTTTAAAAAGCAAACATTTGAAACGAATGTTTACATGAAGCTGTTTCGTTTAGCATATAGTTTTCTGGCGGGCAATCTATGCTTATTACTGGTGAATCTCCCATTTTTTTTAGTCGTAGTAACTACTGCGATCGATATCAGGAATAGCCTCATTTTCTTAGGAAGTCTGTTTTTTTTCTTACCTGCCGCCATGACAATTTTTGCCTGGTTTGTTGAGGGAATCCAAGAAAACGAAGTTCCAGTCAAAACTTTTTTTCAATTGTATCGCCGGGCATGGAAAAAAAGTATGTACTTAGGTGGTCCAGGATATCTTGTAATCGTGATCTCTTTTGTCGATATCCTGTTTTTCATGCACCAACCAATCGGAAAATGGCTCATTCCTTTCTTTTTCTTATTGATCATCTTAGCTATTAGTCTGATCGCGAATAACTTTTATCTCCAAGTAAGAAATCCAGAAATCTCCATACGAAAAATCTACCACGTCTCTTTCTATTATGTATTGAAAAAGTGGTACATTAGTTTATTGAATACTATTTTGGTGTTTCTTTTGCTGATCGTGATGGTCGTTAAGCCCCAATTTGGTTTCTTACTCACTCCCTGTTTATTTCTAGGCTTGATTTATTTGAACTGTAAGCAGACCTATCGACATTTAAGTCAAAATCAGTAGACGCTAAAGAATAAAAAATTTGAAAAACAACCAGCCCCCAAAAGTGAGACCAAAAATCTAACTTTTGGGGGCTAATCATTTTGAATAATATTCATTTTGAATAATATTCATTGATCAGTGCCACGAAGATATAGGGGAAAGTTCAATAGATACTAGAATCGAAAGCTTTTTCCAACCAATAGCCATAGGACAAGTGGTATCAGGAACAGCCCGCTTGCAGTCATGATCCAATCAATTGAGATGACATCTGCTAATGGACCTAAAATCAACATCGTAGCCGGTGAAGCAATACTGATTGCCATTGTTACTAAACTCATGACACGCCCCATATGGGCATGATCGGTTTTTGCTTGGAAGAATGAAACCATAGCAGTTCGTGAGATGGGCACAACAAAACCAATTGCTACCATCATGGCGAAATACAGCCAGAAATTTGATGTCAGACCTAACAAAATAAAAGGGATGACCAACAATGAATAGCCTAAAGCAATCGTTTTGATTTTATTTTTGAAACCTCCCCAAGTACTCATCACAGATCCTCCAACTAACATCCCAGCAGCAAAACCAATCTCAATGGCTGATAGCTGCCATAGTCCGTCATGAAAATTACGAGTGATTTGTAAAGGCGCTAAATTTGCAGCAGGTGTAGAAAATATACTGCCCATAAAACCAACAAGGATCAGTGCGAGCAGGATTTTATGAGTACGGAGGTATTTGATACCTGAGTTTATTTCGGATAACACGTTTATTTTATTTGTTTCTTGAGATTTCATTGGGGAAACTGTTACTCGAAAAAACAGCATAGTCACACCGATAACCGCTGTCACAAAGTCGATCATCAATATCATCTCTAAAGGTAAAACTGTCAGTAATGTTGCTGCTAATGCAGGACTTGCAAGCATCATCACAGCTTGGATCGTTTGATCAATGCCGTTGATCCGTACTAAGTGCTTTTCTTTGGCAATTTGTGGAATGAGCGAAGAGACAGCAGGCGTTTGAAATCCTTGACCTACAGAGCGAATGAATATCAGTCCCAATAATAAGAAAAGATTATGCTCCATTTCTTTGTTTATCATCAATAAAATCGCCATGAACAAAGAAGCAAGTGCAACGCAGCTATCAGATAAAATAGCGATTTTTTTTCGGTCGTAATGATCAGCAAGTGCTCCTGCAAAAGGCATGACCAACACCATTGGTAAGATGCCAATAGCGTTCATCAAACCAACCATCGTTCCTGATTGGGTTGATAATGTGACATGCCAAATAATAGCATACTGTACCAACATCGTTCCGATCATTGAGATGGCTTGCGATGTTAGTAAGTATGCTATGTTCGTTTTCCAATTCTTTTCATCATAAATAATTTTTGACATTTGTATTCTCTCCCTTTTGATATAAATCATGTGCTTAACAATTTATATGCCCAAAAGGGTTTTTCGGAGAATGTGTCCTAATTGCTGTCACGAATTTATCATATCTAAAAAAATTTGTAAAGAACAAATAGGAGGGAAGTACTCATGCAAACGATTATGATACTAAAAAGATCTTTTATTAGGAATGTAATAAATAACAATGTAAAAATGATAGGATGAGTTGCGTAATAAATTGATCTAAGAGATAGTAGTGAAATTGAATCCTTAAATATAAAGATGAATCAACCGCATTGATTTTGGATTTTCCAAAAATGAGCAACTATTAAATAACGATTTATTTTGATGGAGAAGTAGCTGATAAATTGTTTAGAGGATGTTTCTCAGTTTTTCGTTTTTTGATTGTCTTTGACGTATCTATTAAATAGAGAAGCGAAACTTTATTTTTGAAAGGAAAAGAGGGAGAGATGAGAAAACGAACAAACAACTTTTAATGGGTATAGTAGTGCTGATCAGTTTGGTAATGATTGGAATCGGCGGGAAAGTATACATGGATAACAGGGAAGAAAGAAAAGCGCAAGAATTGTTAGCAGTCGAGAAGCAATCGGTCCAAGTATTAAAAAATACATTTGCGGATATTGCAGAGGTTAAATTTGAAGGTTCTGCTAAAAATGAAATGACAGGTTCATACACCCTATTTGTAACAATCAAAAATAAAAAAGGGGAACGTGACTCATTTTCTTTTTCTTTTTGGAAAGAGAGAAATGAAATTGGTTCATATATTATCAATAATGTAAATGTTCAAAAAGAAGGGATCACAAAAGAACCGATCCATATCGTATTCTCAAATAATATGGAGGGTAAACTATGACATTTAGTGATAAAGAATATCAAGAATTTAGTGATAAAGTATATCGGTTAGATCAAAATGATGATAAGAAATATGATTCAGATATGACAGAGGGAACTATTTTTAAAATAGATAAAAAATATAAAATTTTAAAGATTCAAGAGAACTTTGGTTCAGATGGCATGCAAGCTATGGCAGTCGCTCCGTTGGATGAAAAAGGGAACGTTGATACTTCCCGAGTAGTGATTTGTTATGCACGAACAAATATATAAGATATTAAGGATATAGAAAATGAATAAACGAATGAAAAGGCAAATATTAATAGGTATCACAGTAATAATCAGTTTGGTAATAATCAGTTTGGTAATAATTATAATTGGAGGGAAAGTATACATCGATAAGAGAGAAGAAAGAAAAGCACAAGAACTGTTAATCGCAGAAAAAGAATCGGTCCAAGCTTTGAAGAATATATTTGCGGATATTTTAGAGGTGAAAATGGAAGATGCAGGATATGACAAAGTTTCCATGACGGGGGCTCATGGCATGCGCGTTACTCTAACAAATACTAAAGGCCAGTCTGTTTGTTTTTCCTATAGTTTTGGAAACCATAGTCGTGAAATTGGTAGCTATGGAGTTATAGATAGAACAGTACAAGTAAAAGGAATTACGAAAAATAAAGTAAAAGTGATTCATTCCAATGGTAAGGTGGATTATGTATGATAATTACAGATAAAAACTATAATCAAATAAGTGAGCAGGTATACTGGCTAGATCCTAAACATCCTAGATATAATATTGATTTAAAGGAATGGATTATTCAAAATTTCGGTGGGGTTGAATTCAAAATGCTAAAACTCAAAGAAAACTCGAAAACAGATGACATGCAAGCTATGGTAGTCGCTCCGTTGGATGAAAAAGGGAACGTTGATACTTCCCGAGTAGTGATTTGTTATGCAGGAACAAATATATAAGATATTAAGGATATAGAAAATGAATAAACGAATGAAAAGACAAATGTTAATAGGCATCACAGTAATAATTAGTTTGGTAATGATTGGAATCGGCGGGAAAGTATACATCGATAAGAGAGAAGAAAGAAAAGCACAAGAATTATTAGCAATAGAGAAACAATCGGTCCAAGCTTTGAAAAATACATTTGCGGATATTGCAGAAGTAAAAATTGAACAATTTGATAGAAATGATATGACAGGATTTTATAGGGCAATGGTTACAATGACTAATACTAAAGGACAATCAGTCTATTTTGGATATGGTTTTATCGCACAAACAAATGAACTAGACGCTTATGGAATAGAAGATATAGACATACAAAAAGAGGGAATAACTACGAGGAAAATCAAAGTGACTTATAGTAATGGTCAGGAAGAAGAGGGATGATTCTGCTGAAATAGTCAGTTTGGTGTAATGGCGATAGTCTAAGAAGCGAGAGGGATTATGAAAAAACGAATGAATAAACAAATGTTAATAGGCATCACAATAATAATCAGTTTGGTAATAATTATAATTGGAGGGAAAGTATACATGGATAAGAGAGAAGCAAGAAAAGCACAAGAATTATTAATGGCAGAAAAAGAATCTGTCCAAGCTTTAAAAAATATATTTGCGAATATTTTAGAGGTGAAAATTGAGCATTCAGGGTACTTCAGCATGACAGGTTCTTATGACATGTTTGTTACTATGACAAATACCAAACAACAATCAGTGTATTTTTCATACGGTTTTGGAAAACATAGCCGTGAGATTCTTGATTACGGAATAGAGGATAGAAGTATACAAACGAAAGGAATTACGAAAAACAAAATAAAAGTGATTTATTCAAATGGTGAGGAGGATTATGTATGACAATTACGGATAAAAATTATAATAGTATAAGTAATAAGGTTTATCGAATAGATCCTAACCACCCTGAATATAGTTCTGATTTAAAAGAAGGATCATTTCGCAATTTCGGTGGGGCTGAATTCAAAATACTAAAACTCCGTGAAAACTCGAAAACAGATGGCATGCAAGCTATGGCAGTCGCTCCGCTGGATGAAAAAGGGAATGTTGATACTTCCCAAGTAGTGATTTCTTATGCAGGAACAAATACATCAGATTTTAAGGATATAGAAACAGATATACGAACGATCGGTGGTTTTTTTGATAAAACAGTTAGTCCGGGTTTTTCTATGACACCTAGTCAAGCACGTGTTTCAGGGCAATTGACGTCAGCAACTGAGTTTGCGAAAGAGGTAAAGAATGAGTATAAAGATGCCGAAATTTCTACAACTGGACATTCATTAGGACAGTATCTAGCCTTGTATATCGCAGCTGAAAACCAATGGAAAAATGTTGGGTTCAATGGGCCAGATCCTTACGAACTATTATCTCCAGAAGCAAAAAAATGGATAAAGGAAAATCCGGGGATGTTGACGAATTATCGTAATCGTGGGGATGAATTGCTTGGCAATCTCATGGGAGATGGAACAGGCGCAGAAATAAAAATAAGCATGGAAATGGGGTTAATGAATCCGTTTGATTATCATGGTTTAGATATTTGGAGGTTTGATAAATACGGAAATCTGATCATTCCAGAGAACGACTATAATACGAAAGCAAGTATACAACAGGAAAAACATAAAGCAATGAGTGATTTCTCAAGTGATTTGGGTACGTTGAAAAAATGGCGTGAGAAGTTTACTGCGAGTGGAGGACATTTGTCAGCGAATGAGCGAATTTATTTGAATCATAGTCAAACAAAGGTAGTTGTAGAAACAATGGGACGAAAGACTAAAAGTGCAATGGAAGAAGTCATTCGAATCAATCAGAGTAGTATTGAACGAATCGAAATGAATTGGGCAGAAGAAGTACGAAGAGCGGAACATGCTGCCCCTTCTTTGACTGCTTGGGAAGTAAAAGAAACATTGGCATCTGTTGGCGTGACATGGGAAACACACGTAATGACGCCAAAGGAAAAATGTCAACAACGAATCCAAAAAGCCAGACGAAAAGGCGAACGCTATGACGAATTGGCGAAAGAAATCAAAAATAAAATCGATGATTTAGTCGCACGAGATCAAGAATTAGCCAATCAACTAAAGGGATGAGGGAAGAAAATGACGATTGAAGAGTTGCAAGCAGACTATCAGAGAAAACGAATCAAACTAGAAGAAGAGGAAGACTTGTTGCGTTATTTCAACCGAAAAGGAGAAGAATTAGTTGAACAATCTGAACAACTGTTAAGGCGAAGTCTAAATGGGTTAGCCCTTGATAACGAACCATTGATGAGAGCAAGGAAACAATATCAAATTGCAGAAGAGCAATATAAGGCAGCATTAAATTCAGAACGACGTCAGTTACATAAACGATTTGATGATTTAGAACGAGAGTATCAAGCGGCTTATCGAAAGTTCAAACAGTGATAAAAGAGCAATCATTACATAAAATCCTATCAACAGGTCGTTGAAACGGAACAATCGCACGTATCTTCTGATTGAGGGGAAATCATACCTTTTTACGAGCACAATAAACAGCTAAAAGTTAAGTCTGCTTTACTCGATAAAAGTGAATGAAAACAATTGGATTTGTGAAATTCGAATTTGCCATGTTTGGCAATTGACTCATATAGATTAGTCTATAAAAATGTATCAATCAGAAGAGGAATTTAAGAATGATTGAGGAGCGCTTTCGTTGGTTATAGCGAAAAATCTCTCAAAAATAAGAGGTAGATAAGGAGGAAACTAGTTTGTCAAAATATATAATCTCTATAAATTAGATGCTAGGTAACTTTATCTTGAGGAACTAATTATAGAGTTTTGGCAACGGGAAGTTATGGATGAATTAGAAGATTTGTTAAATGAATTAAGAAAAACTTTAGAGCGATGGAATGTTCAAACTGTGGGAATTGCTATGCAGGGAAAATTAGCGGCAGAAAAGAAAACGACGGATAAAACCCATAAGGATGCGGTAAAGGAAGCGGAAAATTCATTTTCTAGTAGTCGTGATCAGTTAGAAAATTCTTTAAAAGGAGGATTTGCCAAAAAGGTAATAGAAGTATTCGATGAACAAGAAAAAGAATTGAAAGTGTTTGAATAAGTCAGTGTTATCATGAGAATAATAAGTGTTAGTTTGGCGGGCTGTTCACTCTGTGTTTATTTTTATAATTGGTTTATCCGAACTGCAAGCTACCTTGTCCAACAAGTGAAGTTAAAATGTAAAAAAGAACTTGAGAAAAACGATTTGTTTTCCCAAGTTCTTTTTCGATGTTGGATGATGGATTTCGTTTCAAAAAACACGCTATGCATTAGTCTAAAGTATCAAGCCATTGCTTGGCATGGGTCAACTCATCCATTGTCAATTGATGTCCTTGATTGGTGACTTGTGTTGTTACTTTGGCGCCTCGTAAATCAAATGCGCGAACTAATTGGCTAAATGAAGTATTAGAAACGATTGGATCTCCTTCGCCAAAAGATAACCAGACAGAAGTGTCAGGAAGTTCTGATTTTTCTTGGTACTCATTTAAGGACATCGGGTGAAAAAATAGTCCTTTTTTTAGTTCTGTCTGTTGAGCCAACATGATATGAGCGGCAATATTTGCCCCATTTGAAAATCCGACAACGATCCAATCAGTTAATGGGATATCCTGTGAGCGACTGATATCCTTGATTTCATTATACAGATTTGTGGATTCTTCAGCTAAACTTTCATAATCGAATTGGTTCAAGCCATTTCTTTTGAAAAAACGATTCAAGCCTTGTTCATTGATATTCCCTCTAAAGGATAAAAGCGTACTTTCAGGTGCAAGAAACTCTGCAATTTCCAAAAGTGAGTGCTCATCGCCACCAGTTCCATGAAGTAAAATCAATTTTTTTTGTGTTGCTTTTCCTTGTCTATAAAGATACTTCAAATGACTCACTCCTGTCGTCGTTAATCTACCCGTTTTTGGTTCGCATCGCGAGTGTCAAATGGTCGAACATACGCTTCGATTTCTTTTCTTTTTCCTTCCAATAATGGAGGCAAAGCCAGGATCTCTCCAGCTGTTTCAGCGGGTTCATCTCCAAAGAATCCAGGACCATCAGTGGCTAATTCAAATAAGACATGAGTAGAAGCTAAGAAGTACTCAGATTCAAAGTAAAAGCGATCAACAAATCCAGAGCTAGGCAGGGACGTTTGGTTGATTTTGTTGATCCAAAACTGTAGTGCTTCATGATCAGCTACACGTAAAGCAAGATGATGAACATTCCCGTAACCTTCGATGGCTTTGGGTAGATCGGCACGATGTTCCACGATGATACTAGCGCCGTTTCCACCAGCACCGACTTCAAATAAATAAAAATCATCCACTTGTTCGATTTCTTTGAAACCGAGTAAGGCCAGCAATACTGTTCGGATCGGCTCAAGATCACTCACACGTACGATGACCGGACCAAGTCCAGTGATTGCCATGTCTGTAGGGATACTACTGTTTTTCCATGGAATACCCGCAGGAACGCCGCTATTTTTTTCATCCGAAATCAATTGATACGCTTGTTCATCGAAATCTTCAAATTCAAGATATTTCTTACCAAAACGTTCTTTGATCTCAGAATGAGTGATTTGGTATTTTTCAAAGCGAGCCAACCAATAGTCTAATGCTGTATCGGAAGGAACACGAAAAGAGGTGCGAGCGATCGTATCCGTTCCTTTCGTTCCTTTTGGCTGATTAGGAAAATCAAAAAAAGTCATATCTGTACCGGCAGAGCCATGTTCGTCGGTGAAATATAAGTGGTAAGTTTCAATATCATCTTGATTCACTGTCTTTTTGATCAAACGCATGCCTAAAATGTCTGTAAAGAAGCGATAGATTTTTGCTGCGCTAGATGTCATTGCTGTCACATGGTGGACGCCTCTGATTGTTGTATCCATAATTTATCCTCTTTTCTTTTAACTTACAAAAAGTAAGTAAATGTTGTTAAAGTTAGTATAGGGCGTCACCAAAAATTTTGCAATAAATATGTCTTGCTAGTTGAAAGAGAGGTTGCTTCTGGAATATTGTTCGCTCGATTTAATGAGAGGAAGAGGTGTAGTCAGCTAAGACGATATAAAAAAGCAACGCTCACGATAGTAAGATCGTAGACGTTGCTTAGATGGAATGACGATAGGAAAAGTCAGAATGCTTATTGATTTCCACGGACATCCAACAGTGAATAGTTACGGACATCAAAGCGATTGCGGCTTGAGGAATACTCGATGGGTTGACCATCTTTTAGATAGACTACTTGCTGGACTTCAAGAACTGGATCGGTCTCTGCACAATTCAAATATTGTTGATCAAATGCAGAGCTTTTATCTGCTGAGATCGCGCGATAGGCTCCGGCAAAATGGACATTGAGTTCTTTGTGCAAATAATCATAGATCGATGATAGGAGATGCTCTTTCTTTAAACCTGGAACAAGTTGAACTGGCATAAAAGTATGTTCTAGAATATACGGTTCATCATCTAAGATACGTAGGCGATGAATATTATACACAGGCTGTTCCGCATCGATCATCAAGCGTTCTTGAATAAAAGCATTAGGAAACTCAACATCGAATTGAATGATCTGACTTGTCAGCGAGCGTTGTCGGCGTTTCATTTGTAAACTTAATCCTTCGTATTCATTAGCTGGAGAAGTATCTTTGTTTAAATAAGGATGGCTTAAAATCTTAGTTCCAGACCCTCTTTGAGAATAAACGAGTCCTTCCATGGCTAAGATGTTGATGGCTTTTTTGATCGTCATTCGACTAGCGTTGAATTCTTCGACTAGATCCACCTGATTTGGTAAAAAACTATTTGGTGGATATTTTTTTGAACGAATTCGATCTCTTAGGACATTTGCGATTTCTTCATATTTTGGCACGTTTTTCACCTCACTTTGAGTATAACGAAAGATCATAGCGCCGACAACCAATAAAAGCATGAGAAGCGCGGATAGCTTTATCAGAGAATTTACTTTTTAATTTTGGTACGGGAAATAGCTGACTGATGTTTTATAGAGGACAGTTGCTCATTGCGATCAATAAAATACCAATTTATGTATGTTTCAAAACTTAAAGAAGCACCCATGAAAATGCAACGAGCAAATTTTCGTGGATGCTTCTTTGATTATTGTTCGTGAATATGTTTATTTCAACTTCAAATACTACATTCCTTTAGTATAGGATCAAACAACATCCATATCAGGTTGTTTATCCAAGATCATCAAGAACGGATACCAGATAACTGCAACGATCACAAAATCGATCACTTGGAGTAAGCCACCTAACCATGAGTTTGTGGCTAAGACACCACTCGCGATGATTGGCACTGTCCATGGAACGGAGACACCAGTTGGCGCTGGTACTATACCTGCTGCCATTACAAGGTAGTTGAACGTTGTTACGACTAATGGTGCGACAACCCAAGGAATCAAAATGGTTGCGTTCAATACGATCGGTAAACCAAAAATTGCTGGCTCATTCACGTTGAAGATTCCTGGTGCAAGAGCTAAACGACCGACATCACGATATTGTTTTTTCTTCAAAACAAAGGCCATCAATAGTACAACTGCTAAAGTCATACCTGATCCACCGATTCCGACAGTGAATGTTTCCATAAATGGTTTTGTGATGATGTGTGGCAATTCTTGACCATTTTGGTAAGCTTCTAAGTTATCAAGCATTAAGGTGTTCCAAATCGGGTCCATCACAGAATTGACAATGATTTGACCATGAAGACCAAAGAACCATAAGAATTGTACAAAGAACAAGGCAATTAAAGTTGCAGGTAAACTACTTCCTAAACCAGTCAATGGTTTTTGGATAACTTCGTAAACCACATCATGCAAGTTTGCGTGGAAGACACCAGTCATTACAGCATTGATGATCAAGAAAACGGTCAAAGTAACAACTGCTGGGATCAACGCCGCAAATGATTTTGTCACAGCGGGTGGCACGCTTGCAGGCATTTTGATCTGCCAACCACGTTTAGTGATTCGGCAGTAGATTTCACCTGCGATGAAAGCTGCGATCATCCCGATGAACATTCCTTTTGCACCTAAGCGATCAAGAGTCAACACACCTGATACTTCTTCGCCACCGACAGTTGTCATGACGAAAGGTGTTAAGATCAAGAAGCTGGCAAATGAGACAGCACCTCCAAAAATACCTTCTACATCATATGATTTAGATAAATAATAGCCAATACCAAATGTAACAAAGACAGACATGATACTCATTGTTGCATTTTGTCCATTTCCAAATAAGCTAGACAACGTTCCTTTAGTCGCATCACTAAAGAAAGGTAAGTTATTGAAAACGACAACAATCGATCCGAACATTGTTAAAGGAAACGACAACATAAATGCATCCCGTAACACTGTCAAGTAACGATTTTGCCCTAGTAGGTTCGCTAAAGGCATGATTTTCTGAGCAAGTTTATCCATAAAACCGTTCATTTTATTCACCTCTATTATAATTTGCAATCGATTACAAAATGAGTATAACTTCAATTTAGATAAATGTCTAGTCATTTATTTAAAAAGTATTGATTTATTTTTAAGGTTTGGTATGATTACGTTATCAAAAGAAAAATAAGCGAGGGACTAAACATGACAAATTATGTATTTCCAGAAAATTTTTGGTGGGGTTCAGCTGCTAGTGGACCACAAACAGAAGGACGTGTAGCAGGAGATGGAAAAGGAGAAAATATTTGGGATCATTGGTACGACTTGGAGCCTGAGAAGTTTTTCAATCAAGTAGGACCAAGCAAGACTTCTCAAGTCTACACGAAGTATAAAGAGGATGTCGCATTGATGAAAGCTACTGGACATAATACGTTCCGAACATCGATCCAGTGGAGTCGTTTGCTTCCTAATGGTACAGGGAAAGTAAATGAGCAAGCAGTCACTTTCTATCGTACGTACTTTGAAGAACTGATTGAAAATGGTATTGAACCCTTCGTCAATCTCTTCCATTTTGATATGCCGATGCCTTTACAAGAAAAAGGTGGCTGGTTAGCGAGAGAGACTGTTGATGCTTATGCTGAGTATGCCAAAACATGTTTTGAGTTATTCGGCGATCTTGTGAAGAAATGGTTTACGCACAATGAGCCAATCGTCCCTGTAGAAGGTGGCTATCTTTATCAGTTCCACTATCCAAATCATGTGAACTTCAAAGAAGCAGTTCAAGTGGGTTTCCACGAAAACTTAGCAAGTGCGAAGGCGATTCAGATCTACCATGAAACAGGACAAGATGGGGAGATCGGTATTATCCTGAATTTGACTCCAAGTTATCCACGTGACGAAAATAATGCGGAGGATGTGAAAGCTGCGGCGATTGCGGACGCCTTTTTCAATCGCTCATTCCTTGATCCAGCAGTAAAAGGTGAATTTCCACAAGAGTTGATCGATATCGTCAAAGAATTGGATATCATGCCTGTAATGGAAGAAGGCGATTTGACGATCATCCAAGAAAATAAAGTGGATCTATTAGGAATCAATTACTATCAACCCCGACGGATCAAAGCGAAAGAAACACCGATCGACAAAGATCGTGCGCCGTTACCAGATGATTATTTCGATAACTACGATATGCCGAATAAAAAAATGAATCCTTATCGTGGTTGGGAAATTTATGAGAAAGGTATCTATGATATCTTGACGAATACGAGAGAAAATTATGGCAATATCAAATGCTTTATCTCTGAAAATGGCATGGGTGTCGAAGGGGAAGAGCGCTACGTGAATGAACAAGGCATGATCGAAGATGATTATCGTATCGAGTTTGTGACAGATCATTTGAAATATGTGCATCAAGCCATTCAAGAAGGAACAAATTGTTTAGGGTATCATATGTGGACATGTATGGATAACTGGTCATGGACAAATGCGTATAAAAACCGTTATGGCTTTATCGCAGTCGATCTAGACCAAGATGGGAAACGGACGATCAAAAAATCAGGTCACTGGTTTAAAGAAGTAGCAACAAATAATGGTTTTGATGCTTAACTAACAGCTTAAAAAACGAGTGTTTTATAACTAAATGAATGGGATAAATTATTTTGAAATAAGGCGGTGAATCTAAAAATTAGATTTTCTGCCTTGTTTTTTCTGTTGGAACCATGGGCTTTTGAATCATATCCATAAGAATTGTTCTTCGTTTCTAATCGTGCTACACTAAAAGAAAAGAAGGAGGCGGTTTCAATGGTAGATACGTATAAAAATATTTTAGTAGCAATCGACGGTTCAGAAAAATCAGAAAAAGCATTTATTGAAGCAATCGCAACAGCAAAAAGAAATCAAGCAAAGTTACACATCTTGTATGTAAATGAGGTGTCAGGAAATTATTTTGGTGACTTTGCTTTTGTCACAACAAGTTTACAAGAAGAGTTAGATGAAGTGGCAGACAAACAAATGAAGGAACATCAAAATCTAGCGATCGAAAAAGGTTTGACGGATATTAAAACATATGTGTTATACGGTTATCCCAAAACATTGATCGCAAACTTCAACGAGTCACAAGAACCAATTGACTTGATCGTTATGGGGTCAACTGGGTTAAACGCCGTTGAACGTGCATTGGTTGGTTCAACGACTTCTTATGTGGTAAATCACGCGAAATGCAATGTGTTAGTAGTAAAATAGAAGATGATGTTCGAACTATTTACTTTTAACATATAATTTATCCGTTTTTGAGGATGCTGCATGATTCATTGCGCATCCTTTTTTGTTTTTCAGCAGAAAATGCGGTAGGATAAACAAGACAAACGTATTTCAAATAGGAGATGGATGAAATGGAACAACAATATGTCCAAGTAATGACGATCGCTGGATCAGATAGCGATGGAAGTGCAGGGATGCAAGCAGACTTGCATACGTTTTTTACAAGAAAGGTCTATGGGGTATCTGTTTTGACTGCTTGTGTCGCTGGAAATTCTTATGGAATCGGTGCAAGTGTTCCTTTACCTACGGATTTTATCGATAAAGAATTTGAACTGCTTGCAGATGATTACCAAGTCAAAGCAGCAAAGACTGGGATGCTAGCAGATGCGACATTGATCAATACCGTGGTCAAAAATATTCAAAGGTATGATTTCGGTCCCTTGGTCGTTGATCCAGTGATCATGACGAAACATGGTAATCAATTATTGGAAGAAGAAGCATTGACTACATTAAAAACAGCATTACTGCCATTGGCAGAAGTAGTTACTCCTAATTTTTATGAAGCAGAAAAACTGACTGGTCTCAAATTGAGAACAGAAGAAGATTATGAAAAAGCGGCTAAGATCCTCCAAGAGCTGGGACCCAAAAATGTTTTGATCAAAGGACATCATACTAGTGATTCCAATCAACAAACAGTGAGGGATTATGTTCGTTTAGCTTCAGGAAAAACATTTTGGTTAGAAGCACCATTTTATGCAACAGATCGCATCAATGGAACAGGTGATTCTTTATCTGCGTGTATTGCTGCTGAATTAGCAAAAGGAGAAACGGTGGAAGCAGCCATCCGTATCGCGAAACAATATGTCAATCAAGCAATCAAAGAAGAACTTTTTATTGGACATAAATATGGCCCAATCAATCATTGGGCGGCAAATACGATCGACTAACTGATAGCAAAAATGATTTTAAACAGCACTCCCCTGATAGCTACTAGTGCATCCTAATGGATTCTGGTAGTTCTCAGGGGAGTTTGTTGATTAAGTAGATAACTTTAGAAAAATAAGTAGCTGTTTTTTGAAAAATAGTTAAACACTGTCTGGACTCTAACTAACTCACCTCTAACAAAATAGCCTCATAAAATAACCCGTTTTTCATCTTTATTACATCCTTTGTTAATTTTTTTGTGTTATTATATGCTACGTGGTTAGTAAGTCTTGGTTTTTAGAGAGCGCAAACAAAAAATAATTTTTAGTAGGAGAAGGTTTATGAGAGCAATTCTATATCGTGTGCTAAGAAGACGTCAATTTCTTTATATGTTAGCTTTTATGGTAGTTCTAGGTTTATCTTGCTTGTTTACATATGGTATCATTGGGCAATACCCATGGAAGGGAGGGTATGACGAACCGACCAGTCTTTATTCATTACATATGCTTGTTATTCCGGCAGTAACTTTAATAACGTTTAATTTTTCTTTTTCATTGCTTGCAACGATTCCAATCGGGGATATTTTAGCGGAAGATCGCCAGAGTGGTTATATGAAATCGATGGTGTCTCACATCACGTTAAAAAAGTATTTGATCAATCATTTTTTGTTGGCTTTTCTCATTGGTGGGTGCTTAGTGGTTATTCCTGTCCTTGTTAATTTTATTAGCCTCCTGTTTTTTATTCCTGTGACGCCTTTGCATCGATTTTATAGTATGTTTTTGGTCCCTTCTGATGAATTCATGCCCCATTTGTATTATGACCATCCAGGCATCTATTTGTTAGTGCGAAGTGCCTTTCTCTTTTTGTATGGTGGCTGTCTCTCTTTATTTGCTAGTATTTGCGCTTATTTAACACATAATCGTTACCTTGCTATCTTGATTCCAATGTTTTTTGTTTTAGTCAGCGATATGTTGATCAGTGTGTTGCGTGCTGCAAAGTATAGTTTGAGTGATCAATTTATTGGTACAGAAAATCTTCAGTTGACAGGCGTTTTGTTTGTCATAACTATACTGCTATTTGCAGTCATGACGGTGATCTATGGGGTGAAGAAGAATGAGATTTAAGCAAACCATTTGCTATTATTTGTCGCTTACTTCACATAAGAAAATCTGGGGATGTTTTTTCATAGGGATGATCTTCAGTTTGGGTAATTTAGTTTATCAGTATAATCAGATGGGACAACAATACGACGAGTTAGATTTACTGCTTTATGGACCATACGGTATTTTAAATGGAGGAATAAATGGATTTATCAGTTCTATTTATTTGATGCTATGGCTGTTTTTTATCCATAGCATAGATAAAAAAACAGAAGAAAATTTTTACTTATTACATGTTAAAACAAAGTTGAAACTATTGGTGAATAAGGATCTAATCATGGTTTTGAGTCTGATCCTCTACATAATTTTCGTTTTCCTGGGATTTATTTTCGCCTACCTCATCATGTACGCTCTCGTTAAGGGAGAATTGGTGGAGGCAGAGCTAACTTTATTGAATGTTGGTAAGATCGCAGCCATCAAGTACTTACAATTTTTATTTATAGGACATCTTTTTCTCTTATTAAATAGAGTAATTAGAAATTATTTAGTCGTTGTATTAATGGTTATGACAGTATTTATTATAAACTTAGTTGACTCATTTCCGGCTTTTAATCTCGTGTTTATCGTTAATCGACAACAAATAACGGCTCAAGGTACATTTATCGCTTGGCTGGGTTTATTGATTTCTCTGAACCTTTTGCTTTTTGCAGCAAAATATACAGTCACTCTACTAAGGAGGTCCAACCAATGGTGCTTACCTCGATCATGATAGTCACTAGACGGATGATCAGTTTTACCTTTACCTATGGGAAAAAATGGTGGATTTCTACTGGGGTGTTTTTGATAGGTTACCTTTTAGCGATTAAGTATATGTATCCTAGGATCGTTTTTGATGGAGAAAGTATCCTTACTTTCTTGTTTCAAGGTCCTTATCCTATTCATAACTATACAGACTATTTACTTCCTTATCTTTGGCTTTTGTTTCATCTGTTCTCATTGCTATTTATTTTTTTCCCGATCATTGAATTATTGGAAACACAAAGTATTTTTTTATTGATCCGGATCAAAAGTAGACGTAAATTGGCAATTTCAATTTTTCTTACGATCATAGTGGATTGTTTTGCCTATCTTCTCATTTTTTTCAGCGTACTTTTTTTAATTTTTTATTCCGCTGATTTTTGGTCGTTGGCTGTTATACACTATAGCTTTCTTTTATTTTCGACGCTAATCTTGCTTAATTTTTTAGCCGTATTCATTTATTTTATTTATTCAAACGGTATCTTCTCGTTATTGATCTGCATGGGCATGCTGGTTGTTGCAAGTCTAGTCAATTTTAAGTTTATGCCTTATAAATATTCATTGATTCTAACTAATGATATTCATTTCTATTTGACTCATCCTACATTATTCGTGGTTTTAGGAATACAGTTGGGATTATTGTTAGGTTATTTGGTTGGTATTTTATTTTTCATTCGTAGGCACATATTTTAGGAGGGTTTCCATGGCATTTTTAGAAATAAAAGAAGTAACCGTTGAAAGAAAAAAACAACGAATCCTTAATGAGGCAACGATTTCAGCTGAGCTTGGTGACGTTGTAGGTTTCATCGGTCAAAATGGTTCGGGTAAAACAATGCTTTTTAAAGCAATTTGTGGCTTTATTCGTCTTTCAAAAGGAAAGATCAAGGTAGGGGAAGAAACAATCGGCAAAGAAGTAGACTTTCCTTCTCATACAGGAATGTTGATTGAAAATCCTGGATTTATTGGTTCGATGACAGGTTTTGACAATTTATATAGCTTGTCGTTATTGACCGATAATGTCAAAAAAGATGAGATTGTTGAACTATTAACACTCGTAGGTTTATTGGATAAACAGAAAGTTAAGGTTACCAACTATTCTTTAGGGATGAAACAGCGTTTAGGAATTGCGCAAGCGTTGATGGGTGATCCGACGATGATCATTTTAGATGAGCCTTTTAATGGGTTGGATAATCAAGGAATTGAATTGTTGATCGAGATTATTGAAGAATTGAAGTTAAGAAATAAGCTAGTCTTGCTGACTAGTCATCGAAACGAAGATTTGCAAAGAGTTTGCACCAAATTTTATCAAGTTGATCGTGGAAGTTTTTCAAGAATTGAGGTATCGAATGATGAGAAAAAGTAAAATTTTCTTTTTTTGTCTGGGCGGTTCAATAATCTTAGCAGTCGCAGTTGCTCGTATTATCGAAATCAATCGTGGAGTACCCAAATCATTTGCAATTACCACTTACCATTTGAACGACGTAGTCTCTTTAAATGATTTAGAACTCACTGTTTTAAACTATTCTAAAGGAAAGTCCTATCATTATGATGGTGGGAACCCGATGGACCAATATGAGTTTATGCCTGTGACAGTTACAGTAAACGTTAAAAATATATCGCCGGATGCCCAGGATTTGGCAATTTTGAAAGAAAGTCGGTTATTTAGTGGGTACAACTATTACAATACAGGTGATGTTGACTTTCCGCAACAGGTACTAGATCCTCAACAGCAAACGACGCTTACATATGTCTACACGGTCGATGCAGAAAAAGTAGAAGAATCCTTTCAATTTGTGTTAACAACTCAAGCTTTACTTCGATTTGATCAAGCGAATTATCATGCTAGTTACGATAAAGGAGTCTATAAGGGTGTAGCTATCCAGCTATAATCGTTCCAATTCAATGGAAATTTTGAAGGGTCTCTTTTTTTCTTAATACTGTAAAGACAGCTCAACAAAAGAAACTCCCTTAACAGACTTTGAGAAATCTGCTAAGGGAGTTTCTTTCTTGAAATATCCTATCAATGAAATAAGGTTGTCATTACAACTGTTGATTATTGAAGGAAAAATAGGTTACAAAATCGGTGAGAATAGTCTGGAGATTTGTTGTTTGAACAGCAACCAATTAGACATTTCTTTGACTGTTTCAGTAGTCAACGGTTTGCTTGCTTGTTCATCGAGTACAAATTGGTCGGCTAGTTGTTGCAAGAAAGCTGGATCATAAATGATTGCACTACTTTCAAAATTCAAACGATAGCTACGAATATCTTGGTTGGCTGATCCGACTATGCAGATTTCGTCGTCCATGATCAATGTTTTCGCATGTAAAAAGCCATTTTCATAAACTAAGATCTGTACATTTTCTTTGATCAATTGGCGAGCGTAGTACTGAGTTGCTCGGTAGATGAAAGGATGATCTGGTTTGTTAGGGATCATGATTTTCACCTCTACGCCAGAAGCGGCAGCGATTTTTAACGCGGCAATCACACTTTCATCAGGCACTAAATAAGGTGTTTGGATCCATACACGTTTTTTTGCTGAACTGATCAGCTTGATAAAGGATAACTTTATCTGTTCCCGTTCATTGTTCGGTCCGCTAGACACAAGTTGAATCGATGTTTGGTATAGTTGATCCTGATCTTCTTTCTCTGCTTTAAAGAAATAATCTAAATGATAGCCGACTTTTTTTTGATCTGGAACAGAGACATTCCAATCCATCAAAAAGCGAAGCTGTAATAAAGAGGCAGCAGCCCCATAAATTCGAATATGCGTATCTCGCCAATAGCCAAATTTTTTGGTGTGGTTGACATATTGATCGGCAATGTTGAAACCACCTGTGTATCCGATCTTGCCGTCAACAACGATGATTTTCCGATGATCATGATAATTTAGACGAAAGCGTAGAAGTGCCCGTTGCGAAGTGATGAACGTGTGGACATGACCGCCATTTTCGACTAACTTTTTAAAATCTTTTGTTTTTGTGCCATGGGAGCCAAAGGCATCATAGAGTAAACGGACTTCGACACCTTCCGCTGCTTTTTTTTCCAATACTTTCAAGATTTGTTGGCCGATGTTGTCAGTAACGAAGGCATAATATTCGATATGGATCGAATGCTCAGCTGCTTCGATATCTTTCAGGACGGCTGTTAATTTTTCTTGACCGTCTGTCAGTAAAGTGACGGCATTTTTTCGCGTGAGTGGCATTTGATTCAAGGATGAAAAGAAATCAACGAAATGCTGATGATCTTCATTCTGGATGATGGGATCATAATGTTCTAAGGTATCTCCCTTGAAATCCTGGAAATTTTCCAGTTCGGTTAAATCACTCTGACGCAGATAGAATTTTTTCTTGTCGGTCAAGCCACGACCAAAGAAAAGGTAGAGAATAAAACCAAAACCAGGTAAAGCAAATAAAACAAGTAACCATGCCCAGATTGCTGCGACGTCACGAGGTTTGATCAAGATAGTTACAAGAGCAATAAGTGCGTTCAGTACATATAAAAAAGTAATAATACTTCCTACCACGAGTGAATCCTCCTTTATATAATAACACTAGTATAGCATGAGAAAGGAGAGAAGCATATTCACAAGAAAACAAAGGTGGAAATTTTTTGAAAATATCAAGAGGATAAGCGAAAGTTGTTGCAATTTAAAAATAAATCATGTAGGATAAAAGTACAGTTGAATATCTCCTTAGGGGAGTAACCGACAACATTTGTTGTGATAATATCAACAGTAAGTTAACCAATTGGTTTTCTGGTATTGTATGAAATGGTGAGACCTAAGACAAATCCGTATTTGTCTTAGGTCTCTTTTTTTTCAGGCGATAACGGAAACAATAACTAAAATGGGGGATGAAATTTGGAAAACAAGGAACACGCACAATCAACGGTCTACAAAGAATCGATCGACACGTTGATGCAACAAACGCAAAGCTCACCTGATGGGTTGAGTAGTACGCAAGCAAAAGAAAAATTAGAAAGAGACGGCTTGAACCAACTGAAGGAAGCACCGAAGAAGCCAACTTGGAAACTGTTTCTCGAAACTTTTAAAGACGCTATGGTAATTGTGTTATTAGTTGTTGCATTGATTCAAATGGTGATGGGTGACTATATCGAATTTTTCGTTATCTTTGCCGTGTTGATGTTGAACTCAGTGATCAGTGTGATCCAAACGAAAAAAGCAGAAGGTTCACTTGAAGCATTGAAAAACCTTTCTGCACCAGATGCAAAAGTGATTCGTGACGGAAAAGAAATGACGATTCCGGCAAATGAATTAGTGGTTGGGGATATTGTTTTACTTGATGCAGGTGACTATGTACCGGCAGATGGACGTTTGTTAGAAGCTGGTTCATTAAAAGTTGACGAAGGAATGTTAACAGGTGAGTCGACATCAGCAGAAAAAGAAGTAGTAGAAATTACTCAGACTGTGCCGATCGGTGATCGCTTGAACATGGTCTTTAGTGGTACGATCATTACTTACGGTCGTGGGAAATTCTTAGTAACTGCTACAGGAAACAATACAGAAATCGGTGAAGTTGCTGGTTTATTAGAATCAACAACAGAACAAGTGACACCATTACAACGTGGATTAGATAAATTCAGTAAGAAGTTAAGTTTAGCCATTTTAGGCTTATCATTGGTGATTTTAGGAATCCAATTATTCCGTATCTATATGGGTGGCGGAACAGGAGATATGACGGCAGATATCGTTAGTGCCATCATGTTTGCAGTTGCGGTTGCCGTAGCAGCGATCCCTGAAGCATTGCAGTCGATCGTGACGATCGTCTTGTCACTTGGAACCAATAAAATGGCCAAACGACATGCAATCATCCGTAAACTACCAGCCGTAGAAACGTTAGGCTCAACGAGTATCATTTGTACGGATAAAACTGGTACATTGACACAAAACAAAATGACTGTTGTTGACTATTATTTAGCTAATGGGGCAACTGGTGATTTTTCAAATGATCCAAAAAACTGGTCTGTCGATGAGCGTCGTTTAATTGAGATCAGTGTCTTGGCAAATGATGCGTCAATCAGTGAAGATGGTTCCAAACTAGGTGATCCAACAGAAGTAGCGTTTGTTGACTTCAGTGAAAAAATGAACCAACCTTATCGCGAGATCCGCCAAACGTATCCAAGACAAGCAGAATTACCGTTTGACTCGGATCGAAAATTGATGTCAACAGCACATGAAATCGACAATCAACAATTCTTATTTGTCAAAGGTGGACCAGATATCGTGTTTGGTCGCAGTACAAAAGCATTGGTGAATGGTGAAGTCGTGCCAATGACAGATGAGTTAAGAAAAAAATTCCAAGAACAAAACGAAGTATTCTCAAAACGCGCATTGCGTGTATTAGCCTTTGCTTATCGTCCAATCAATAGCCTAGAGTTATCATTTGATGATGAAGATGATTTGATCTTGGTTGGGATCATGGCAATGATCGATCCGCCAAGAGATGAAGTAACTCAAGCAGTCAAAGAAGCAAAAAGTGCTGGGATCAAAACGATCATGATCACTGGTGACCACAAAACAACTGCGGTTGCTATTGCAAAAGAAATCGGTATTTTTGCTGAAGGTGATCAAGCCTTGACTGGTACAGAATTAGATGAGCTATCAGAAGATCAATTGAATGAAGTATTGGAAAAAGTAACGGTTTATGCGCGTGTATCTCCGGAAAATAAAATCCGTATCGTGCGTGCTTGGCAAACAAAAGGCCATATCTCTGCGATGACAGGTGACGGAGTGAATGATGCACCTGCCTTGAAACAAGCAGATATTGGTATTGCAATGGGTACAGGAACTGACGTAGCCAAAGATGCTGCAGCAATGGTTCTGACAGATGATAATTTCGCATCGATCGTCAGCGCAGTGGAAGTAGGACGTAATGTCTTTGATAATATCAAAAAAGCCATCTCTTACTTGTTCTCAGGAAACTTAGGCGCGATCATCGCGATCATCTTTGCCTTGGTTGCAGATTGGTCAAATCCATTTACAGCTTTACAATTATTGTTTATCAACTTAGTTAACGACTCATTACCAGCAATCGCGTTAGGAACTGAAAAAGCAGAGCCAGCGACAATGAAACGTCCACCAAGAGATCCAAATTCAGGTATCTTTACGGACAAAACATTGATCTCTGTAACATATCGTGGCGTATTGATCGGTATTGCGGTTATTTTTGCTCAATGGTTAGGAATGCAACATTCACCTGAATTTGGCGTGGCGATGTCCTTCACAACGTTGATTTGGTGTCGTACATTGCAAACATTCCCAGCTCGTTCAAATACACAAACAGCGATCCAAGCTGGTTTCTTCTCAAACCGCAGTGTCCTATTAGCAGTTGCTGTATGTAGTGCGCTTTACTGTATTGCGATGATCCCAGGACTAAAAGAAGTCTTCTCGATCCCAGCAGCGTTTGGATTGACTGAAGTCTTCACTTGTATTGGAATCGCGCTTGTAACGGTTGTATTGATGGAAATCACTAAAATGATTTTGGTACGTGTACAAGGAAACAAATAATCAATAAAGACAAAATAGTTCATCTATCACTTACTAATAACAATAAAATGTGATAGTTTTAAGCCTTTCTAATCAAAAAGAAATCCACGAGAATCGTTTCTTCGATTTTCGTGGATTTTGATTTATACTAAGAATAAAGCTCATCGTTTCTCTCATAAAAAATTTATTCCGAAAAGTGAAAGCGAAAGGAAATTTATCCAAATGGACAAAGAAGAATGGAATACCTTTGCGAAAGACTATTACGATTCACAAAAAGAATCCAGTACGACGATCGTAGAGGATGTCGTTGCTTATCTAAGAAGCGAGGATTTATTACCAGCTGGCTCATTCGCAGATGTTGCCGGTGGTGCAGGGCGTTATCTGCCGTTAGCAAAAGAAATAGAACAATACGAGTTGATTGATTTTTCAGAAGAAATGCTTGTGTATGCTGAACATGAAGCACAAGTACTGGGGCTAATTAACTGCAAATTCATTTTGCAAGATTTTACTAATTTTTTACATGAAGAGAAGACTTATGACCTTGTTTTTTCAGCGGCAAATCCTGCCTTGGTTACTTGTGAACAACTGGAAAAATTGCGTAGCAAAGCGACGAAAGCATGTTTGATTCTAAGAGTAGTCGCCTCAGAAGATAATGTCTTCGTACCTCTTGAAAGGCGTTTAGGAATCGAGGTATCTGATCCTCACACATCGCCGGTTATAATGGACCAATTTGAGAAGTATTTGTCAAAGGAACATCTTCCTTATAAGAGACAGGAATTCACTTATGATTCACAGGAAGAAGTCACGGCTTCATTTTTGCAGGCTTACTATGAAGAAATGCAAGATGATCCACGTTTCCAGTCAGCTCTCCAAGAATTATTTAAAAACAGTGAGACAATTCGGAGTACAAATAAACTGACCTATCGATTATTGACTATTTATTAGTCAACGATCGAGGTCAGTTTTTTGCATTGATTATTTTTCTTTGTAAAAACGAATATCATTTTCAACTTTATAGATCGAATAAGGTAGATCTGAATGATATTCAGCTGTTTCACCATGTCCAGGTAATGTTTCATTGAAGATTTCTTCATATTGATCAACCGTCAATGCTTCACGGTTATCTAACATCGCTTGATTCTCTTCTTTGAACAAGAAATTTTGATAGTCTTCTTCTAAATACCCAGTGAAAAACTCACTCACAGCACCAGAACCATAGCTGAATAATCCGATACGGTCACCCGATTTCAATGCTTGAGAGTTTTCTAACAGAGAAATCAACCCTAAATAAAGTGAACCAGTGTATAGATTTCCAATTCGTCGACTATAGGTGATGCCTTCTTCATAACGTGCCATCAAACGTTCTTGCGTTGCTTCATCTGTTTCTTCGATCACACTTTGCAACGCTTTTTTTCCCATTTTTGTGTAAGGGATATGGAAGGTAAGTGCGTCATAATCTGCAAGTGTTCGACCTGTTGTTTCTTTATATCTATTCCAGACTTTTTGGAAAGACTCAATATAGGTAGAGTTGGACAATGGTCCATCTACTACAGGATATTGGCTATAGCTTGGACGCCAAAAATCATAAATATCTTCTGTTAAAAAGACACTGTGGTCTTCAAGAGACAGAATCCGAGGGTTTTGTGTGATCATCATAGCGACCGCACCTACACCTTGCGTCACTTCACCACCACTTGCTAAACCATAGCGGGCGATATCGCTCGCAATCACTAAGACTTTACGATCTGGATGATTTTTGACATATTCTTTTGCCATATGCAAAGCTGCTGTTCCCCCGTAACAAGCTTCTTTTACTTCGAATGAACGAGCAAAAGGTTGAACTTTTAACAAATGATGGATGATCACAGCACTTGCCTTTGATTGGTCGATGCCTGATTCGGTACCTACAATGACCATATCGATTTTCTCACGATCTTCTTCTGTGACGATTTTACTCGCTGCATTTGCCCCTAGCGTGACGATGTCTTCATAAACTTGATTGACAGCCATCTGATCTTGACCGATCCCGATATGGTATTTGGCAGGATCATCTCCACGTCTGTTTGCTAATTCAGTCATATCTAAAAATAAATTAGGAATAAAAAAGGAAAGACGATCAATCCCTATTTTCATTTCAACACCTCTTTACTCATGATAAAAAACTTACTTTATTAAAGTATCACAAAATCGCTAAAAGAAATACAAAAAAGCTAATTTTTAAGGATTTGTAAAAAAATATAGCGCTTTTTTTAAAAGGTGTATGTTATATTTGTATTTCCGGTAAAGAATGGTATATTTTTGTAGGAGATACTTGACAGTTAGAAAATAATCAACTGTCCATCTTTTATACAATTTAATAAGAAGTGTATTTTAATTTTTACGAAACCATTCAGATTGTTCTATCCATTTGATATAGACAAACGTTTTGAAGAATGTCTCGTCGGTTACAGCGTGATGTTTTTCGCAAATACAAGAGAAATAAGGAGGGAATCCGTTTGCGCAAAAGATTGTAACACCTATAAATTCGTCGCGTTTTTTATAATACGTAGATGAGTAAATTTATAGACTTTGGCAACGGGTGGCTTAACTTGAAGGAAGTCGTTATTATAGATGCTGCACGAACACCGATTGGAAAGTATCGTGGTAGCTTAAGCAGTTATTCTGCTGTTGAGTTGGGAACATTCATTACAACAGAAATCCTTGAACGAACAGGGATAAACAAAGAAGCAATCAATCAAGTCATTTTTGGAAATGTGCTTCAAGCAGGGAATGGGCAAAATGTTGCACGACAGATTGCGATCAATAGCGGAATCCCCGTAAGTGTTCCGGCAATGACAATCAATGAAGTTTGTGGATCTGGGATGAAATCAGTGATCCTTGCGCGTCAACAAATCCAACTAGGCGAAGCGGACCTGATCATAGCCGGTGGTGTTGAAAGCATGACTAGAGCGCCGATGATCCAAGTGAGCGATCCAGAAAACGAGAAAATCGAAGAAATCTCAAGTATGGTCAATGATGGATTAACCGATGCATTTTCCAATACTCATATGGGACTGACAGCAGAAAATGTGGCAAAACAATTTTCTGTGACGAGAGCAGAGCAAGATCAATATGCACTGGCTTCACAATTAAAAGCAGCACAAGCCAGCGAGTCAGGGGTCTTCAAGGAAGAAATCATTCCAATTTCCCGTAATGAAGAAGTATTTGCAACAGATGAAGCAGTGCGAGGAAATAGTACATTAGAAAAATTAAGCACCTTACGGACGGTTTTTGCGGAGGACGGCACAGTTACTGCTGGAAATGCTTCACCTTTGAACGATGGTGCCTCTGTACTGATCTTAGCGTCTAAAGACTATGCGATTGCTCATGACTTACCGTATTTAGCTACGATCAAAGGAGTCTCTGAAGTTGGGATCGATCCAAGTATCATGGGTGTAGCTCCAATCAAAGCAATCAATACCTTGATGGAGAAAACAGAGCTTTCCTTGGACGACATCGATCTATTTGAAATTAACGAAGCGTTTGCTGCGTCATCGATCGTTGTGAATCGTGAATTGAATCTCCCATCAGAGAAAGTCAATATTTATGGTGGTGCGATTGCGTTAGGCCATCCGATTGGTGCTAGTGGCGCTCGTATCTTGACTACTTTAGGCTATGCGTTAAGAAGGCAGCACCAACGATACGGAGTAGCTTCATTATGTATTGGTGGCGGTCTTGGATTAGCTGTTCTTTTGGAAGCTAATTTGCAAGAAACTGGTGATAACGAAAAAAAAAAGTTTTATGAACTAACGCCAGAACAACGTAGACAGCGATTAGTTCAAGAAAAAGTGATTTCCCAAGCAGAAGCAACAGGTTTTAAAGAATCTGTTTTAACAGAAGATATCGCCAACCATTTGATTGAAAATCAAATCAGCCAAGTAGAGATCCCATTAGGTGTCGCATTGAATTTTCAAGTGAACGGTCAAAAAAAATGGATTCCTATGGCAACGGAAGAACCTTCTGTAATTGCTGCAGCGAGCAATGGCGCAAAAATATGTGGCGATATCAGCGTTCAGATACCGCAACGATTGATGCGTGGGCAAATCGTCTTGACCGGTCGTTGTGATTATCGAAAAATCAAAGAAGTCATTGAAGCAAGAAAACCAGAATTGGTCACTTGTGCAAACGAAAGCTATCCTTCGATCGTCAAGCGTGGTGGAGGTGTCCGAGAAATTTCTACTCGAGAATTTATGGGGAGCGAGCATGCCTATCTTTCACTTGATTTTTTAGTGGATGTCAAAGATGCGATGGGTGCGAATATCATCAACTCGATTTTGGAGGGAGTTGCGGTTCGTATCAAAGAATGGTTCCCTGAAGAAGAAATCTTGTTCAGTATCTTAAGTAATCTGGCGACGGAATCTTTAGCGATCGCGACTTGTATGATTCCTTTTGAGCGATTGGCAAAGGACAAAGAAACGGGTCAGCTGATTGCTGAAAAGATTCGTCAAGCGAGTGAATACGCAAAGTTGGATCCTTATCGGGCAACGACCCACAACAAAGGAATCATGAATGGTATCGAAGCGGTCATCTTAGCTACAGGAAATGATACACGAGCAGCCGCAGCGGCTATTCATGCCTATGCTGCTCGAAATGGTAGTTACCAAGGGTTGACTGACTGGCAAATCAAGGAAAATCATTTGGTAGGGAAATTGACGGTTCCTTTAGCTGTTGCGACAGTAGGGGGCGCTTCCCGCGTCTTACCGAAAGCGAAAGCTTCTTTAGATATGTTAGCAATTGATTCTGCACAAGAATTGGCACAAGTGATTGCAGCTGTTGGTTTAGCACAAAACCTTGCGGCACTGCGTGCACTTGTTAGTGACGGTATTCAAAAAGGACATATGTCCTTACAAGCGAGAGCATTGGCAATCACAGTTGGTGCCAAAGGGGACGAAATCGAGAGAGTTGCCGCAAAGCTTAGGGAATCAGGAACGATCAACCAACAAAGCGCACGAGCTGCCTTAGCAGCTATCCAGGAGAGCAAAAACTAGGAATAATTTGCGAAATAGTCGTAGTAGCTGAGGAAAGGTGACAAATAATTTTCATTATTATAACGTTTCTCTCGAAACACATAAAAAAATACCTATGCTAAGTATGAAGGACCTATAATCTAAAATTTATTTTTTTCATAAATGGTTATCACGTCTTTTTGGCTATTTTCATTTTTTTGTGAAGTTGTATAATATTAAATAAAACGTAACAGACCTTGTAGATTAAAGGTTTTCTGTTACGTTTTTTTACATACTCTGAACTAAAAATTATAGAACGTATATTATTAAATTTTAAAAATAATTTATATAACATTAAAAAAAGCTAAAGTTTTTTAAGCTTATTTGAGGTTCTCTTGTGAATAAATAATCTAACAGGTATACTTTTCCTCAAATAGAATAACTTGTTAGGCGAGACTCCTAAACAAACATAGGCTATTGCGCAGAAACGTCGAAAGACGCCAATGTGTAAAACAGGAATTGTCGGATTAAGGCTCTTCATAAGATAGCTAAGAGAAATCTTTACGTTGTTTAGTGTCAAAACTCACACGATGAGACTGAAAAGCCAATCGTTTTTTTCGTTTGGCTTTTTTTATTCAAGATGGGTAAGTGACGTATCTCCGCTGTAACACAAAGGAGAAATATAGGATGGGTGTAAAAGACATAAGAAAAATAGATTTGTATTTGCTCGTACCATATCTGTTGATCAGTGTAATAGGATTATTGATGATCTATAGTGCGAGTACGTTTCGTTTGATGTCATTCGATCAAAGTACGAATCAACTTTTAGTTCGACAAATGGTATTTGTAGTGCTTAGTTGGGCAATGATTTTTTTCATTTACCGAGTGAAACCTGCATTCATACTCAACCATCGAATCGTAAAAATAATGATGGGGATCGGTATTGTGGGGCTGATCTTGACTAAGGTACCTGGCATTGGTGTCAATATCAGTGGCGCGCAACGATGGATCTCCATTGCAGGTTTTCAATTTCAACCTGCT
Source organism: Enterococcus sp. 1001283B150225_161107_E12 (assembly GCF_015556925.1). NCBI lineage: Bacteria > Bacillati > Bacillota > Bacilli > Lactobacillales > Enterococcaceae > Enterococcus > Enterococcus sp. 1001283B150225_161107_E12. The sequence continues at coordinate 118,052 of NZ_JADNNI010000006.1, read as the reverse complement.
GAAATTGTCAATGTCGGGATGATTTTTTATTTAGCTTATTATTTTAGAAAACCCAAGCAATCATTGAATGAATTAAAAAAACCCTTTTTTATCATCGCTTTATGTTCTCTGCTGATTTTATTCCAACCAAAAGTAGCTGGTGCAATCTTGTTGATCATCTTAGCTGCAATCATGATCACGACTGTTCAATTACCAGTTCGCTATATTTTATTGTTTTTTGCAGGACTGTTCAGTCTCCTTTTGCTCCTTGGAGGCATCATTTATTTACTAGGGCAAAATGATCTATTACCAAGTATTTTTGCCCATACTTATGATCGCTTGAGTATTGCCTTTAATCCTTTTTTAGATCCTTATGGAAAAGGATTTCAGATGAGCCAATCTTATTATGCAATGTACAACGGTGGGCTTTTTGGATTAGGTCTGGGAAATAGTATTACCAAAAAGGGCTATTTACCAGTAGCTGAGACTGATTTTATTTTTTCGATTATTTTAGAAGAGTTAGGGCTGATCGTAGGATTGCTGATTCTAGCAATGTTGTTTTCGATTATTTTGCGCTTATTTGTCTTGAGTGCGAATGAGCCAAACCAACAAATCGGGTTGATTTATTTGGGAACAGGGATGCTGTTATTGCTACAGACAAGCATCAATATTGCAAGTATCAGCGGCATGATCCCAATGACAGGTATTCCGCTTCCTTTTATTAGTTATGGAGGATCAAGCTATTTGATTTTATCCATGCTTTTGGGCGTTTGCCTGAAACTGTCCTCACGAGGTAAGCAAAATGAAATTTAAATTTAACGAATTCAACTACGCATTGTTTTTACCGATTTTTCTATTTTATCTATTAAGTGTCGCTGTGCAATATGGGGCAGCGGTATATGACCAAATCCCAGTCAGAGGTGTCGTTTTCAAACAAATCGTCTTTTGTCTGATGTCCTTAGGGCTGTTGTTAGTCACCCAACGTGTGAAAACAGTTGTTTTTTTGAAATACTCCCCTTATTTTTATGGGTTTTCTCTAGTAGTGATGGCATTACTACATCGTTTTTATGATCCTGCGATGTTTCAAATCACAGGAACAAAACGTTGGCTTAGGATCGGTGGTTTTTCTTTCCAACCATCTGAACTAGTAAAATTGACCTTTATTTTAGTCATCGTTTATCTGACATTGATCTATGAACAAAATGTAAAGCAACGGACTGTCAAATCGGATTTACTTTATGTAGGTAAGATTCTACTCGTTAGCGTGCCGACCTTTTTATTGATGTACATGCAAAAAGATTTTGGAACAAGTTTGGTTTTTGTCATATGCTTGGGGGCATTATTCATGATCGCTGGGGTCCATTGGAAGATCATGACGACAATGACTGCGATTCTAGTTATTCTCGGGGCCATTTTGATTGCTTTAGTTTTTACTGAATACGGACACCAGATTTTATATCGTCTGAATTTTAAGACTTATCAGTTAGATCGAGTACGCGCATGGGTTGATCCATTTGCTTATAGCCAATCGATTGGGTATCAACAATCACAAAGTTTGCTTTCCATCGGGGCAGGTGGGTTTAGTGGAAGGTCTGAAGCAATTAATCCAATTTACGTTCCTGTTCGCGAATCGGATATGGTATTTACGGTGATTGCTGAAACATTTGGCTTTTTAGGAAGTGTTTCTGTGCTCTTTTTATATTTTTATCTTTTTTATCAAATCATTTATAGTGCAATCGAAACAAATAATAAAGGGAATGTATATTTTGCGATTGTCTTCGTATTTGGTTTGTTATTTCAAGTGTTTGAAAATATTGGAGCTACGATCGGTCTACTCCCGTTAACAGGGATTCCTTTACCATTTTTAAGTCAAGGAGGAACCTCTCTCTTGGTTATTGGCTGTGGTTTAGGCATTATTTTAGGATTTAAAAAGTATGAATGAGAAGTAGAAGGGAAGTTATTATGAAACAGATACCAAAAGGAACATTGGTGGTAGCACTCGTATCATTCGTCTTATTGACGACTTTAACCACACTAGTTATGACAGAAAACACCTTATTCAACCAACTCGATTTAGCCATTTATCGACAGGAGCGATTGATCGAACTCCCAGTATTAACAACATTTTTCAGTTATTTTGCAAAGCTAGCAACGATTATTCCTACTTTATTTTTCACAGGATTGCTTGCAATTTTTAGTTGGCGGAAACAGTACCATAAATTAGCCTTTTGGCAAGTCTTAATGGTTTTGACAGTTAGTTTGATTGGTTACGTGATGAAACAAGCTATCCAGCGGACACGACCTGATGTGGAGCAATTGATTCCTAGATCTTCTTACTCTTTTCCAAGTGGTCATTCGATTTTGTCTATGACGCTATTCTTAGTATTTTTGATCACCATGTACATTATCTATCGTGAGAAAAGGGTAAATAAACTAGTATGGGTGGGGGCTCTTTATCCCTTATTGATTGCTAGTTCTAGAATTTATTTGAGAGTACATTATCCTAGCGATATCTTAGCAGGTTTTTTGCTGAGTTTTTCAGTTGTTTTCTTATGCTATAGTCTATTTTTCTCTTTTATCACTGAAAAAACAGTAAGAAAAAAGCACCAACAAAAACGATTATTCACTAGAAAACAAAAGGTTTTATTGTCTATTATGGCATTTCTTTTCTTATTAGTAGGTTCTGCAGTTGCATATGGTGTTCGCTTTTACTACGATGCAAGACAGACAGTGACTTCGATGCAACAACCGCTACAAAGAGAAACCGTTCAGCGGGAAAAAGATACGCCAGTCAGCATTTTAGTTTTAGGTATCGCCAATAATTCAATTAGAAAAACGGACTATCGTGCAAATACAATCATGTTGGTTACATTGAATAATCAAAAGAAAACAACGACGATCACGAGTATTCCTCGAGATTCTTTCGTAGAAATTGCCAATATGGATGGACTGGTTGATAAAATCAACCATGCTCATTCTTACGGTGGTATCGACATGATGGTGGATACGGTTGAACAATATCTTGATATACCGATTCATCACTATGTATCGTTGAATATGGATGGATTAGAAGCGTTGATCGATGCTGTGGGAGGAATCACTGTAAACAATGCGTTTGAATTTACAGCAGAAGATATCCATTATCCAGAAGGAACGCTAGAATTAAATGGTTGGGAAGGATTACAGTATGCGCGCATGCGAGCAGAAGATCCTGAGGATGACTATGGGCGACAGAAAAGGCAAAGGGAAGTCGTCAATATTTTAGTCAATGAGTTCTTATCTGTGAAAAGTTTATTCAATTATCGCCAGCTTTTAGAGGTAGTCGGTGAAAATGGGACAACGGACATGTCTTTAGATGAAATGCTCGGAATGATGAATGAATACCATTCGGCATTATCCAATATCACGAATCATCAGTTGAAAGGTGAACAATATATTGGTGATGGCATCTTGGGAGAAGCAGGTATCTACTATGAGAAGATACCAGATGAGGAACGGATGAGAGTGATGCAGTTGGTGCAAGAGCAATTAGAAACAACAGGGCAGAACGCAGCGCAACAATAGGAACAATCGATCTTCTCTTTTTTACATTTATAAATGATAAAAAAAGCAGTTGAAATGAACGATGATCGTCATTTCAGCTGCTTTTTTAGGTAAAAATCATCACGCAATCTATTTGCTTGCGTTTATCTTTCGTTGATCGGTGTAGCGGCAAATTGTTCGATCAATGGCACTAATGTCAATTTCACTTTGTATTTACGTTCTAAAGCTTTTTCGATCGTAAATTCATTGATAGCAGACATAGAGATCTCTGCTAATTTTCGTGTGTCGTCTTTGACTGTTTCATTGATCACTACAGCATCTGCTGTTTTTTCAGCAGTGAACTTCGGATATTCTGCTACTTGTTTTGCAAAATCATCGAAACTCAAAGAATCTGTCGCTGCTTTTTCATCACTTGTTTTCTTGTCAGTTGTTGCTTCTTCACTGACTGATTGAGAAGTTGTCTCAACTTTTTCAACTTCTTTTGTTGGTGTTTCTTTTACGGACACGTCATTAGTGACTGGTGTCGCCACAGGTTGAGCCGTTGGTTGATCTTTTTTCATACGTTGATCATTCCAGTAAGAAACGATCTCAATCAATAGGTTGTCACGGAAACGTTCAAAAATCGTTGCTTCACCAGAACGAATACGTTTCAAGACAGCAGTAAAGTTATCGTCGATTGGTACATTGATGCGTGTATCTTCATTTGCTTGTCCTGCTAAGCCAATGATTAAGACTTGACGGTTTTTAGGATCAAGCATGACTTGCAATGGTAGACCATAACGGCGTAAACTTTCTTCTTCCAATGAACGGAATAATTGCGTACGAATTCCATCTAAAGAAGGACGGAATTGTTTTAATAATTTTTGTTTTTGTTTTTTCTTCATAAATACTCTCCTTCATTCATACCCTTTCGATTATAAGAAAAAAACGAGCAAATGAAAAGGTTTATCAAGAAAAAACTTTTATTACTTCGATGGAAAAACAAAAAATTAAGTGGGATATTCGACTTTTTACATATTCTAAAACCTAATAAACGGTGGGAATAGAAGTCACCTTCTCGGAAATAAGGCTAGATACTTCTGTCCCGACCTCTCAAAAAGGGGAGCAAAAGTCCATTGACTAATGCTCCCCTAATCTAGTTATTTTTTTGGCAATAAGGCAAAGGTGACTAGTTCAGGTGAATAGATGACCTCATGTCCTTGCCATTGCATCGTCATCAATGAATGATCCAAGCGTTTTTTTATTTCCGCAATTTTTTCATCTCTTGACCAATTTCGAGCAGGAAAATGCTGGATTTTTTCTGGGCGGATCAAAAAGATGAAATCTGGATCAAATGTCTGCGTCACTTTTTCAGATAAACGATTTAAGCGGTCCACGGGGTTCATAGAATATCACTATCCTTTACCTTTAAAATTGTGTAGTATCTGGATCTTTTGCTTTGCCAACGACACCATCTAATTGGTCGATCGTCTTCATTTCTTCTTCTGATAGCTCAAAATCAAATAATTCAGTATTCTCCTTGATTCTGCTTGGTGTAACAGATTTTGGTAATGGTAAGAAACCATGTTGTAATGACCAACGTAGCGCTACTTGGGCAACGCTCTTGTTGTGTGTTTCGGCAATCTCTTGCATTTCTGTGACGTCGAAGATTTTACCAGTGCCAAGAGGGCTATATGCTTCAAGGACCATATCATGTTTTTTCGCGTACTCAACTACAGGTGGTTGCAATTCGCCAGGAGCAAGAAATACTTGATTGACCATTGGCATGATTTTTGCTGTTTTTGCAAGTTCATCTAAGTGATGTGGTAAGAAGTTGCTGACACCAATGGCTTTGATTTTGCCAGCTTCGTATAACTCTTCAAACGCACGCCATGTTTCGGCATTCGCTTCTTGCCAATTTTCGCGGAAAGAAACTGGATTAGGCCAATGGATCAAGAAAAGATCCACATAGTCTGTTTGTAATTTTTTTAAAGACTCTTCGAAAGAGGACATTGCTAGATCGTAGCTATGGTTTTCGTTCCAAAGTTTAGTCGTTAAGAAAATCTCTTCTCTTGGAACACCACTTTCTTTGATTGCTTGTCCGACACTTTCTTCGTTTTTGTACCCTTGAGCGGTATCAATATGACGATAACCGGCAGCTAATGCTTCTTTAACTGAGGAAACAGCAACGTCTCCGTCAGGGGTTTGCCAAGTACCGAAACCGACAACAGGGATTTCATAGCCATTTGATAAACGATAAGTAGATGTTAGTGAATTCATACTTTCAGCTCCTTTGATTTTAGTACACTTTAAGTGTAGCTTATTTTCTAAAAAAAGAAATGTATTTTGTTTGTTATAAAATATTTTTTTGTTCGTCCCATTTTGTCGCTGGTATTTTTGTTTGATTTTCCGTAAACTAGAGCAGAAAGGAATGAAACGATGGATATCTATTTAAAAAAAGCAATTTTGCATATTATTGATCGAGAAACAGGATCTCCTGTATTTTCACAACAAGAACTAGATCTTACGAAAGATTTTGTCAGGGACTTTCTACAAAAGAAGATCCAAAAAATCTCTTCTGCACAAACTAAAACAGGGCAACTCACTGAAGAAAGCCTATTTTCTCAAAACTTGAAACAGTGTCAAGAAAATTTTGTCGAAGAAAGTGAGCGTTTAGTCCAACGGTGGTTTGACATCTATGCAGAAAGTGAGGAAGCACCTAGTGCAGATGTTTTCGTTGTCTTGTATGAAGTAGACACTGTGATGTATTTAGCTTTATTGAAAGTGAATTATCGTGATGCTTATACCCACTATGTGGAAGCAGATGAAGCCGGTATTGACAACCGTTTGATTTTGAACCGAGCGATCCTTGGCTCAAAATCTCAAAAAGCAGATGAAGCATTAGCAGTCAATCTGACAGACCTGACGTATGAGTTGATTGAAAAACGCTATGAGTTCTCTGGTAAAAAAGAATGGTACTTTTCGGGAAAAGTGATTGAGAGCGTTCCGGCACCTTCTTTGGAAGACAACGTCAAAGTGATAAAAAAAGTGGCGAAACAGCTAGGCAAGAAGTTTGAAGCAGAAGAGTTCGATATCATGGCGGACTTAAAAGAAGCTGTGTATGATACGATCGAAGAAAAAGGTAGATTGGATCATGAAATGATCGCGGAGAAAGTATTCAAAGAAAATATCACTGCCAAGTTAGCATTCCAAGAAGAAGTCAAAGAACAAGGCTTTATTCCAGAAGCACCACCAGTGAAAGAAGTACAAGAAATCTCAGAGAAAAAATTCGGAAAGCAAAAATTCCGTTTATCAAATGGCATTGAATTGATTGTACCAGTAGACGTTTATCGTAACCCGGATCTGATTGAATTTGTCAATAATCCTGATGGCACGATCTCTGTCATGATCAAAAATGTGGATGAAGTATTGAATCGTCTATAGTTTCTTTTAGATGAATCAAAGAAACGAAATAAAAGTGAATAGTAAAAAAGCAGTCAATATCCACGAAGATCGTTTTTCAAGTCTTGTGGGTGTTGACTGCTTTTTTGTGTTGTTTTTTGTAAACTGGTTCATTGATCTAATTGATCTAACGCTTTGTCCGGCACTTGAGAAGCTGTTACTTCTTCCCAACTGATGACGCCTTTACGTGAATTGACTTTTAGTTTTAAATAAGCATTCATTTTTAAAGGGCGTTCTCTCGCTTCACGTAAAGTGACTGCTTTTTCTTCTCCGTTTGCGTTGTAAGCATTTTGGTCGTATACATAAACAGAAACGTCCATGTCATTGTCTGCTGAATCCACTTCTTTTTCTCCGTTAGTGGTGATTTTTGTATAATAAGTTTCACCGCCATAGAAATAATCATAAGCGATAAAGCTTCCTCCTAGGAAAATTCCCAATACAATCAATAATGCTATCAATTTTTTTATCATTTTTTTCACCTCGGATACTATTATTCAACAAAATCTATTATTCGTCTATCGAAAGTCCAAAATTTATCGTATTTATATATAATAATGGCATATTCGCCGTTTTATGTATAAAATACTTAAGTTTTCTGTGAGAACATTTTTCAAAGTTGAGCTTACGATAATCGAATTTTAGGAGAGCTAGTTGCTTTGCTTAAAAAAACACAACTTATATAATAATGTTATGAAAGGTGGTATTAAAATGGAACTGTATTATTTAGTTGGTTTGTTTGGTATAATTTTTGGACTTTATGTGTTAGCAAAAAGAAACAATAAGATAAAACCATTCTTTTCCAAATTAACTTTAGCATTTTTGGTTGTATACTTGATCTGGCGTCTTTTCTACACGATCCCAAATGATGGCGTGATATCATTAACTTTCGGTCTTATTTTATATGTGGCAGAATTTATTGGTTTATTTGTGTATGGTTTTTTTATTTACTTGTTTTCTAATAAGTTGTCGAAAGAGTCCATGAGAGTTCATTACGATGTGGAGCCATTTCAACCAAGTGTAGCAGCGTTTATATGTACGTATAATGAGGATAATAAATTAGTGATTGCGACTGCTTTGGCTGTCAAAGCGTTACGTTATCCAAATAAGAAAATATATATTTGTGATGATGGTCATCGTGAGGAATTGAAAGAACTTGCAGAAAAATACCATATTGGTTATCTGACAAGAGAAGGTAACGAGAACGCAAAGGCAGGAAATATCAACTATGCACTTTCACAAACAAGTAGCGACTTGATTTTGCTTTTAGATGCTGATTTCATCGTTAAGAAAAATATTATTTACGAGGCTATCGATTATTTTAGAAATCCAAAGGTTGCGTTAATTCAATATCCTCAAACTTTTTATAATAAAGATCCCTTTCAATTATTGAGAAAATCATTTTACAATGAACAGGAATTATTTATGCGTTTTTTAGAACCAGCTCTTTCACGTGAAAATGCGTTGATCCATATCGGGACCAACGCTATCATTCGACGCAGTGCTTTAGAGGAGATAGGTGGCGTCCCAACAAAAAGCATTACTGAAGATATGGCAACAGGGATGTTATTGCAAAATGCTGGTTATGAAACGATTTTCATAAATAAAGCTTATGCTTTGGGAATCACGCCTTATACAGCTCGAGAGCTGTCCTCTCAACGGACACGTTGGGCCCAAGGTACAAAGCAAATATTTGACCATTTTAAACCACGTAAATTTAAAGGGTTATCTCGTATGCAAAAATTGTGTTACTATAATTCTTATTTGTACTGGTTTACTTCATTTCAAAAAATCATTTTTTTATTAGCACCAACTCTTTTTATGGTCTTTGATATATTTATTGTTCGAAGTAACAACAATCAGTTATTATTGTTCTTTTTACCACCGTTTGTCATGATTTCTCTTTCGTTTCGGTTGTATGTTCCTAAAATCAGGAATCTTACTACTTCGCATATCTATGATTGTTTTGTCGCGCCGATCCATACTAGAGCATTGATCAAAGAGTTCTTTCATTCGGAAAAAAAATTCAAAGTGACAAAAAAGGAACTTGTTGACAGTCAATCATTTGATTGGCGAACAGTTTTTCCTCACATGTTACTATTTGGTTGGATCGCTTTCGCCTCTATCGTTGCATTGTACCGACTTTATCGAGGAGAAGGATATGAAACAGGCTATATTGTGACACTTCTATGGTCAGTGTATAACCTCTATGGATTATTCTATGCGATTTTGATTGGTAAAAATCGAACAATTGAAAGCGACAGTGAAGCATTGAGCATTGTAACAAAGAAACAACTAAGTTATCTATCCCAATCATTTGAGATGTATCAAATGAGTTATAACGGATTTAGACTTCGTTCCAAAAAATTAGTTACTCCTACTTTTACACCTGGGAAAGCTTATTTATTTATGGATGAGAAAACTGGACTTAGAATCAATTCGATATGTAAAGAAAATCATGGGAGATATGCGACTTTCTCATTTAACAATTTGACACAAGCTTCTGCAGAAGAACTTGCAAGTTACTACAGTGATCAGTTGAATGCAGCAAAACAATTAGAATTCGATATGGAAACCGATACTTTACAAAGTTGAGAGTATGACCATTACTAATAGTAAACGAACGCTGTCAATAATAACAATAGCGTTATGACAGAGGTCGGCACAGAAGTAATTAGCCGTCTTATTTCCGAAGAGTTTACTTCTGTCCCCGCTGTATATTCCCTTTTAGAATATGCGTGAAGACTAATGTCCTACTCACTTTTTATTGAAATAGTGTATCGAAACACTTTAATTGACTTTGACCAATTTTGACGTATAATAGGGTTTGTTCATAACTTACAAAAAGTAAGTGTAGATGATTTTTTTGAGTTTATACTGAAAAAACTGTTATGGACGATGAGCTGAAATCATTCAGTGCATAAGACTATTTAGGAGGTTTGTTAATTATGGCAAAAGAACATTTTGATAGAAGTAAACCACACGTAAACATCGGTACCATTGGGCACGTTGACCATGGGAAGACCACATTGACTGCTGCAATCACGACAGTATTAGGGAAAAAAGGCTTAGCAAATCCTCAAGATTATGCAAGCATTGATGCAGCTCCTGAAGAACGTGAACGTGGGATCACCATCAACACAGCACACGTAGAATATGAAACAGATAAACGTCACTATGCACATATTGATGCACCAGGACATGCGGATTATGTGAAGAACATGATCACAGGTGCCGCTCAAATGGATGGTGCGATCTTAGTTGTTTCTGCGACAGATGGACCAATGCCTCAAACTCGCGAGCATATCCTTTTATCACGTCAAGTTGGTGTAAAATATTTGATTGTATTTTTGAATAAAGTTGATTTGGTCGATGATGAAGAATTGATCGATCTTGTAGAAATGGAAGTTCGTGAATTACTGAATGAATATGGTTTCCCAGGTGATGACACACCTGTCATCAAAGGCTCTGCATTGAAAGCATTGCAAGGTGACCCAGAAGCAGAAGCTGCGATCAATGAATTGATGGAAACAGTGGATGACTATATCCCAACACCAGAACGTGATACCGACAAACCATTGCTTTTACCAGTTGAAGATGTTTTCTCAATCACTGGTCGCGGAACGGTAGCATCTGGTCGTATCGACCGTGGAGCTGTTCGTGTCGGTGATGAAATCGAGATCATCGGAATCAAACCTGAAACGAAAAAAGCGGTTGTGACAGGGGTAGAGATGTTCCGTAAAACGTTAGATTATGGCGAAGCTGGAGATAACGTAGGAATCTTGTTACGTGGTATCCAAAGAGAAGATATTGAACGTGGACAAGTAATTGCGAAACCTGGTTCAATCACACCACATACAAAATTCAAAGCGGAAGTTTATGTATTGACGAAAGAAGAAGGCGGACGTCATACACCATTCTTCAATAACTACCGCCCACAATTTTATTTCCGCACAACAGATGTAACAGGTACGATCGTGTTGCCAGAAGGAACAGAAATGGTCATGCCTGGAGACAACGTAACCATCGAGGTAGAGTTGATCCATCCAGTGGCAATCGAACAAGGAACGACTTTCTCTATTCGTGAAGGTGGTCGAACTGTCGGTTCAGGAATGGTAACAGAAATCGAAGCGTAAGTATTTTTTATAAAAAAATATAAAACCTGTGGACAAGGTATTTACTTGAATATCTTGTCCAATGGTTGTAATAGAAGTGTTAATCACCGATAAAAAAACGAGCAAACTCCAAATTTTCTTTGAATTTTTAGGTTTCTCGCTTTTTTTTGTGGGGGGAATCTTCGAACAACATGTTATGAGAATTTAGTAGGTGCAATACGACTAGTATCCTTATTGCTTGTTTCCATCGATTTTTCTTGTTTTTACCATGTCTATAAATTTGTTATAATAAATATATCTGTGTTTCTAAAAAACTATGACAAAAAGTTATGGGGGATTCAATGATTTTAGAAAATAAATTAGGATTGACCAGTCAAGTCGAGTTGGCAAAAGCGGAAGAAAAAATCAGTAAGCAAAAAGCAAAAAAATTATATGATTCTGGAAGAATAGATGAATTAGAAATTGGAACGTTCAAAGGGTTAAGTGAAATCCATGACTATTTGTTTTCTGAAATCGATGGTTTTGCTGGGGAAATTCGCTCAGTAAATAGTGCAAAGGTAAATTTTCGGTTTGCGCCGGTCATGTATTTGGAGTATTCTCTAAAGCATATTGACCAAATGCCACAGTCTACTTTTGAAGAAATCATCAAAAAATATGTAGAGATGAACATCGCTCATCCTTTTCGTGAAGGGAACGGTAGGAGTACTAGAATTTGGTTAGATCTCATTGTGAACTACTCACCACTTAGCTAAACCTACCGGTTTTTAACGCTTGAAGTGGGAGCTTCTTGGGAATAGAGCATACTTGATAGTGTATTTCTTTACTAACAGCGGTGTCTCTTATTTGCCAAGCTATCCCCGTAGTTCCTACGGTTCTTGATTTTATCTAAGCTAATTGTTTTATTCGGAGACCTTCGATCAGAATATTGATGCTTGCGTTTATATCACGGTCATGATGAGCATGACAAACCGGACAAGTCCATTCTCGTATTTCGAGCGTTTTCTTGCCATCTTGATGACCACAATCCGAACAGAGTTGACTAGATGGGAACCATTTATCTACTTTGATGATTTCACATCCATACCAGTCAGCTTTGTATTGTAGTTTAGTTACAAAACTAGACCACGATACATCAGAAATACTTTTAGCTAATTTATGATTGCGTAACATACCTTTTGCATTTAAGTCTTCAATACAGATAGTATCGTGATTTTTGATAATCTCTGTACTTAACTTGTTTAGAAAGTCGTTGCGCTGATTCATTACTTTTTCATGTAGCCGCGCTACTTTTCGTTTTTGTTTTTGATAGTTTTTGGCTTCAAAGAGATTGACACCTTTCTTTTTAGCTAATAATGCACGTCTTGACAACTTACGTTGTTCACGTTTTAGTTTCTTTTCCATTTTTGACGTGAACTTATTATTATCAATCTTTTGACCGTCAGAAAGAATGGCAAAATCAGTTATACCAAGATCAATTCCAATAGAAGAATCGTTTTTAGGAAGTTCAACTATTTCTTCTTTACACAACAAAGAAATATGGTAATTACCACTTGGATGACGTGAGATTGTGGCAGATTTGATAATTCCTTTAGGTTGTCTATGGAGTTTAATCTTGACTAAAGACTTCAACTTAGGAACTTTGATGAATTTATTATCAATCAAAGCTACTGTTCCTTTTTGGTTGTTAGTAGTATAGCTTTGTACAGGATTCTTCTTACTTTTGAATCGAGGAAACCCAACGGATTTATCTCTAAAAAAATTCTTATATGCCTTATCTAAATTAAGTTGTGCATTCGCTAGAGCCAGGCTATCTACTTCCTTCAAAAACGGAAATTCTTCCTTATATTGAGCTGGTGTTGGAAAATTCATTTTTATAGAAGAATCATTTTTAGTTTCTTCATAATTTTTCATTCGGTCATCAAGCATTAGATTGTAGACCTTACGGACACAACCAAAAGACTTAGCAAAGAACATTTCCTGCTCTTCTGTTGGATAAATTCTGAATTTATATGCTTTTAGTCGCTCCATAAGACTCACCTACTCTCTATTTGTGGTTATTACCTTGATTCTGAATATACTTTTTGATGACATCAATTGGTGCGCCACCAGTTGTCAACAGGCAGAAACTTTTAGACCAAAACATTTCTTTCCAAAGATATTGTTTTACTCTAGGATAGTCACGCTTTATCAAGCGTGAACTCGCGCTTTTATAAGCGTTGATGAACTTCGTCAGCTCTGTTTTTGGCTGTGCTTTGAACATAATATGAACATGATCTTTATCATGATTCCACTCAACGAGAGTGATGTGATATGACTCTGCAATTCGTACAAAAGTTATTTTAGCAAATTCAGATATTTCATCATCAATCACTTGTCTACGGTATTTAGTTACCAGTACAAGATGATAATAGAGAAGAAACACTGAATGATTATTAGTATCTAGTTCCATTGTTATATCAGCTCATTTCTTATATAGACTGATTATAACATAGTACAAAATAAAAAGGCAATATGCATTACATGTCGGTTTTCGAGTTACCAACGGTAACCCTCATACCGAACGGCATTCATCACCCACCTATAGAGGATGGGCGACTTCTGCCTGAATTAAGTTAAAATCGGAGATACAGAAAGTGGTTGACTGGAATCTAATTGACAAGTCGGATTATTTATCTGCAATGGAACGTAGTCCGATCAATGACTTAGAAATCAGCTATTTGATTTCTAACGCGTTGACAGATAAGATTTCCGATCGTGAACTTTATATGAAAGGAATCGATGTGAGTTATTTTTATGAAGGTTACTCTGAATATACCATTGATGATCTCTAACAGAAGGAAAAAAGGTTTGTGAATAAACAAAAAACGCCTGATTTTGACTAAAACAGCAAAATCAGGCGTTTTTTTTATTTACGAAACCATTTTTTTAAGCCATTCAAAGGCTTTGTTTTTTGATCAACGGGCGCATTGTCAATGATCAATAACGTGATCATCACATAAGCGATCCAACTATCTCTTGAATAAAGTGTATAGCGAGATCTCCAATTGGTGGCATATTTATCTTTGTATTCTCTCAACCCTTGAAAAGAATAGAAATGTGAGCCAAATTCATAGACTAGATAAGCAATCCGTTCTTGGATGAAACTTTTTCTTGAAGTCCCAACATTAGACAAAGGAGCCATACCCAAATTGAACCATTGGATATTTTCCTCCTTCATATATTCAAAAAGATGGATGAATAAATAGTCCATGCTGCCAGAAGGGGCAGTCTCTGGATCATAGCGCATCAAATCAATCGTTCCGATCTTATCATTCGTATAAGTCGGCATGATCGAAGTGAAAGCGACCAACTCATCTTGATCGTTTTTGACGACTGCAATCGGTGCTCGCTGTAAATAGTCTTCTGAGAAGAAACCTAATGAGAAGCCTTTTTCTTTGCGACTGCCTAGCCAACGATCAGAAATGGTTTTAAGCTCAGCCATTTGTTGGGAAGAAAATGGTGGTTGAAGTACCTCAAACATGAATCCTTCTCGTTCGATGCGATTCAGTATCGCACGTGTGCCTTTCATTTTTTTCCCAGAAGTCGTGAAGTCGGCTAACGAAACATGGCCTTCTTCGCCCATTTTGATAAAATCATAGCCAAATTCATGAAGGATCATAACCAGTTCTTCGCTCGTTTCATAAAAGACTGGCAAGTAGCATAAGCGATCTGTTTCTGCGATAAACGCTTCGATCGCTTCTGGAAAATCTTCTTTTTTGCCTGAGGGATCGCCCATCACCACACACTTATTGTTATAACTAGCAAATTGTAACAAGACGGTTGCTTCCCCGTCTTTTTCATAGGTAAACATCCGTTTATCTTTCAAAAATATCAGTTGACTATCTGAATTACCGCCGTAAGTTTCTAAAATCGTAGTGGCGACCGCTTCATCTAACTCTTGTCCAACTTGTGCTTTTTTACCTTGGAGATAGTGGACAAATAAAATCATGATAAAGGCTACTGCTAAAATTGCTAGAAAACCAGACAACCAAATTTTTTCTGAAGGAAATAGAAAAAATGAAATAAACCGATGATTACGATGTGGGAAAGTGGGCATATTATAAACACCGATCACGATATATAAAACGGTCAATGCACCTATGATCAACCCATCGATCGTCAACCATTCCCACGAGTAGATCAATTGATCTCTGAACAATTCATTACGTGAAGCGATCACGATACCTAATAGCAATAGTAAGAAAATAATGCCAGTAGTGCTTAGATCATTCAGCCCAACATAAATTAATGAAACAAGGATCAAAAAAATGGTTGGCCAGTAGACACGCTTGACTCTGGCTGCGATGCCTCGTCCCATAATAACAAACAAGAAGCCTAACAATATGCTTGGAAATTGCATAATAAAATGCATCTTTATAGGATTGATATGATGCAACCAACGAAACTCAGTAAATGCTTGCGGGATCGTTGCTGAAAGAACCAACATGATGCCAGAAAAATACATTAAGATCACCAGGATCTTCCGAGCAATCTGGGTCGCTAATTGCTTTGGAATACCAGAGTATCGTTGGTCGATCGATACACCGACATTTTTAAAGAAGAAAACTAATCCAATGAAAAATGGAATAAAGTAATAGAAGATCCGATAAAGCAAGATCCAGATCACAACGGTTTCTTTAGGGATACCTAGAGCTGATAAACCAAAGATCATCATCACATCAAAACTACCGATTTCTCCTGGGATCATTGAGATGATCCCGATAACTGAAGCAGCGATAAATAGAGGGATTGTTTGCCATAGATCGATGGGGATCTCCATCAAATAGCCGACTGCAAGAAAGGTTCCTAAGACACCCGTCCATTCCAATAAGGAAACGAGTAACAATTGCCCTTGGGATTTAATTGAAAGACCACCAACATAGCCTTCTTTTTTGATCGTGGTAAAAATAAAAACGATGGGGAAATACAAACCACCGGCAATCAACCAAATCCAATACTGTTTAAGAAACGGAGCGACAGGAGTAAAGAAGACCATAAAAAACGAGACTAAACTATACAGAGATAAACCCGCCATCAAAAATAAAAATACTTTAGATAAAGCTTGCATGACTTGTTTGCTATCTTTTCTTTGACCGTAGAGTTCGGATCGTAAACCGATACTGACAAAGCCACCAAATCCAGCAATGTTATTAATAGTATTGATCATCCAACTTGTTTCAAATAAATATAATGGCTTTTGCTTTTGATTTAGTAACTTGTTGAAAATCAAATCATATCCAATCATGGGTAGAATAGAAATCAACCCAATCAAAAACATGACACCAATTTTCCAGAGTGGGATCGTGGAAAATGTTTGAGCTAGTTGGTCCGCAGATAACAAAGTACTGATTGTCATCAATTCACGAATAATAATCACTAATACAGAAATCAAAAAAATCGTTTTGATAAGTCTCAAGTGGCTTTTGAACCACTGAATGATTGGCTTGAACAAAAAATCACCTACTATTTTCAAATTTATTTTGTCAAGAAGTCTAAAACTTCTTGATTGAAGCGTTCTGGGTTTTGGCGAGCTAATTGGTGTCCTTGTCCTGTGACGAGAACAAATGAAGCATTAGGGATCGTTTTCGCTAAATAAAGCGAATGTTTCAGTTTGATGACATCTTTTTTACCGACGATGATCAGTGTTGGGCAATTGATTTTTTCTAAATGTTCTGTCGTGAGGCCAATATCATGAAGCAATAAATCGATGACCAATAAATGCTGACGTAAATGTGGCTGGAACAGTGCGCGCAACCAAACAAAGAAATAGTGAAAAGCACTGAGTAGTCGTGAGGACCAGAGAACCCCATTCAACCGTGTATTACCCGAATTTAAAATCAAGCGATTGACCCTATCTGGATAATTGCTTGAAAAAACTAAGGCAAGATTGGCTCCATCACTAAATCCCAAGATATTCGCTTGTGAGATTTGTTCCAGCAGCATGACTGTCAATAAATCATCTGCCATCAAACGAAAATTCAATGTTCCTGCTTGATTTGTCGATTGTCCATGCCCGCGACTATCGATGAGATAAATCGTAAAGTATTGTTCTAAAACGGGCACTTGTTCTGAAAAGAAATCACCGCTCCCGTCATTTCCATGAAGTAGCAAGAGGGGAAATCCATGTCCACTTTTTTCATAATAGATGTCAGTACCATCTGCCATTTTTGCAAATTTCTTTTCTCTTTTCACATTTATCACCTACTATTTTGAATTATAACGCTCTTTATCTATTTTAGAAATCGAAACTCTATAAAACGAACGATCATTTTCGTAAGATGAAAGGGAAAATGAAACATTCATTTTTTATTAAATTAAATAAGAAAAAACAGAGAAAAAATAGCCAAGAATGAAAAGAAATAGTAAGATAAAAAAAGATGTCAAATAGCTAGGTGGGTTTGGATGAAGAAAAAAAGAAAATCAATCTCCCGTATGATCGTAGGTCTATTTGTCTTCACGATTCTGGCAACGATTCTTTTTCTATTCGGTAGAACATATCAATCGATCAAGCGTGTAGAAAATTATCAGCCAGAGATTTCGTCAGCATTAGAAAAGTATCAAATGCAAGAACATGAGAATCTAGTGAAGGCAATCATACTTACTGAATCAAGAGGAAATGGTGTCGATTTGATGCAAAGTTCGGAAAGTGCCTATGGACAGATGGGGGCGATCACGACACAAGAAGGAAGTATTGACCAAGGAGTCAAATACCTCTCAGAGATGATAGCTGAGGCGAAAGCATTAGGTTGCGATCTGGCGACAGCGATCCAAGCGTACAATTTTGGCAAAGACTATATTGCTTACGTCAACGAAAGAGGCGGGAAGAACACGGTCCGTTTAGCCGAAGAGTATTCTAGGGATGTGTTGAGTCCGCTTTTAGGCAATGACAACAAAAAAACCTATCGCTATTGGCGAATCCAGTCATTATTGTATAATGGTGGGTATTTATACCATAATGGTGGTAATATGTTTTATGCAGATGTAGTGAAGATGAACCAACAGTTTCTTGAATGGTATGAAAATATTTTTTAAGCCTGTTGGATCGAACCAACTGCAAATCAAAGCAAGACGAATAATGAATACAATGAATGGAAAGAAGGAGTGCTTGGACGAGTGGAAGAAAATCAAAAAGTAATGGAGAAAAGAGAGAATACAACGAAAGATTGGGGATTAAGATTTTTCAAAGGAATGTTTATCGGCTCAGGATTTATCTTGCCGGGAGTGAGCGGAGGAGCTTTAGCAGCAGTATTTGGAATGTATGAGCGGCTGATTTCTTTCTTAGCACATATCACTAGAAACTTTAAAGAAAACGTCTTATTCTTTTTACCAGTCGGCTTAGGTGGTGTCACTGGCGTATTCTTGCTGTCTTTTTTAGTCAGTTTTTTACTAGGGGCCTATGAAACAACGATTTTGTGGTTCTTTGTGGGATGTATTGCTGGAACGGTGCCCGCTTTATGGAAAGAGTCAGGGAAAAAAGGCCGAAACAATACAGATCTCATTATTATGGTTGTGACATTTATTTTAGGTTATCTTTTCTTGTTATATGGTGCCCGTTTATTTGATGGGCAAGTAGAACAAAATGTCTATACCTGGATGATGGCAGGCGGTTTGATTGGTCTCGGAATGATCGTTCCTGGATTAAGTCCGTCGAATTTTTTAGTTTACATGGGACTGTATAAAGCGATGGCTGATGGATTTAAAGAAGTGCGTTTAGAAGTGATCATTCCTATTGCAATCGGTGGAATCGTGTGTGTGCTAGGTCTTTCCAAAGTAATGGACTTTATTTTCTCAAAAGCTTATAGCAAATTATTCCATTTTATTCTAGGCATTGTTTTTGCATCCACGATCATGATCATTCCTACAAATTATAGTGGACTTGGCATTTTAGGTATCTTGGCATGTCCAGTGTTATTCGTTGCTGGTGCTGCACTAGGCTGGTGGATGAGCCGTTTAGAAGAGCAGTATAAGTAGAAGAAGCACAAGAAGAAAAGTAACGTGATCGTTGTATTCAATTATCCAAGTTCTTGATAGATGGTTCGAAGAAACGATTCTCTTCTGTGATTTTTCTAGGTGAAGTATATGGTGAGATAGAAAAATAGAAAACAGATCCGCTGTTTTTTGATTTTTCTATCTTTTTTTAAAATAAAAAAAACGAGTTGTTTTTAATCGTAGAAACAGCTAGACTAATTGAAGTGATTATTTTTGAAAGTTGGCGTGATATGGAAATGAAAGAATTAAAGGGACTTACAGAAAATGAAGTGAGTCAAAGACGTGCCTCTGGTCAACAGAATGATTACCAAGAGGATGCTACAAAAAGTACGAAACAAATTTTCAGCGATAATATTTTAACATTATTCAATTTTTTGAACTTAGGAATAGGACTCTGCTTATTACTAGTTGGTGCTTATTCAAACATGGCTTACTTAGCAATTATTTTTGTAAATATCACCATGGGGATCTATCAGGAAATCCATGCGCGTAATCTTGTGCGCCGGTTATCAATCGTTTCACAGGCGGAAGTAACCGTTATTCGTGATGGAAAAGAACAGATGATCGCAACGAAAGAACTAGTTTTAGGCGATCTTGTCAAAATCGGTGCGGGTGAACAGATTCCCTCAGACTTGCAAGTGATCAGTGGTCGGGCAGAGGCAAATGAAGCTTTACTGACCGGTGAATCTGATTTGATCATCAAAGAGTCAGGAGCAGAATTACTGTCAGGTAGTTACCTGACTAGTGGCTCTGTCTTTGCTACAGTTATTCGTGTTGGGGCAGATAATTATGCTGTCCGCTTGACCAACGAAGCAAAAACACACAAGGAAATTCATTCGGAACTTGTGGAATCGATCCGCAAAGTATCTAAGTTTACAAGTTTTGTGATCATTCCTTTAGGGATCATCTTATTCTTGGAAGCTTTGTTCATTCGAAATGCGTCGATCCAACTATCAGTCGTTGCTTCTGCGGCAGCCTTACTGGGAATGTTACCAAAAGGATTAGTGTTATTGATCAGTATCGCATTGACGACTGGTGTAACGAAACTAGCGAAGAAACGAATCTTAGTCCAAGATATGTATTCTATCGAAACACTGGCACATGTAGATACATTATGTCTTGATAAAACAGGGACGATCACCGAAGGAAAAATGAGCATCCAACGAGTCGAACCCTTAAATAAAACCTATGAAAAAATGATTCCAACCATTATGGGAACATATTTAGCTGAAAGTAGCGATAACAATGTCACGATGCGTGCGTTGAGAGAGTATTTCGAGATTTCTAATCGTTACGATGTCGGAGAAAAATTAGCCTTTTCATCTGACCGCAAATGGGGCGCAATGGAATTTCCTGAACTAGGTGTAGTCTATGTCGGGGCTCCGGAACGGTTAGTGGCAGACGATCAGTTGCCGGAAAGTTTAGTGGAAGCCCAGGCCAACGGGTTTCGTGTATTGATGTTAGGTCTTGCTCCTAATCAAACGTTGTCTTCAGGCGATCCTCAAGGGGTTGAACCGATTGCTTTGTTTGAAATCGATGATCCTATCCGTAAAAACGCGCAAGAAACCTTAGCTTATCTGCACGAAGAAGGGGTAGACTTGAAAGTGATTTCTGGAGACAATCCTTTTACGGTGTCAAATATTGCGCGACGTGCTGGTTTGCCCAACTATCAATCGTATGTTGATCTATCTGATTTGACAGAAGAAGCAGAAGTCAGAAAAGCGGCGCATCAATATACAGTTTTTGGGCGAGTGAGTCCGCAACAAAAGAAACTCTTAGTCAACGAACTGAAAGCAAGTGGACGAACAGTTGCAATGACTGGAGATGGCGTAAACGATGTATTGGCTTTGCGTGAAGCTGATTGTAGTATTGCGATGGCAGAAGGAGACGGAGCAACACGACAAATTGCTAATCTTGTCTTGTTAGATTCTGATTTTACGACATTGCCCGAAGTATTGTTTGAAGGACGCCGAGTCGTGAATAACGTAACGAAAGTTTCAGGTATTTTCTTTATTAAAACAATCTATTCATTTATCTTATCGATTTTATGTGCAGTGACGGCTATCGGATTCCCATTTATCCCGATCCAGATCACGTTGATCGATCTTGCTATTGAAGGGTATCCATCTTTCTTCTTATCATTTGAGAATGATAAACGAAAAGTCGATTATCGCTATCTGCCTACTGCGCTAGTCAATGCATTACCTAATGCATTGCTTGTTGCTTTCAATACTGTGGCGATCTACCTGATCGGTCACAACCAAGGTTGGACATCTGGTGAAACAACGACATTGATGTATTATTTATTGATCGGGATCAGCTGTCTGGCAGTGATCAAAGCCTGCTTGCCATTCAATCCATTGCGGATTTTCTTAGCAGTCACCACAGTGGTCGGTATTTATGTCGCTGCGATGCTTTTCCATCATATATTAGAAGTCAATCTTGGGTTAGGAAATACTTGGCCATATTTTGTTGGCTTTATGGGTTTGAATGTGCTATTACGTTTAGCGTATTGGAAATTAGGCATACAAAACAAATTATTGAATAAAGTAAATGCAAATAAAACTCCTCATACTCATGTGGAAGAAAATGTCATATAATCCAGTATCTATCACTTGAAAAAGTATAGGAATATGGTACAATGAAACATGTATAATTGTGTCCTTTAAAATCGCACTGATTTTCGTTAGTGCGATTTTTTACCGGTTATTCTCCTGAAATGTCTTGTCGATGAGTATGAGATATCAACTAATGCAGGGGGTGAGAATATGGCTCAAAGGATCCCTCAAGAGACTATTGAGACGATTCGTAATCAAACGAATATCGTTGAGGTGATTGGGCAATACGTCCAGTTGAAAAAATCTGGGAAGAATTATTTAGGTCTCTGCCCTTTCCATGAAGAACGTACGCCTTCTTTTTCGGTTGCGGAAGATAAGCAGATTTTCCATTGCTTTGGTTGTGGAAAAGGTGGGAATGTCTTTACGTTTCTTCAAGAATTGGAAGGTCTGTCTTTTCCAGAAGCAGTAGTCAAGGTCGCTGATTTAGAACAGATCCAACTCGAAGATCAGTGGCGACAACAAACGTTAACTGCTCAAACCGGAGATTCAGCTACTGGTAAATTGATTGCGGCTCATGAAAAAGCAGTAGAAGTTTATCATCATATGTTGTTGCACACAAAAGTAGGTGAGCCAGCGTTAAATTATTTACTCGAACGCGGTCTGACCACCGAGTTGATCGAAGAATTCAAGATCGGTTTTTCGCCAAATGAACGCTCATTTTTACAACAAGTATTCCAAAATGAAGACTATTCTGAGGAAGTATTCCAGCAGTCCGGCTTGTTTGTGACCCATGATGATGGACGGATGTCGGATCGTTTTTACCAACGGATCATGTTTCCTCTTCGTAATGGTCAAGGTCGGACGATCGGGTTTTCTGGTCGTTACTTGGCTGGTGAACACGATACAAAAGATCAACCAAAATATTTGAACAGTCCTGAAACGGATCTGTTCAACAAAAGACAAGTCTTATTCAACTTAGACAAAGCACGTAGTGAGATCCGCAAGTCGGGTGAAATCTTACTATTCGAAGGGTTTATGGATGTTATCGCTGCATGGCAAGCGGGTGTCAAGACTGGTTTAGCCTCCATGGGAACAAGTCTCACGACTCAACAGATCCAGCAGATGGAAAAACTGACAAAAGAATTAGTGTTTTGTTATGATGGTGACCGTGCGGGAGTAGAAGCTACGAACCGAGGCATCGAGCTATTGCGTCAAAATAGTCGAATGCAATTATCTGTCGTAGCGATCCCAGAAAAACTCGATCCAGATGAGTACTTGAGAAAGTATGGGGAAGATGCTTTTCAAGAATTAGTTTTACACGGACGAGAAACCATTTTTGCTTTTAAATCGCGTTATTTGAAGCAAGAAAAAAATCTGGAAAATGAAAAAGATAAAATTGAATATCTTGAAGCGGTACTAAGTGAATTGAGTAAAGTTGTTTCGCCAATCGAACAAGACATGTATTTAACGCAGTTATCAGCAGAATTTCAGCTGAGTCGAGAAACGATGCAAAAACAAATACGTGATCTGCGCCGAAAGAATCAACTAACCAAGCAAGAACAAGCTCAACCAACGACAGAGCAGGTGTCCGTAAAATCTGGAACGATCAGACAAAAACGTCCACTATCTCAGGTTGAAAAAGCAGAACAAATGCTATTGTATCGCGCGTTCAAAGAACTTGCTGTGCGTAATCTACTCAAGGAACAAGGGGTTCAATTTATTCATGATACTTATGCAGAAATCTATTTTTTATTTGATGCGTTTGTATCTCAAAATGGAGAATTCAAACTTGCGGAGTTTTTAGACTTCTTGCAAGATGAAAATTTAAGGCGGATAGTGGTCGAGATCGAATACATGCGAATGGCGGAAGAAAGTACGCCGCGTGAGATCCAAGACTTACTGAGAGTGATCAGTAAATCGGGCTTAGCTGAAGAAATCATAACAAAAAAACAGATGCAGCAAGAAGCACGACGTACCGGGAACAAACAGTTAGAATTGGAATTGACGATTGAGATCATTAATTTAACGAAACAGTTAAAACAAGCCGAATAGCTACTTAAAGGGGGCCTTCTTTTATGGCAAATGGAACAGATGTTAAAAAATATGAAGCAGCAGTGGCAGCGTTCATTAAAGAAAATAAACCAAAAGGGCAAGTGATTTATGATGATCTATCAAATAAACTTGCGACACCATTCACTTTAAATGCAGATGAGATGGATAAGTTGATCCAAAAAGTAGAGGACGCAGGTATCAGCGTCGTTGACGAAAATGGTGAACCATCGATCCACAGTCTGAAAAGTGCTGAGAAAAAAGCAGAACAAGCTAAAACAGAAGATCTTTCTGCACCAACAGGCGTCAAAATCAATGATCCTGTTCGGATGTACCTCAAAGAAATTGGCCGCGTCTCCCTTTTAACTGCAGAAGAAGAAGTAGCATTAGCATTGAAGATCGAAGAAGGTGACCAAGAAGCGAAACAACGCTTGGCTGAAGCCAACCTTCGTTTAGTTGTAAGTATTGCCAAAAGATATGTGGGTCGTGGGATGCAATTTTTAGATTTGATCCAAGAAGGAAATATGGGATTGATGAAAGCTGTTGAAAAATTTGACTACCGTAAAGGGTTCAAATTTTCTACCTACGCAACTTGGTGGATCCGTCAAGCGATCACACGTGCAATTGCTGACCAAGCCCGCACGATTCGTATTCCAGTGCATATGGTAGAAACCATCAATAAATTGATCCGTATTCAACGTCAATTACTACAAGACTTAGGAAGAGAACCAACGCCTGAAGAAATCGGTGCTGAAATGGATCTTCCTACAGAAAAAGTACGCGAAATCTTAAAAATCGCTCAAGAACCTGTCTCATTAGAAACACCAATCGGTGAAGAAGATGATTCACATTTAGGTGATTTTATCGAGGACCAAGAAGCAACTAGTCCTGCGGAACATGCAGCGTATGAATTACTGAAAGAGCAATTAGAAGATGTCTTAGATACTTTGACAGATCGTGAAGAAAACGTCTTACGTTTGCGTTTTGGCTTAGATGATGGCCGTACACGTACGTTGGAAGAAGTAGGTAAAGTCTTCGGCGTGACTCGTGAACGTATTCGACAAATCGAAGCAAAAGCATTAAGAAAACTTCGCCACCCATCACGCTCAAAACAATTGAAAGATTTCTTGGAATAATCAAGAAATAATTTTTTAAACGAAAAAAACAGATCATTTTTCTTGAATGATAGAAAACCCTCAAAGTAGGAGATCTCTCCAGCTATTGAGGGTTTGTTTTTTATCAAATGATTCAACTGGTTTTCAACAAAGGATCGTTTAAACAGAGTAGTTCATTACGGTCGTTATTTATTTTTTACTGAAGGACTTATTTGTTTTTTTATAAAATCCTTAGGATATCCTATTGGCGTGTGGATTAGATTATGGTAGATTTAATGGTAGCGAAAACCTAGTAAAGGAGCCGATCGCTAAGTGATAAAAAAATGTCCAAAATGTGGATCAGAAAAAATCAAAGATCAATCAAAATGTCCAGAATGTGACTTTGAACCACAACAAGATGAACTAACACAATTACCGCAAACAGATGACAATCAATCGTTAGACGAAACAGCTGAGGAAGTTTATCCAGACAGTATCGTGAATGATCCAATCGAATGGTCAGAACTAAAAGATCTACCATTGGAATCTGTCATGGAGTTGTTTGACTCAAGTGACACGAGCACTGAGTCAAAGGATGATCAAGTAGATAAAAAAGAAAATACCAATCTTGGCAAAGAAAAAACAGAGACAGATCACTCTGCTACCTCTGAGCAAAGAGAAAAAGCGCAGCAGAAAAAACGAGTAGCTGAATTAAAAGAAGCAGTAAACAATGAAGAAGAAAATTCCATTCTAGCTGCTTACATCAAGGCGCATCGTGAAGATACGACTGAAGAACACGCAAAAGAGCTGCTTCGAATGATCGAAACGGCGGCAGCAACGGGTGAGGATTCAGTCGACATTCGCTTGTCGGAAAATACAACGGAGCAAGTTTCTCCTGAAAAATCTCAAGAGGATGCAATAAAAGAGTCACCAGTGGAAAAACCAACAGAAGAAACGATCATTGAAGATACTGTGGTCGAAGATTCTTCAACAAGTACAGAAGAACAAGTAGACGTAATTACAAATATAGAAGAAACTGCCCCAGTTTCTACGGAAGAACCTGTAGAGCCGACTGAACCGATCGAAGAGGAAAGTTCTAAGGTTGAGAGTACGAAAGCTGCTTCAACAGATGCACCGCAACCAAAAGAAGCTCCTGAAACCACTGAACTGGTGGAAACACAGCCGGAACAGACAAAGGTTGAGGAACAAGAAACAAGCAATGCGTCCATCAAAAAAGAAGAATTGCCAAATGATCGAGGATCAAAGAAATCCAAAAAAAGATTATACCTGACGAGTGCGGCAGTGCTTTTACTTGGTGCAGGTGGTTGGATGTATTATGATCATCAGCAAAAAGTACAAGCAGAAATCGCTGCTGAAACCCAGCGCAAACAAGATAAAATGGCAGATCTACAATCAGATTTAGCTGCGTTTTATTTGGATGATGATGAACAGTTCATCCGTACAAGTATGATCAATCAAGACTTGTCAAAATTAAGGGCATCATTGAATGAGGTCAAAGATGAAAAAGGTTATGCAGATCTGGAAAAAACCTTTGAAGATATCCAATCAAAGATCAAACAGATCCAAACGGTCAATGAATGGTTTGTTACACCAGTTATCGCAGATGATCAATTGATCGCAGAACCCAAATTGAAAGCTGACCAAGCAATCCAAAGTTTTGAAACAGAAGATACAGCATTTGGTCAATTGATCGACAAAGCGACAGATGAAGCAACCAAACAGTATCAACAACTTCAAACAGCAAAAGAAAAAACTGCTGTGATCTATGCAGATGGTCAAGTAAAAGATTCAGCAACGAAAGAGCAGTACGAGACAGCAAAAGTAGAAGTGGCGAAAGTAAAAAATGCAGAATTAGTCCAAGCACTTGCGACTGAATTGGATAAAGTCGATGAAGCTTTGACGAAAAAAGAAGAAGCGAAGAAAGCAGAAGAGGCGAAGAAAGCCGAAGAAGCGAAGAAAGCCGAAGAAGCGAAACAAGCGCAGGCACAGGCTGAAGCACAAGCACAGGCAGCTGCTCAACAAACTGAGTCGACACAGACAACGCCAGCGACAAATTCTGCAAACCGTCCAATCATGGAAACAAGAGCCAGTGATGTCGCAGATGCATCTAATCCTGCTTGGGATTGGGCGCCAGGAGTCAAAGAAAGTGTGATCGCAACAAGTATTGCACGAGGATACATCGTTGAAGGTGGTTATCGATTAGAGAAAGCTCGCATCGAAAACGGTGAAGGTTACTACAACCTTTATGCGACTTCAACTAAATCGTCATTGATGAGTGGCATCGGCGAAAGTGCACTACCATTTTATATCGTCACGATCAATTGTAAAACTGGTTGGTTTGGTGGGAACGGTAGCAACTAGATGAGTATTAGTTTGCTTTAGCATGACAGAGAGTTCTATCAACCTAATTTACTATTCCCTCAAAGCGAAACAACAATGGTCCACAAACAATTTTTCTTTCTATCATAACGTCAAGAATAGGCCTTAGAATCCAAAAATATGAGGATATTTTCGGGTTTTATGGCCTATTTCAGTTGAACGCTTGCGTCTCAACCTTTTATAGAGAATCTCTATCCATAAACATGTCGTTATGTTATGATAGCAAAGAAATGTTGGAATACAAAGGCCTTTTAGAAAAGGAGAAAAAGATGAACGAATTATTAGCAAATGTCTTTACCGCAATGGTGATTGACGAAAATGAAAAAAATTATTTTGTCCAGAAAAATGGACAAACTTTCCGTTTAAGTAAAGAGGAAGGGGAGCATACGATCGGCGAAGCAGTCGAAGGGTTTGGTTACCAGAATCAAAAACAAGAAAATCGTTTTACAACGGTGATCCCGAAGAGTCGCATCGGACATTATGCCTTTGGAACAGTCACTTCTTCAAGAAAAGATCTAGGTGTCTTTGTTGATATTGGTTTACCGGATAAAGATTTTGTTGTTTCACTGGATGAGCTACCTACAATGACTGAGTTGTGGCCCAAAAAAGGGGATCAGTTGATGATCGCTTTACGTGTCGACGCGAAAGATCGCATTTGGGGAAGTTTAGCAGAAGAAAGAATCTTCAAATCACTAAGTAAGCAAGGCTCAGAAGAATTGAAAAATAAAAACATCTCAGGAATCGCTTATCGTTTGAAGCTGACGGGAACGTATTTGCTGACGGATGATTTTTATATTGGGTTCATCCATCCTTCAGAACGTTACCGCGAACCACGTTTAGGTGAAAAAGTAGAAGGACGCGTAGTTGGGGCTAGACCTGATGGTGTGTTGAATATCTCTTTGAAACCACGTGCACACGAAGCGATTTCTGATGATGCACAAATGATCTTAACGATTTTAGAACGTTCGGCAGATCAACAAATCGCATTCACTGACAAATCAGATCCAGATGAGATCATGCGTGCGTTTGGAATCAGTAAAGGAGCATTTAAGCGTGCGATTGGTAATTTATTGAAACAAGGATTGATCAAACAAGAGGATGGCGTGACGAAATTAGCAAAAAAATCTAATTGAGAATGACTTGCATGTTTTTCTCGTCTAGCTTATAATAATTTTAATCTAGAACGGTTGATTAGATATCTTAATTATAATCATTATAAATTGTTGGGGTTGAGAAAAATGGGCATGAATACAATGTCAGTAATGAAAAAAACAAAACAACAGCTACATGAATCTGGGTTTAAACTGACCCCACAACGCGAAGCAACCTTGCTCGTCCTCTTAGAGAACGAAAAAGAACACTTGTCAGCAGAAGAAGTTTTCTTTCTAGTCAAAAAGAAAAACTCTGAGATTGGTTTGGCCACCGTTTATCGGACGTTGGAGATTCTAACGGATCTAAAAGTCATCGACAAAGTCAGCTTCAATGATGGTGTGGCTCGGTATGATCTGCGAAAAGAAGGAGCCAAACATTTTCATCATCATCTCCTGTGCTTAGATTGTGGAACGATCGAGGAAGTCGAAGAAGATCTGCTAAGTGAAGTTGAACAAGTGATCGAACAGCGTTACCACTTTTTTGTCAAAGATCATCGTTTGACCTTTCATGGTATCTGCCAAGAATGCTATAATAAGAAAAAAGAAAGAAAGACCGTCTGAATTGATAGACGGCTTTTTCTTTGAAGTGTCTACGAAAAAATAGACTACCGAAACCAAAGGCTATCTGATATGATAAAGAAGCATGAGGTGAGAATGATGGAAGAAGAAATCAATGAATATCTTCGCTATTTAAGTATCGAGCGTGGATTATCGTTCAATACTCGAAAAAGTTATGAACGAGACTTGAATCAATACTTGCACTATCTGAAAGAACACGAGATAACCTCTTGGCAAACAATTGATCGATTTGTCGTCATCCAATACTTAGAAACGTTGCATGCGGAAAATAAGGCTTCTGCAACGATTACACGTATGATCACAAGTTTAAGAAAATTCCATCAATTTTTGCGACAAGAACGGTATACAGAACAAGATCCAATGCAACATATCGAGACACCGAAGAAAGCCCAAAAGTTGCCAAGTACGTTGTCTTTAAAGGAAGTAGAACGACTGATCGAAACACCTGATACATCGAAAAATTTAGGGATCAGAGATCGCGCTATTTTAGAAGTCATGTATGCAACAGGGATGCGTGTGAGTGAGTTAGTCGGACTGAAGTTAGGCGATTTGCACTTGTCTTTAGGGCTGGTCCAAACCTTAGGTAAAGGAGATAAAGAACGAATCATCCCTTTAGGCGATTATGCGATTCAATGGTTAGAACGTTATTTGGATGAGGTTCGTCCTTTACTAGTCAAAAATCCATCTGAAACCCACGTTTTTTTGAATCATCATGGTTCAGGTCTCTCTCGACAAGGAATATGGAAAAATTTAAAACAACTTGTTCGAGAAGCAGGGATCTACAAAGACGTGACCCCTCATACATTGAGGCATAGTTTTGCGACACATTTACTAGAGAATGGGGCGGATTTACGTACCGTTCAAGAACTATTAGGTCATGCAGATATTTCAACGACACAGATCTATACACATATCACGAAAAAAAGAATGACAGATGTCTACAAGCAGCATTTCCCAAGGGCTTAGTTTATAGGATGGTGAGAAAATGTTAACACATTATCGAAAAGAAAACCGAAAAATCGCGATGGGACTATTGAGCTTTCATAAAAAGTTAAATGCAGAATCAAGTTTACTAAAAGAGATCGATACCTATGAATCTGCTGAGGATTATGAACTTTTTTTCTATACACCAGAAGATTCTACAAATATCCAAGGAGTCATTGGTGTTCATTGGAATGATAAAGATCAGATGACGATTCACGATATTTCGTTGAATCCTTCCTACCGGGGGGAGAATATCGGGTTTCAAATGTTGAATGAATTGCAAGCAAAATACCCTGATGTGTTGATCCATCCAACGGATATCACAGAAGCTTATTTAAGTAGATGGATCAAGGAAAATAAGAAAGAGTGAATGATGTGACAGAAATCAATATCAAATTAGATGTCTTTGAAGGTCCATTAGATTTACTCCTTCATCTGATCCAAGATATGTCGATCGATATTTACGATATCCCGATCGCCACTATCACGGAACAATACATGAACTATATCCATACGATGAAGACGCTTGAGTTAGCTGTGGCAGGAGAATATCTCGTCATGGCGGCAACACTGATGGCAATCAAAAGCAAGACTTTATTGCCTATCCAAGAAGTGAGCAATGACGAAGAAGAATTTTGGGAAGAAGATCCTCGTGACGAATTAGTTAATCAGCTGTTAGAATACCGCAAATTCAAATATGCAGCAGAGAAGCTTACTGAAAAGGCAGAAGAACGTAGTTTGTATTTCACAAAAGAACCTTCTGCAATCGATGAGTTATTGGGTCAAGAAAAACCATTGAAGCGTGGACAAGTGAAAAAAATCGATTTATTTCAAGCCATGCAGAAAATTTTAGAACGAAAGAAATTTGCCCAAAAAGAAGAAAAAACGATCGCACCTGATGATGCGACAATCGAAGAACGAATGACATTTATCCAACAGCGCATCGTCTCTCAAAAAAATGGCTGTTTGTTCGAATCTTTTTTTGAAACGCCTTCTAGAAACGAAGTCGTCACAACATTTTTGGCGATCCTCGAATTGATGAAAAATGGACAGATCGTGGCTCAGCAAGAAAAAAATTATGAATCAATCATGCTTTATCCAGCAGTAGGAGATACACAACATGACGAAATTAAGTGAACTTGAAGCAATCTTATTTATAGTAGGAGAAGAAGGAACGACAATCGAAGAATTGAGTGCCTTACTGACCTATACACGAGAAGAAACGACTGCTTTAGTGGCAGAGTTGGCAGCTAGTTATGAAGCAAATGACAACACAGCGTTACATCTTTTTGAAACAGAAAAACAACTCGTGCTGACTACCAAAAAGGAGTTAGCGCCGATCGTCAAAAGATACGCGCAAGGGACATCGAATACCTTGTCACAAGCGGCAGTCGAAACACTAGCAATCATTGCATATAAACAACCGATCACTAGAAGTGAGGTCGAGTTGATTCGTGGTGTTCAAGTTTCTGGCGCGATTCAACGCTTGACTGCACACCAACTGATCGAAGAAAAAGGGCGAGTTGATGGACCAGGTCGCCCGATCCTTTACGGGACCACAAGTCATTTTTTAGATTATTTTGGTCTGAGATCGCTAAATGAGTTACCCGATATTCAAGATATCGAACGTTCACTGGAAGAAGACGCACCCCTTGATTTATTTTTTGATGGCGTGCATGAAGGAGAAAACATATAATGGAAAGATTACAAAAAGTAATTGCTCACGCAGGAATTACCTCTCGCCGTAAAGCCGAAGAATATATTTTGGCTGGTCGAGTAAAAGTAAATGGTCAAGTCGTCAAAGAACTTGGCGTAAAAGTTGGCAAACACGATACAGTGGAAGTCGACCAAGTGCCGATCTATCAAGAAGAATATGGCTACTATTTACTTTATAAGCCAAAAGGCGTCATTTCTGCTGTAGCAGATGACAAGGGCCGGAAAGTAGTGACAGACCTATTACCAATGGTCAAAGAGCGTATCTATCCAGTTGGACGTCTAGATTATGATACTTCTGGCATACTTTTATTGACGAATGATGGTGATTTTGCGCAACGATTGACGCATCCAAAGCATGAAGTTGATAAAGTATATGTTGCCAAAGTCAAAGGGATCGCCACTAAGTCAGCGCTGAACCCATTGACAAAAGGAATCAAAATTGAAGGAAAGAAAACGTCACCTGCAAAGTATGCAATTTTATCTGTTGATCCTCACACGAATCATAGTATCGTAGAATTAACGATCCATGAAGGCCGTAACCACCAAGTAAAAAACATGCTACAAGCCGTCGGGTTACCTGTGCAAAAATTAAAACGAGAAAAATATGGCGAATTGACCTTGCAAGGTTTACGTCCTGGTGAGTATCGTGAGCTCAATAAAAAAGAAATCAGTCAGTTATTGAATCAATCAAAATAAATAACTTACTTTTTGTAAGACTAAATACCTTGCTTTTTTGTTATGAAATAAGTATAATAAAATGGTAAACAAAAATTAGATATGGTTCGTCTTCAGGGGCAGGGTGAAATTCCCGACCGGTGGTTATAGTCCACGACCTACTTTTGCGAGTAGCTGAATCGGTGAAATTCCGATACCGACAGTAAAGTCTGGATAAAGAAGATAGAGCTTATTTGGCATACGTATGTACAAATGACTCTAACTCTATTTTCCCCTGCGAAAATAGAGTTTTTTTGTTTGTGTTTACGTGGTTGAATAGTTCGCTGAAGAGGAATCCCAACAGGAGGATTTCAACATGAAGAACACCCGAGTACAAAAAATGGTTGCGGTCGCATTATTTGCTGCAATCGGATTGGTTTTGCAATTTTTCTCATTTCCAATCATGCCAACATTTAGCTTTTTGAAAATCGATTTTAGTGATATCCCAGTTTTGATCAGCATGTTTTTATTTGGTCCGTTAGCGGGGATCGTTACCGCGTTTTTACGTTCGATCTTACATTTGATCATGACCGGTTTTAGTCCGGAGAATCTAGTTGGCGACGTCGCTAGTTTCTTTTCAACAGCGGTCTTTACTTTACCGATTTTCTACATCTTCAAAAGAAACAAATACCAAAAAGGAAAAAATCAAATTTTAGGCGTGATCAGTGGAACACTTGCACTAACCATTTTCATGAGTATTGCGAACTATTTTGTGATCACACCTCTTTATTTAACATTTTTAGGCCTTAACGCAACCCAAATGTTAGGTATGCCACTGGCAAATTACATTTTGATCGGTATCGTACCTTTTAACTTGATCAAAGGATTTATCGTTAGTGTGGCATTCCTTGTCTTACACGCCAAACTACTGCCTTGGTTGAGCAGAAAACAACACCAGTTAGAAAAACGACATAGCGTGGTAAAATAAAAGTAAACGACTCTTTTTTAAAAAAACTACGATATATTATAATATAGAAAATACAAGTAAACTTGAAAGTAGTAATTCCTACTTTCAAGTTTTTTTTTACTAAAAAGGGCATTTCCAGTTATTTATATAGAGCCTAGATAGTTTTTTTGGGATGATAACAAATGACCAATCATAGGTATTCTTATAGCTAACACATATTTTTTTAAAGTTTTTCTTAATATTTTGTTATGAAAAAAAATTCAATAACCGACATTGTGTAAGCGTTTTATAAATCGTGTCTGAGTATTTTTTGCCTTTTTGTATAAAAATGTATTTTATACGTTTTAACGTGAAATTCTTCTCCTTTTGTTTGTTAGATGGACCTGATATAATAGACGACGGAAACGCTACAATTAGTATGAATAAAGCATTTCAATTAAATAATTAAAGGAGGGACAATAAACGAGGGTTTTGAATAAAATTTATCGAATCTACTAGTTATTATTTTTGTTCTTATCATCTTTTTGATAAAATACCGATGTGTCAAAGATTTTTGAAACAAGAAAGGAAGAAGAAAATGGAACAAACAACGAAGAAGAAATTTCAAATGCCTTCAGCGTACTCGGTCTTATTCATTATTATTGCCATTATCGCTGTACTTACATGGTTCATCCCAGCAGGACACTACAGTGTGGATGAAGCCGGTAATATCATTGCAGGGTCTTACGAAAGAGTCCAACAAAATCCACAAGGACTTTGGGATATCTTTATGGCTCCAGTCAACGGGATGTTGGGTGTACCAGCGGGTGAGTTAACGAAAGAAACACCTGCGGCAATTCCAATTTCATTCTTTATCTTAATTGTTGGTGGTTTCTTAGGAATTATCAATAAAACTGGCGCATTAGATGCTGGGATCGCAACTGTTGTGAAACGCTTCAAAGGGAAAGAAAAAATGTTGATCCCTGTATTGATGCTTTTATTCGCTTTAGGTGGATCAACTTATGGAATGGCGGAAGAAACGATTCCATTTTACGCATTATTGATTCCTGTTATGATGGCCGTTGGTTTTGATACTGTCACAGCAGTAGCCATCGTGTTGGTCGGATCTCAAGTGGGTTGTTTGGCATCAACAGTTAACCCATTTGCGACAGGAGTTGCATCACAAGCCGTTGGTATTTCAATGGGTGAAGGAATTGGGTTACGTTTCTTTATGTTCGTTGTCTTACTAACAATCTCTATTATTTATGTGTATCGCTATGCGTCGAAGATCGAAAAAGATCCAACCAAATCTTTAGTATATAATCAGCGCGAAGAAGACATGAAACACTTTGATATCGAAGCAATCAATCGTCAAGAAATGATCACGAAGAAACAAAAACATGTGAATGTATTGTTCTTCCTTACTTTTGGTATCATGATCATTAGTTTGATTCCGTGGACAACATTGAATGAAAACTTCACTATTTTTGAGTCATTGACAAATTGGTTAACTGGCCTACCTGTAATTGGAACTGTTTTAGGTAAAAACATGTTGCCTCTAGGCGATTGGTATTTCCCTGAAATCACAATGTTATTCTTAGTAATGTCAATCGTTGTGGCAATCACTTTTGGTATGAAAGAATCTGATTTTGTCAAAGAATTCTTAGCAGGTGCTTCAGACTTGATCGGTGTAGCAATCGTTGTTGCTGTTGCTCGTGGGATCCAAGTAGTGATGAACAACGGTTTGATCACAGATACGATCTTACATTGGGGAGAACAAGGATTAAGCTCATTATCATCAAGTGTCTTCTTGATCCTTACATTTATCTTCTATATCCCTATGTCATTCTTGATTCCATCAACTTCTGGCTTAGCAGCTGCTACAATGGGAATCATGGGACCAATGGGAGAATTTGCCGGTGTCGGTAAAGATCTAGTAATCACTGCTTACCAATCAGCATCTGGTTTAGTGAACTTGATCACGCCAACTTCTGCTATCGTAATGGGTGCAATCGCCATTGCCCGCTTTGATATTTCCGTTTGGTGGAAATTCACTGGAAAGTTGATTGCCATCTTATTTGTTGCCATCTGTGTGATCTTAGGTGTAGCAGCAATGTTCTAATTCTAGACAAATGACAGCCAAAGTTCTATGATAAATGAAGAAACACTATCTATTGACTGAATAAAGAGATATGAATCCTTTATTCACCATGTACGATGTATCACTTGTATGTAAGAGATCGTCGGTAGAAATAAGACCTTTGAAAAAACGAGTTACTCTGTTGATGAAATGGTGACTGAAGAATCCAGCTCCAAGAAATAAGCGACAAAACCCGAAACTTGGATTTTGGGTTTTGTCGCTTATTTCCGAAGGCGTTGGCTTTTACACAGAAAATTTCGTAAACAGTGTCCTATTGCACTCGAGCAAATGGACATGTGGATCAAAGTAGTATTTTCTGCCGCCATCTTTTTTTTAAATAATTAGGAGGCAAAGTTGATGAAACAATTTGTAACAGAACAACATCATGAACAAGCATTAGAATCATTAAGTGAGTTGATCAGAATTCCTTCTGTGTTGGATGAATCTGATTCTGGAGAGGGACATCCTTTTGGCAAAAAAGTTGTAGAAGCTTTAGATAAAGTGTTAGAAATCAGTGAAGGATTAGGTTTCAAAACATTTAAAGATCCCGAAGGCTACTATGGTTATGCAGAAGTAGGCTCAGGAGACGAGTTATTTGGTATCTTATGCCATATGGACGTTGTCCCTGGAGGCGATGAAAAAAACTGGGAATCTAAACCTTTTGAGCCAACGATCAAAGATGGCTGGCTAGTTGGCCGTGGCTCTCAAGACGATAAAGGACCTTCGATTGCTGCGATGTATGCAGTGAAAGCATTGATGGATGCAGGGGTAGAATTTAATACGCGCATTCGTTTCATCTTCGGAACGGACGAAGAAAACCTTTGGCGTTGTTTAGATAAATACAATGAAAAAGAAGAAGGAATCACACAAGGCTTTGCGCCAGATGCAGAATTTCCTTTGATCTATGCAGAAAAAGGCTTGCTACAAGCTTACTTGACAGGTCCTGGCACAAATGAATTTTCTGTAAATGCTGGTGGGGCACTAAATGTAGTGCCGGATTCTGCACCATATTCGGGCGAAAAATTGGCAGAAGTAAAAGCAGCGTTAACGAAACACAACTTCGATTTTGAAGATCAAGGTGACTCGATCACAGTGCTAGGAAAAAGTATCCACGCAAAGGATGCCGCAGAAGGTGTCAATGCGATTTCTCGTTTAGCGATCGCTTTATCTGAAGTTTTTGATTTTGCGCCAATCAAGTTTTTAGGAGAATTAGTCCAAGAAAATGCGACTGGTGAAAAAGTAGTCGGAAAGACTGTTGACGAACAATCTGGTGAGTTGACGATGAACTTCGCTAGTTTAGAAATCACACCTGAGCAAACAAAAATCGGGGTGGACATGCGTATCCCTGTCACCTTCAAAAAAGATGAGCTTGTCGAAAAAATGACAGAAAAAATCAAAGCATACGATTTATCATATGAAGAATTTGATTTCTTGGATTCATTATACGTTCCTTTGGAGAGCGAATTGATCCAAAACTTATTAGGAACGTACCGTGATATCACAGGGGACATGACTGAGCCATTTGTTTCTGGTGGAGCAACCTTTGCCCGTACGATGAACCAATGTGTCGCTTTCGGTGCAATGTTCCCTGATACACCAGACTTCATGCACCAAGCCAATGAACGATGGGAATTAAGCAGCATGTACAAAGCGATGGAAATCTACGCAGAAGCGGTTTATCGCTTGTGTGGAAAGTAAACCATAGTTAGTTAAGAAACGAATAAGATTTATAAAAAATAACCACCACTATTTTGAGAAACTTTGTCAAAGTAGTGGTGGATTTCTTCACCATCTAAACATCCATAATTAAGCAACAAGCGTAATAGCTATTTCACATACTCAGAAATTTGTTGGAATGTAGATACTATGATAATATGTATCTACATATTGAATATATTATAAACAGAAAGGAAAAAATTAATGGATAAAATTCGTAAATACAAAATCAGAAAATCTGGAAATAGTGATGTAACAACAATACCAAATGAAGTAAAAGAGTATATTGGAGTTAAAACTGGAGAGTCCATTAGTTATATATTTGATAAAGATGGGGCAGTTAGAATAGTAAAAGCACAAGAGGAAATTGATATTGATACTATTGTCGACTCTGTGATGAATCAATATGATCAAGCATTGAAAGATTTGGTCGACCTATGATATATTTGACTTCAAAACACATCATAAAGATAAATGCTAAAGTAATTTTAGCATATTCTCAAGGTGAAACAATCGGTATAAAAGATGCAACTGCACTAGATATGGCAATAAATCAACCTGCACAGTCAGTTTTTGGCAGAGATTTGTATCCTACGATATTTGATAAAGCATCTATACTTACAATCAATTTAGCTACAAAGCATCCTTTTCATAATGGTAACAAACGTACAGCATTTGTATCGATGATTACATTTTTGCAAGCGAATGGATATACAACAACTTTTACCCAGCAAGAGGCAGTTAAATTCATTTTAGATATTACTACTAGTAAAAAAGAATTTGATGAATTAAAACGAACTGTCTCGACTTACCTAACTCGGTCAGGAAAAGTTAATCCAAAGTAGTTCCCACATCGATTTTCCAGTTGATTAATCGTTTCCTAGAGTAAATGAGGCGAGTTCATGCACAACAGTGAATACATAAATTGAGTTTAATATAACAATGTAAGAAACCACCACTATTTTGAGAAATTTTGTCAAAGTAGTGGTGGATTTTCATTGTCACTTGTTCCTCCTTACAAAGATATCCAATAATAACATCTTACATAAAATCATTTGCAATTTTACCGTATTTTATTTAGTGTATAAGAGTATCAAATGAAAGTTGACGGAAGGTGATGTTTTTTGAAAATATTCAAAAGAGTCCTGATAGGATTAGTGATCGTACTGGGATTAGGTGCTATCGGAGGTTATTTTTATTGGCAACAAAGTGTGTACGAACCATCGACTCAAGCAGAGCAATCATTTAAACAAGGAATAGATAAAGAGGATTATTTATTATTCGAATCGCAAAAATCGGCGGAACATCCAATGGTGATTTTTTATCCTGGTGCGCTCGTTGAACCAGAAAGTTATAGTATATGGGCAGAACAACTAGCAGAAAATGGCTATACGGTAGCCATTGCTAAAATGCCTTTTGAACTGGCGATCCTGAGTGGCAACAAAGCAGACAAAATCAGAGAGGATTTCAAAGATCAAGATTTTGTGATTGGGGGACATTCTTTAGGTGGCGTGATGGCAAGTCGTTATGCTAATGCAAATCTGGATGACGAACGATTAAAAGGTATTTATTTCATGGCAAGTTATCCGGATGAAAAGGGGACATTGGAAAAAACTGATTTACAGGTCATCAGTATCACCGGAAGTGAAGACAAAGTCATGAACCAAGAAGCAGCTGATGAAGCAAAAGCTTATTTACCTGAACAAACAGAATTTGTTTCCATCGCTGGAGGGAACCACGGCGGATTTGGTAGTTATGGTCATCAAAAAGGTGATGGTGAAGCAACAATCAGTAATGAAGACCAACAAACAGCAATCGTCACGACCATGATGAATTGGCTGAACCAAATCAAGTAAGAGCGTCACTTTTCGGAACGACGAAAAGAAATGATCCGTTTATAATTGAAAATTTCACAAGCTGATCGGCGGATACAGACGTCTCAAAGGAAGCTCCTAGAAAAATAAGGCGTCATCCACAAAAAAATTTAAGAATCATTTTCGTGGATGACGCCTT
Organism: Enterococcus sp. 1001283B150225_161107_E12; assembly: GCF_015556925.1. NCBI lineage: Bacteria > Bacillati > Bacillota > Bacilli > Lactobacillales > Enterococcaceae > Enterococcus > Enterococcus sp. 1001283B150225_161107_E12. The sequence continues at coordinate 78,949 of NZ_JADNNI010000006.1, read as the reverse complement.
ATCACTTGAGGGGAATACGATTACCTCATCTATTTTTGTGAGATAGAAAAAACAAGTAGATCATCGGACAGTCCTGCTAAAAGTTAGTTGTAAGAGAGCGGTCAATTTTCTTTTTCCAATAAGATTGCTCGAACCGGACATTTTTGATAAGCTTTGGTTACGTTGGCTTCTTCTAAAGGCTGAACGAATTGTTGATGTGCTTCTGGTTCTTGTGCAAATAAGACGATTCCTTCTTCATCATAATCAAAGATATCAGGTGCCTCGATTTGACATAGACCACATGCGATACAACGTTCAGGAACTAATTTACATAATAATGACATATTCACCATCCTAACATAAGGGGATTACTATGACTGAGTTTATTTTATCTTTATTTTCTTCAAGTGACAAGTTACGAGCAAGCTCACTCTATCAATTATTAAGTGGCAAGCGTACATCCTCGGTACTACTTTTTGGCTTTTTTCAGCGACTATTAGTTGTGCATGGTTGTTTTCCTTCACTTGAACAAGCAACGTTTGATACGCAGATTCAACAGATGATAGATGAGGGATTATTAAAGTGGGAAGACCAAGAGTTGCAACTGACGAAAAAAGGGGAAATGCGAAGAAAAAAAGAATCCCTCACCGGACTACACTATGATAAGTATGGACGTACAGCTACTACTAGTTGGCGTTTGCTGAAATTCTCTGTACAAGTCGTCTCTCACTTATCCGCCAATGAAACAGCTTATTTACCAGTAGAGACGGGGCCTTTTTATGCGTACCAAGTGAAGAGATGGTTGAAAGAAGCAACGTGTACCAAAACGGAGCTGGTCGCTCAAGTATCAAAGGAACTTTCTACTATTTTTACTCTGATGCCAGACGAACAGGCGAACTTCTTAGCAAACCAATTTTCTGGTAAAAAGCAAACAGGCTTACTCGCGTACCAGCTGACCACTCTTGAAGATGGCGTAGCACAGCAACTATTCCAAGATCAATGTATCCATCGCTTATTAGCGATTATCGAACAGCATTCAGATTTCTTGTTATACGATTTGCTGGCACCGTTGCTAAGACAAAATTATAATCAAAGCATGTTGACGACAAGAGCAATGATTTTATCTGGAGATTCAGTGGATCAGGTGATGAGCAAGCGAGGGTTGAAGAAAGGGACGATCAATGATCATTTGATCGAGTGGGCCATCTTTTTTGATGATTTTCCTTTTGAACGACTGATCCACTCCGAGACAAGAAAATCTTTAGCTTTGTTGGAGCGACCACTTCTTACACTAAGATATAAAGACCTTGAAGAACAAACGATCGATTACGGAGAATTTCGTTTGGTACAAATCGAGACATTTAAAGGAGGGGATAAAAATGGATTTGCTTGATCCATTGAAACAGTATTTTGGTTTTTCCTCTTTTCGCCAAGGACAGGAAGAGATTATTTCCACCTTATTGAATCAGAAAGATGTTTTAGCGATCCTGCCAACTGGTAATGGCAAAAGTTTATGTTATCAGTTGACTGGCTATTTGCAAGATGGGATGGTCTTGATCGTTTCTCCTTTACTCTCTTTGATGGAAGATCAAGTAGGGCAATTGCAAAAACGAGGAGAGAAAAGGGTGGTTGCCTATAATAGCTTACTTACTAGAAGTGAAAAACAGTATGTGTTAGCTCATTTATCCGAATATAAATTTGTCTTTGTCAGTCCCGAGATGTTGCAGCAACCGGAAGTACTTCATGCGCTGAAGCAACAAAAAATTTCGTTGTACGTAGTTGATGAAGCTCATTGTGTCTCACAGTGGGGCATTGATTTTCGACCGGAGTATCAATCTCTCGGAAGAGTCGCAAAAGAATTAGGATCACCAACTACCTTAGCTTTGACGGCAACAGCCACGCGACCGGTACAAGAAGAGATCGAACACATTCTCTTTCGCACAAAACCTGTCATCGTCAAACATTCAGTTAATCGAGAAAATATCTCATTATTTGTCTTTCATACAGATGAAAAAGACCAGCAATTACGTCAGCTGATGGCACAAGCAGACGGGGCAATGATCATTTATTGTGCGACTAAAAAAGAAGTCGAACGTCTTTATCAACTGTTTCGCAAAGACTATGCTGTGGGGTATTATCATGGAGGGCTAGATGCCTCACAACGTCGCCAACTTCAACAACAATTCAGTCAAAATCAACTGCAATTTTTGATTGCGACGAATGCGTTTGGTATGGGGATCGATAAAGCAGACATTCGGTATGTCATCCATTATGATCTACCAGATAGCTTGGAAAATTATATGCAAGAAATTGGTCGAGCAGGCCGAGATCAGCGACCTAGTAGCGCTGTGTTGCTTTACCGACCAGGAGATGAAGGGATCCATTACTTTTTCCAACAATTGTCTAAAGAACAACGCCAGATTTTCGAAGAACATCTGTCAACTGGGCAAACAGAGGCGCCTCAGTTCGATGAGATCCAGCAAAAATGGCTGATGGTAGTAAATGAAATACAAAGTCCTGATACATGGCTTCTGCAATTAAAAAAACAAGAACAAGTGAAAATCAAGCAACTACAACAGATGCTTGCTTATATCCATGAAACGACCTGTAGACGAGAACGTCTGATGGACTATTTCGATGAAACTCTCAAAGAGAAGCCTAAAGACTGCTGTGACCGAGATGGCGCATCATTATTTCTAACTGAAACAGGGCAAATAAGTCCAACCGTAGAAGTAAAAGACTGGCAAACGATTTTACTAAATTTATTTTAAAAAAATGGTGCGAGGTATTTTTTTCGTACAATCAAGATTATCCTATGGTATAATAACTAGGAAAGAATTTAGGAGGTCAATAAGGTGAGTAGAAAAGATAGACATCAATCATCAGAAAATAACGAAACACAAGAACCATGGGAACAACCAATTTACGATACAGAGGATGAAGCATCTTCAAGAAGTACGCAAAGACAGCAAAAGAAAGGGAACACCCTGTTCTTATCACTATTTTTGATTTTATTAGTTTTATGTATTGCGATTCCAGCCGGAGCTTACTTCTGGATCAGAAACGGATCAAGTAACAGTGCTACCGCTGCATCTTCTTCCTCTACGACTTCATCGATCGTAGAAAGTTCGACTGTAGAATCAACTGTAGAATCGACGACAGTTTCTAGTGAACCAACTTCTGATACACAATCAGTTGCTGGAGAAACAACACCAACAAGTGCTGTGACACCAGAAACAACACCATCTTCAACAGTAACAGAGCCAGAACAAACAACACCAAGCAGTGTGGCTCCACAAGAAACAACACCTACTTCAACACCAGAGGCAGGCGCAGGTGTTTCAGGTTCAACCACAGTCGTTCAAGCGGGTGAAGGTCCTAGACAAGTAGCAGAACGCGCAGGCATTACAGTCGATCAATTGTTCCAATTGAACGGAATCGATCCAAACAACTACATGTTATATCCAGGACAAGAACTTAGAGTCCAATAAATGGAGTGAAAAAGATAATACTGAAGAGTTGTTTTTCCTCAGAGTATCTTCATAAAATGTAATTAAATAAGGAGCAGTGGCTTGAGCCACAGCCCCTTTTTTTTGAGAAAAGGGAGTTTATGAAAAATGACACGAATTAGTATCGCAATTGATGGTCCTGCCTCTTCAGGCAAAAGTACGGTAGCTAAAATCATCGCAAATGAATTGAACTACATTTATACAGATACGGGCGCGATGTATCGTGCAGTCACTTACTTGGCAATCAAACATCACATTGCTTTTTCAGATGAAACAGAGTTAGTCGATTTGATCAATAAAAACCCTATTTCATTTGAGCAAATGGCAGATGGACAACATGTCTTTGTAGCTGGGCAAGACGTTACTTCAGATATTCGACAAACAGACGTTACACGAGCGGTCTCTGAAGTAGCTGCGCATTCAAAAGTACGCGAAGCTCTTGTTGCGATCCAGAAAAAAATCGGTGAAGATGGGGGTGTCGTCATGGATGGGCGAGATATCGGTACCGCTGTTTTACCAAAAGCCGAAGTGAAGATTTTCTTGGTAGCCAGCGTATCTGAACGGGCACAAAGACGACACAAAGAAAACCTTGAGAAAAATATTCCGACAGACTTAGAAGAATTGACAAAAGAAATACAAGCACGTGATGAATATGACTCTACTAGAAAAGTTTCACCCCTGAAGCAAGCAGAAGATGCGATACGGATCGATACAACCGGTAAAACGATTCAAGAAGTTGTCCAAGCGATTAAAGAAGTGATTCAACAAAAAGGATATTTTCTTGACTAAATAGAAAAAAAGCGAAGAATCCGACCATTTTAATGGAAAACAAACGAAATCGCTTTATTTTTTTCAAATAATCAATTAAACTATAGGCAGTACCGTAGTTAACGGCAGAATGTTGGTTAGGAGGACAAGTGTTATGACAGAATTTGAACAAAATCAGACAGACCAATCTATGGAAGATGCAATGAATAGCGTTCAAGAAGTGAGCGTTGGCGATGTCGTCAAAGGAGAAGTTTTAGTCATTGAAGACAAACAAGCCATCGTTGGAATCGAAGGAACGGGTGTTGAAGGCGTAGTTCCTGCAAAAGAATTATCTACTTTACCGGTTGAAGATATCAACGAAGTGGTAAAGGTTGGCGATACGTTAGATCTAGTCGTGATCAGCACGATTGGTAAAGACAAAGAAAACGGAAGTTACCTTTTATCAAAACGACGCTTAGATGCGAAAAAAGTTTGGGAGGATATCGAAAAAGATTTCCAAGCTGGAAACATCATCGAAGCACCAGTGACAAATGTAGTTAAAGGTGGTTTAGTTGTCGATGTCGGTGTTCGTGGATTTGTTCCGGCATCAATGGTAGAAGATCATTTTGTCGCTGATTTTTCTGAATACAAAGGAAAAACGATGACATTCAAAATCGTTGAAATCGAACCATCAGAAAATCGCTTGATCCTTTCACACAAAGCAGTCGTTGAAACAGAAAAAGAAGCACAGAAAAAAGAATTACTATCAACTATCCAAGAAAATGACGTGATCGAAGGACGCGTGGCTCGTATCACAGATTTTGGTGCATTTGTTGATTTAGGCGGCATCGATGGATTAGTACACGTTTCTGAGATTTCTCACGGACATGTTGCTAAACCGAGTGATGTTTTAGCTGTTGGTGATGAAGTGAAAGTCAAAGTTCTTTCAATCAATCCAGAACAAGGACGTATCTCATTATCGATCAAAGACACATTGCCTGGACCTTGGACAGATATCGAAACAAAAGCTCCAGTAGGCGCTGTACTTGAAGGTAAAGTGAAACGATTAACTAGCTTTGGTGCCTTTGTTGAAGTATTCCCAACAGTGGAAGGGCTTGTCCACATCTCACAAATCTCACATAAACACATCGCGACACCACATGAAGTGTTGCATGAGGGCGATGATGTCCAAGTGAAAGTTTTAGAAGTCAATCCAGAAGAGCACCGGATTGCATTAAGTATCAAAGCATTAGAAGAAAAACCTGCTTCTGATAAAGAACCAAAAGAAGTTGAGTCTTATGAGTTACCTGAAGAAAACACAGGATTTACAATGGGTGACATCTTAGGCGAAGCCTTAAAAGGGGAAGTAGAAGAAACAGCAACAGATGATTCTGAAAAATAAATGAATGATCGTTCCCGAAGCGCGAATTTACAGCATCAAGGGAAGTTGTACATGTGTAAAACAAGTGGTCTGGGGATTACGTCCCAGACCATTTTCTTTTGTAATAGGTAGTGATCCAGAAAAATACTTGAATGTTCACCGATCTAAGCTTGAAAGTTCGCGAAGTATTCGGTACACTAAGTGAGATTGGAAACATGTGAGGAGGAAAAAATATGGCAAATCCAACAATTGCAATCGTTGGTCGCCCAAACGTCGGTAAGTCGACGATTTTTAACCGTATCGCTGGTGAGCGTATTTCGATTGTCGAAGATACTCCAGGAGTTACTCGTGATCGTATTTATGCTAAAGGGGAATGGTTAGGTCGTGATTTCAGTATTATTGATACTGGTGGGATCGACTTAGGCGATGAACCATTTATGGATCAAATCAAGCACCAAGCAGAAATCGCAATCGATGAAGCAGATGTAATCGTCTGTGTCGTCAGTGGCCGTGAAGGCATCACTGATGCAGATGAAGTCGTAGCAAAAATTTTATATCGTAGCAATAAACCGGTGATCTTAGCCGTTAATAAAGTCGACAATCCTGAAATGAGAAATGATATCTATGAATTTTATGCACTAGGTCTAGGTGATCCCTACCCTGTATCTGGAAGTCATGGATTAGGGATCGGCGACATCTTAGATGAAGCAGTGAAATTTTTTGATGAAGAAGCAGAAGAAGAAGAGGATGATACCATCAAATTCAGTTTGATCGGTCGCCCGAATGTAGGGAAATCTTCCTTGATCAATGCGATCCTAGGTGAAGACCGAGTGATTGTTTCGGACATCGAAGGAACGACGCGTGATGCTATCGATACGCACTTCGTCTCAGAAGACGGTCAAAAATTCATGATGATCGATACAGCTGGTATGAGAAAACGTGGTAAAGTTTATGAAACCACAGAAAAATACAGCGTGATGCGTGCCATGCGTGCGATTGACCGTTCAGACATCGTGTTAATGGTCTTGAACGCAGAAGAAGGCATCCGTGAACAAGATAAACGAGTAGCTGGCTATGCGCATGAAGCTGGCCGTGGTGTGATCATCGTTGTCAATAAATGGGACTTAGTCAAAAAAGAAACGAATACGATGCGTGACTTCGAACAAGAGATCCGTGAAGAATTCCGTTACTTAGACTATGCGCCGATTCTGTTTGTTTCAGCTGTGACCAAACAACGATTAGAACGTTTGCCTGAAATGATCGAAGAAGTGAGTATGAACCAAAACTTACGTGTTTCTTCAGCAGTCTTGAATGATGTGATCATGGATGCCGTAGCAATCAACCCGACACCGACAGATAAAGGTAAACGATTAAAGATTTTCTATGCAACACAAGTCGCAGTCAAACCGCCAACCTTTGTTGTTTTTGTTAATGAAGAAGAATTGATGCATTTCTCTTATGAACGCTTTTTGGAAAATCAAATCAGAAAAGCATTTACGTTTGAAGGAACTTCGATCCGAATTATACCACGTCGAAGAAAATAGGCATTTTACCATAGTAGTCCGTTTTTTTCAAAAAAAATAAGCATATTTTTGTATTACGTTTTTATGACTAAAAAAAGCGGTTAAATAATGCCAAAAACCTTGCTATTAAGCGATTCATATGATATCGTGATAACAGAATATTGAAACTTAATCAATATTTCTTATAAACTTCTGGACCACTCAGAAAGTTTTTAAACTAAAATGATGTTCCTATCATATCTCTTGTTGGAGGAGGTGAATCTATCCATGGCAAATAAAGCAGAATTAATCGAAAAAGTTGCTTCAGCTACAGATTTAACTAAAAAAGACGCAACTGCAGCAGTTGACGCTGTATTTTCAACTATCCAAGATGCTTTAGCTAACGGCGAAAAAGTTCAATTAATCGGTTTTGGTAACTTTGAAGTACGCGAACGCGCGGCTCGTAAAGGACGTAACCCACAAACTGGTGAAGAAATCGAAATCCCAGCTAGCAAAGTACCTGCATTTAAACCAGGTAAAGCATTGAAAGACGCTGTTAAATAAGACAGTTGAAAAAAGCGCTTGTGGCTACGGCTACAGGCGCTTTATTTTTTATATAGATGGATAAAAGTGGCGGAAAGCAGTAGAAAGGCGACAACCAAATAGTTCAGCAACCGAATGGAACTCTTTACATATCAAATAAAAGAATAGAGTCGATCAAAAAAGGCATGGGTCCATATACTAGTTTTTCTTATTCTTTTTTTATTTTACTTACTAATGGTAAAATAAAAGAAAAGGGGAGGGCAACATGGAGTTATCCTATCGCTACCAACAAGAAGAAACAACAATCTTTTATGGGGAAACATTTGTCAGTCAGTTGAAAAATGAATCGATTGATCAAGCGATTCTTTTTTTGACGAACCAACGTTATTATGATCTATACGCTGAGAAAATGACACAGTCATTCACGAACAAGTTAGCGATTGATTGGTATATTTGTGGCAATACACAGTGTAATCAATTGTCTGAATTGCATAGTCTCTTATCCTATGCGAGACGCTATCCCGAAAATCGACCGCTTTTAGTAATAGGTTTTGGCAATGAGGGAATTATGGAGTTGGCGGGCTTCTTTCAAAAACATACGTATCTTCAGACTACACTTTGGTTGATCCCCGTCTCGATCCGCTCCATGGCACGGGCACTGAATCCTCAATGCGAGATATTACACGGGCCTAACGAATCGGCTCTTCAAACGACGAACCTTCCAGAACGAATCATTTATGATCGGACGATCAGTGAAAAGCAAATCGAAGGGAAACAAATCGATTTTTTGATTTTTATCTGTTGCGGGTTAGTCTGTGATCATCCGTTTCTTCAAAATCTTTACAAAAATTATCCGAATCGCGAAAAATTATTCAATCGTCCTTTTGCTGGTATGCTAGAAGAAATCATTTATTTTTATCAAGAAGACGCTGAACAAGTGACAAATTATGGTAAACTATTTGAGCAAGCTTTTTATCTGACTGAAAATAGTCATTTGCTTTCCGCCAGTATGAAAAAATTTTTAGGTATCTTGATGCAACTTATATGGAATTCAGAAATCAAGTCGCTTTCTTTCCAATTGAAGAATTTTTTTATCTGGCTGCAACATCTAGGTTATCCGATTACTTGGCCTGAAGAGATATCAAAAATGGATTATCTAGAAAATGTGCTGGTTTTAGCGGAAAAGAGCAAAAAAATTCTCGTTTTGGAAAAAATTGGTATAATAGATGGATATCAATTGCCAAACGAACAAGAACTATTGAAAACAATGGCGTCCTATGAAAGGATCGTTCAAGAGATTAGAGGGATTTAGATGATGACAAATAGTGAAAAAATGCTACAAGCATTAGCAGACGAAAATTTGACAGAAGCAAATGAATACTTGGCAAAAGCGCTCCAAGAAGATCCGGCTGATGTGTTACAGGAATTAGGAGAAGAATTATTAGCCATCGGTTTTTTAGAAGAAGCAAAGGCAATTTTTGAGCATCTGCTAACTGTATCGCCTGAAAATGATGAATGGAATATTCCGTTGGCAGAAATTGCGATCGAAGACAATGAGATCGATCAGGCATTTGACTATTTAGAAAAAATCCAGCAAGATAGTGAATACTATCCGCAAGCATTATTAGCAATCGCCGACTTGTATCAAGTAATCGGTATTCCTGAAGTAAGTGAAGCAAAATTGAAAGAAGCCGCAACATTATTACCTGAAGAACCATTGATTCAATTTGCATTAGCTGAATTGTATTTTTCAGTTGACCGCTTTAATGAAGCTTCCGCACTTTACGAAATGTTGTTAGCGAATGGTATAGAAGAAATTTCTAGTATTTCCATGCAAGAACGCTTAGGACAATCGTTGAGTATGCAAGGGGATTTTGAAGCAGCAATCCCACCACTGGAAGCTGCTTTAGCCGAAGAGCGGACAGATGATCGTCTGTTCCAATTAGCGTTCACGAATCTACAATTACATGAGAACGAAAAAGCTATCAATTATTTGCAAGAATTACGGGAATTGAATCCACAGTATCAATCTTTATACCTTTATCTAGGTCAGGCCCTTCAAGAAGAAGAGATGATCGAAGAAGCACAACAAGTCTTAGAAGATGGTATCAAAGAGAATCCATTCCAAGTGGAACTTTATCACTTGGCTTCTGAAAATGCCTTTCGTCTACATGACAAAGAAAAAGCAGAGAAGTTACTACTTGATGCCTTGAACGTCGGCGACAAACAAGATGAAACGTTGTTGACGTTGAGTAATCTTTACTTGGATCAAGAACGTTATGAAGACGTTGTTCAAACAGTCAACCAAATGGAAGAAGTTGCTAATCCATATGCAGAATGGAACCTCGCTCATGCCTATAATCAATTAGAAGATTTTGCGGTAGCAGCAGTCCACTATGAACAAGCAGCCCACGAATTAGATCATGAGCCAGATTTCTTGAAAGAATATGCTTTATTCTTACGTGAAGAGGGCCAATTAGCAAAAACACGAGAATTATTGGAACAATATTTAACTTATGAACCAGGGGATATGGAGGTATTGTCGCTATTAGATGATTTAACAGAGAGGTGATGAATATGTTGATTGATGTTAAAGAAAAGAAGAATTTCTTAACTTGGATGGTTAACCATGTCTCTTTCAGTCGTAGAGAAGTATTTTGGATTTTGAACTATCTGGCAAATCATGAAGCAATCTTACACAATGTGCGTTTTGTTGAAGGAGCAAACTTAACAAGACGTGGTTTACAGATCACCGATCTTTCCTATGAAGGTGAGCCGATGAAGCTATTTTTAGATGGAAAGGAATTTACTGACACTGATCAGATCTTCCACGAAATCCGTCTGAATTGGAAAAATCCACTCTATGTCGAATGCCTTTTTGAAAATGCGTGGCAAACGAAAGAATATTTAGCCATCATCGAAGATAACCCGTTAGCCTCATGGGAAGATGCAATCAGCGAAGAATCAACAGAATTAATCGAGCATTATTTCCAAGAAAAAGAGCAAGAAGCAAAGCTGAACATGCTCTATCAACAAATCGATCAAGCATTAGAAGAAGGCAACAAAGATGCGTTCTTAGAACTATCAGATGAAGTGAATCGGATGATCCTTCAAGCGCCACAGAAGAGTAAGAGCTGAGTGTGGGGAAAGCTGGTCATGGAAGAGTAAAATTTTGATAAGTAAGTATCAATAGTGAAAGTATATATATAATAAAGCCTAGGCTTCCTTCCGAGTAATATTCGTAAAGGAAGCCTAGTTTTTATTAAGGTTTTTAGTTCAACGAAACATGAATTTCAATAACAAAATTACTTTGATTGCTTCGCTGATTGCCTTTGGTTGATCCGTATTAACGAAATGTCCCGAGTTCTTTACATATTATAGAATTTTAGAAGGTGCGGTGTTCTGCTATAAATGTATACATATCTGATTTCAGTGATATTTTCGGACAGAAAAACTAAAGGGTGGTTGAACGTTAAGCTAAATAATACATTCAAGGAGAGACTTATACATGAAAAATCAAGAAATTCTATTCAAGCCTTTTACACCAGCAGATTTACCTATTTTTGAAAGTTGGATATAGAAACCGTTTATCTACAAATGGTTTTGTCCCTATGGAGAGTCTGACTAGCGAGAATGGTTAGAGGAATCGGCTGATATTCCGGTAAACACTAAACCAATTAATCATTTCATTATTTATATAAATGATAAAAAAATCGGATTTGCACAATGTATTGATATATCTTCAGTTCCCGGTTATGCGATGGAAGTTTATAGCGATCTAGTTGGAACGCTTGAGCATACTCAAGCATATGAGTTGAGCTATCTACTCGGTGAAGAATATGTATTGGGGAAAGGTCTAGGGAAAACGATTATTCGAATGTTGATTGAAGAAGTAAGAAAAAGAGGTGGCCGTCTAGTAATAGCCGATCCTGGAGAAGAAAATATCCCATCTGTCCGTGTTTTGATTAGTAATGGTTTTACTAAATATAAAGACGGGGATTATCGAAAGGTTCTTTAGGATGCGAGCAGTGATTCCCACGCTTAATTTCTACTATAGTATCTATGATCAAATGACAATATGTTATAAAGGATATGCAAAAAATGGAAATAAAGAAGTACACATCAGAATATCAACAACAATTATTTGACTTATTAAAAACTGAAGGAGAAGAATGGGGTTATTGGTTACCAGAGAATCAACCAAACTTTCTTGAAGCATTAGAAAAATCTATTACATTTCTCGTAATCGAAAATGGACAAGTTGTGGGCTTTATGAGGACACTAAATGATTTTGTGGTCTGGATCGGATCGTCGATTTGCTTATTTATAGAGAGCATCGAGAAAAAGAATATGGCAAACAGTTGATGACCTACTTTTGCGAACAGTTTCCTAGCAAAGAAGTCTATGTTTCAGGAGCGAATGATGCGCATTCTTACTATGCTCAATTAGGTTTTGTACCAGAAGGTATCGTTTATCGTGTCAAGGCTTAAAGCTTTTGCATAAACCAAAGAGTGAAAGGATGGGTAATTAATTATCAAGGTGTATGACATCGATAAGGCTATTGATCAAAGAAGATGTGACAGAAGTACCCAACTACGACAAATAAGCGTGAACCCCCGAAAATTTTGAAGAGCCATTTTCGTTCTTCACGCTTATTTATGAAGATAAGCTTGTGGAGTACTATATATTCGGTTTTAGGAAACACAAAATGACTTATCGCCTAGGCACTTCTAAATGAACTGAGAATATCTCTAAGGAGACGAATGAAACTACTTGATTCAAAATCATTCTATCAGTTTTTTAAACCGATTCGTTTGTGGTTTGAGATACGTAAAGCCTTCTCCTTCTACTTCATGGACATTTAGAATCGAAAGAAAGGCATGTTCGTCAATTTCATGAATGATCCGTTTTACTTCATTTAATTCCCTGGCACTTACTACCATATAGATCATTTTTTTATCGACACCAGAAAAACCACCTTCTCCGTGCAAGAATGTGACACCACGTTGTAAGCCAGTCATCAATAAAGGCGCAATTTCCTCACTTTTATTTGAGACCACAAGAATCCCTTTGGCAGAGTAGCCGCCATCAAGGATAAAATCGATGACACGACTAAATACATAGGAAGCGATTAACGTGTACATCATCCGCTTCAAATCGATATAAGTTAATGAAGCAAGTAAAACTATCACATCAAAAGCTAAAAGGGAACGTCCCATAGAGATTCCATGATTTTTTTCAAGTATCCGAGCGATGATGTCACTTCCTCCTGTAGTACCTCCCATACGATAAACGATCCCGCTGCCGACTCCGGCAATCAGTCCTGCAAGTAATGAGACGATCAGTAAATCATGCTCTAAGTTGATTTGTAAGGGAATCCTTTGCCAAATCCATAAGAAGACAGAAAGCGAGACAGTGCCTAAGACAGTATACGCGAGCGCGCGTTTTCCTAATATTTTTCCGCCTAGTAGGATCAATGGAATATTGATCAATAAAGTAGAATAAGCTGGGTCGATATGAAAAAGAGCACGCAAAATCAGGGTAATACCTGAAACTCCACCCTCAGCTAGCTGGTTTGCGATATTCAAATAGACTAGTCCAAAAGCATAAATACTTGTTCCTAAAATAATAAAAAAAACTTCTTTCATTGTTTTCAATGATGTCATCGAATCCCCACTTTCTACTATTGATATGATTCATTATGCAACAAGCGGTAAATCCTAGATATAAACCTAGGGATTAGGAAACTAGTTATTCATTTTTTATAGTTATAGAATAGACCAAGTTGGCTTGATGCTAAGAATTTATTAAGTATACCTAACATAATGTAGCATGTATTCTTTGTTTTCACAATTGCACTTCTTGCGGTTTTGCTGTAAAGTTTTTTAGGAAGAGATGATTGGAGGGTTCTTAATGAAAGAAGAGCGTTCACTAAAAAGTATGCAAGAAGAGGTCGATGCGTACATCCAACAATTTAAAGTTGGGTATTTTTCGCCATTGGCGCAAATGGCACGTCTGACCGAAGAAGTAGGTGAATTGGCACGAGAGGTCAATCATTCATATGGCGAAAAAAGTAAAAAAGCAACAGAACCTAGTAATTCAGTGGCGGAAGAATTAGGCGATGTTCTATTTGTAACGATGATCATGGCAAACTCGTTAGGAATTGATTTGACGACGGTATTTGAAAAAAATATGGAGAAGTTCAATCGAAGGGACCATCATCGTTTTGCCCGAAAAGATGAGGAACAGTGAGAGGATAGAAGGAGTAAAAATGAGACTAAGTGAATTACCGATCGAATATAAAAAAGCAATTCCAGTAATAAGAAAAATCGAGGCAGCTGGATTTGAGGCGTACTTTGTTGGTGGTAGTGTGCGAGACACGTTACTCGGACAAAAAATTCATGATGTAGATATTGCTACTAGTGCGTTTCCAGAAGAAATCAAGCAATTGTTTCCAAAAACGATCGACATTGGGATCGAACATGGAACGGTTCTCGTCTTGCATGAAGAGGAGCAATATGAGATCACGACATTTCGTACGGAATCGACTTATCAAGATTATCGACGACCCGATAGTGTTTCATTTGTTCGTACACTAGAAGAGGATCTAAAGCGAAGAGATTTTACGATCAACGCTTTTGCTTTGAAAGAAGATGGTGAAATCATCGATTTATTCGACGGCTTGGCTGATTTAGAAAATCACGTCTTACGAGCAGTCGGCCGGCCTTTTGAACGATTTCATGAAGATGCCTTGCGAATGATGCGTGGCCTTCGTTTTGTGAGCCAGTTAGGATTCAAATTGGAAGAAGAAACAGCCAAGGCAATCGAAGACAACCATGCCTTATTGGAGAAAATTTCTATTGAACGAATGAATGTTGAATTTATCAAAATGCTTTTAGGGGATTTTCGTAATCATGGCTTGGTCGCATTTGTTGAAACAAAATGTTACATCTATTGTCCACAATTAAAAGAAGATGGTGAGGCATTACTACGATTTGCCGATTTACCATCTATCCCATTAAAAAAAGAAAGTCAAGCTTGGGCATTGTTGCTCAACCAGCTCGGTCGATCAGAGCAAGAGGTGGCACCTTTCTTAAAAGCATGGAAATGTTCCAACCAAATGATTCGAGAAGTCCAACGTTTGGTCAAAGGATTGGCGAAGCGACAAGAACGACGATTAACACCATTGGAGATTTATCATCTTGGAAAAGACGCATCGTTGGATGTGGAGGAATTAATGATTTACTTCCAACAAACCCCTGACACAACAACTGTGCTAGACATTTATCACGCACTTCCTATCAAGACAATGAGTGAGTTGTCCATTGATGGAAAGGTGTTATTAGCTACGAGTGAGAAAAAACCAGGTAAATGGGTCAGTGAAGCATTAGCACTTGCGGAGTCGGCGGTAGTGAACGGACTGGTACCGAATGAACAAGCTGCGTTATTAACCTATCTGAAAGAGCAACAAGGGTAGTCAATGAAACCGTGGCAATCACTAATTACGTTTGATTGGCGGGCTATTCATATACTGACATGGCTAAAGTAAGGGCATGAGAGTTATCTATAGAAGCGTTTGGCTTTTTTGTAGCATGTTTTTCATGTCCCTCTTCTCTTTTATAGGAGGATTGTTATCAAAAAAGCTGACAGAAAAGCAAACATGAGAGATGACCGCTTTTGTTGTTTTATGCTAAACTAGTAATGAAACAGAATATAATGCGTCAAAAAAGGAGATTTTTTTAATGAGCAAAGAAATGACAGCGCTAAAATTTTATTTCCGTAACGGCGAAACATGGACGATCAATCGTCGTCACATCGGCGACCTTTGGATCAAACAAATCACAACAAGTTTTGGTCGTATCAATGGAAGCGAATTTATCGAGATCCATCCATGTGCCGGTTTTAAAATCGAGATCTTCCATGAAGGAGATTCAGTAGCTACTCATGATATCAATCTAGGTGGTTTGGAAATGGGTATGTTCAATCGTGCTTTGAAATATGAAGATATTGAACGTATGGAAATCTTGTATCGCAATGGTACACCTGATCTAGTATACTTCCCTTACTTGGACAAAGGAACAGAGGGATTAGATAATCAATATCAATCAACAAAAATCAGTGAAAAAACTGGTAACTTATACATTGTGATCAACCCAGAACAACGTGTTGACGATGTTTATGGCGAATATTTCGAATAAGAGCGAATGACGTTTGAAAAATAGCACATGCAAAACTTTTGAATAGGTTTTGCATGTGTTTTTCTTTTGTCTTTATTTTATGATTCCAGTTGATATTTTATAGTGATTGGACTAGAATGAGTTTCTGGGATTGAAACAAACACTTCACTGTAAAAGTAAAAAGGTTTTAGTTGCATTCTTAGAACTTTTTGCTATAATTGGTGCAGTTTGAATATAGGAGATCTTGAAAATGAGAGAGAGTTTTGAAGAACAAAAGAAACGACTGGTTGAACACTATGGTACTTTTTCAATGGAAGATCGTCGTCAAATCTTATGTAAGTTGCGTAAAAGAAATATCTTGATGTATCGTCAATTGGGACGATTGAAACACGAATTGCTCCGTTTAGAATCAAAACGTGTGCAATGTGAGTTAGATGGTCGAGTGACCCAAGCGGAAGTTGTTGAAAACAAAATATTAAAGAAAAAAGAGCAATATTTGAAAGTTCTTGCACAAAATAAAAAATAAAGGGGATCAAGCATGGAATTTGCAGAGTTAGTGATTGTTTTTGCAGTCACGATCACGCTATCCAACATAGCAAGTCGTATCTTGCCGATGATCCCTGCACCACTGATCCAAATATTTCTTGGCGTGATTTTAGGATTGACCGAATGGGGTGAATCCATCAATTTTGAACCTGAATTATTTTTAGTGATGATCATTGCCCCTTTGCTTTTTAGAGAAGGAGAAAAAGCGGATATCGCCTCGATTTTGAAAAATTTCGATACGATATTGTTTCTCGCTTTTGGTGGGGTGATCTTGACTTTGATTGGCGTCGGAGCAACGTTATCGTTTTTGTTACCAAGTGTTCCTTTAGCCGCGTGTTTCGCTTTTGGTGCAGCACTAGGTCCGACAGATGCGGTGGCAGTCAGTTCGCTGTCCAATCGTGTGAACATTCCGAAAAAAGCCATGCATATTTTGGAAGGTGAAGGGTTACTGAATGATGCATCTGGCGTTACAGCCTTCCAATTTGCCTTAGCCGCTTTGATCACTGGAACGTTTTCTGCGGTCAACGCAGGCGTTACATTGATTTTATCAAGTATTGGCGGGGCAGTCGTCGGCTTTTTACTTGTCTGGATGAAAAGAAAAATTATTGGTCTGATTGAGAAAGCGTCGGCACGTGACGTGACAGGCTACTTGTTGATTGAATTGTTGTTGCCTTTCTTAGCATATGTTTTAGCCGAAGTCTTTCATGTTTCAGGAATTATTGCAGCTGTGGTTGCAGGGGTATTACAAGCCTCAGGATTTAAAAAAATCTCAGTCTTTGATGCGGAGTTGTCAACTTTGTCGAATAGTACATGGACAACGATTGCCTTCACATTGAATGCACTGGTATTTATATTTTTAGGAATCGAACTGACACAAGTCTTTACACCTGTTTGGGGTGACGGTTTATATCCGAATAGTTTGTTGCTAATGATTATCTTATTGATTTCGATCATGCTGTTCATCATTCGCTTCGTTTCAATCAGCTTGTTTTATATATTCAAGGGCGGTTTCCAAAGTCTCAAGAAACAACTGAATGAAGTCTTGATCTTAACCTTCGGAGGCGTAAAAGGAACCGTCAGTTTAGCGACTATTTTTATTTTACCATTCACGATCAACCAAATGGCATTCAATCAGCGTTCATTACTCCTGTTTTTGACCGCAGGTGTTATTCTAGTCACGTTGATTATCGGGATCATTGTATTGCCAATGTTGACTGAAACAGAAGAAGCAGCGACAACTGATTTAAAAGCTTTGATGATCTTGGAAGAAGTGATTGAAACACTGCGCTTAGAAAAAGAAGCGGAAGAATCAGGATCAAAAGCTTATTTAGCGATAGAAGCGGTGATTGAGACTTACCAAGAAAGAATCAGTGAGCTCTATTTATCTGATTTGAGTGGCGATGAAAAGCAAGAAGTCCAAGAAATCCAAGCGTTGATTTTATCGATTGAGCGAGATGGCTTGGATGAAAGATATCGTTCTGGGAAGCTGTCTTCTAATGGCTATCGTTTTTATTCAAGATTCCTGGCTAACTTTGAACAGTCTATCACAAGTCAAATTTTATCATTCATTGGTTTTTGGTTCATCGTAGTACGTCGACTGATGCGGATCATTCTCCATCCAAAAATGTTTTGGCAACGACGGCAAAGTGATCGCCAGACCATGATTTCTGAGAAAGATATTCAAGAAATTCGAGAGACGTATCAAAAGAATACTCAGTTGATCATTGAAAGTTTGGAGAATCTAACGGATGTTTATGATGAATCGATGATTGGATTCTTCATTGAACAACGCAAAGCTCAAGGGATTCGGATGATGAGTGGTAATCTGATTTCCTCTTGGATGATCCAGCAAGATCGTTTATTTACGAAAAAAATGCTAAGAGGTTATTATTTAGAAAGAAAAGTCATTGATGAATATGAAGTAGCAGAAGCAATCACGACTTTTTCTGCAAATCAATACAGAAGAAATATCAACCTGTTGGAGTCCTATACAATGAATCAGCCGACAGATCGCTTTTCATTTCGCTTTGCTTTCCAAGCGAAAGCAAAGAAATTTCAATTGAAACAAGACCAAAAGAGGAAGTTGTGACAAAGCACAGCTCCTCTTTTTTTATGGGGTTGTGACAGAAGTCGTTTAACCTTAATAATTAAGTTTATCCTGGAAGTCAGGTTTTTGAATCCTGGATATTCAGTTATATGAAATGAGAGAACACGTTTCTTCAATGCTACCTAAAAAAAAGAATATTCGAAAAAAACTATCTTTTAAACAATTGTTTTATGTTACAATATCCAAGATAAGGGGGGAGTACTGGTGAAAGAGCTAAAAATAACTGACCTCAAAAAAACATATGGAGAAAAAGAATTATTTAATCAGATCTCCTTTTTGATCCATGAACATGATCGCATCGGTTTGATTGGTACTAATGGAACTGGTAAAACAAGTCTTTTGAATATCATTGCTGGACTTGACAGTGGAGATGGTGATCAGCAGACAGTTTTTTATCCGAATGATTACCGTATCGGTTATTTATCACAAACCGATTCATTTTCAGAAAATGATACGGTCTTACAAGCTGTTTTTCAAGGGAATAGTCCATTGATCCAGACTGTACGACTCTATGAGGAAGCCTTGATTGCATTAGCTGAAAATGGCGATGATGAAGCAGTCCAAAAACGCTATGCATTGGCAGAAGAGCGAATGAATAAAGAGGACGCTTGGACGACGGATACAAATGCCAAGATCATTTTGCAAAAATTAGGGATCAGCCAACTAGAAAAGAAAATCGGTGAGCTTTCGGGTGGACAAAAAAAACGTGTGAGCTTAGCACAGGTTTTGATCGATGAACCTGATCTTTTATTACTTGATGAGCCGACAAACCACTTAGATTATGCAGCGATCGAATGGTTGGAATCTTACTTGAAACAATATCGGGGTGCCTTATTGATGGTGACCCATGATCGTTATTTCTTAGATCGTGTCACGAATCGGATCTTTGAACTTGCCTTTGGGAATCTTTATGAATATAAAGGCAATTATGAAGCTTATCTAATTGAAAAAGCCGAGAGAGATCGTGTCGAAGTCGAACAAGAAGAAAAGCGTAAACGCCTGTATAAGCAGGAGCTTTCTTGGATGCGAGCGGGAGTACAAGCTCGTGGGACGAAACAGCAAGCACGTATCAATCGCTTTGAAGATTTAAAAGAAAACGTATATCAAGTCAATCATGATACGGATATCGAACTAAATATCGCGACACAACGTTTAGGTAAAAAAGTGATCGAGATCAAGGATGGCTCGTATTCGATTGAAGGAAAACCTTTGCTCCAACACTTGGATCTATTGATCCAATCAAGAGAGCGTCTAGGAATCACTGGAGAGAACGGTGCTGGAAAGTCAACGTTGTTAAATATCTTAGCAGGGAAATTATCCTTAGATAGTGGCATCTATACGATTGGCGAAACTGTTCGATTAGCTTACTATACACAGGAAAATGAAAAAATGTCTCCGGACAAACGAATGATTGCTTATCTGCAAGAAGCGGCAGAAGAAGTCCAAACGGCGGATGGAACGCAAATCGGTGTCGCCGAACTTTTGGAGCGGTTCTTGTTTCCTAGATTTATGCACGGAACACTGATCCGTAAACTATCTGGTGGGGAAAAGCGTCGTTTATATTTACTCAAATTATTGATCCAGCAACCAAATGTTCTATTGCTGGATGAGCCAACCAATGACTTAGATATCGCTACTTTAACGATCTTGGAAGATTATTTCCGAACCTTCCCTGGAGCGGTGATCACCGTTTCTCATGACCGTTATTTCTTAGATAAGGTAGTTGATAAACTGTTAGTTTTTCTAGGAGATGGCAAACAAGAGCTTTATTATGGCGATATGTCTAGCTATTTAGCCAAACGCAAAGAAGATCAACAGATTCAACCAGAAAAAGTCAAAGTTAAGATAGAAGAAAAAAAATCTGAGCCAAAGAAAAAGCTTTCTTATATGGAACAGAAAGAATGGGCAACAATCGAAGATGAGATTGCGGAACTAGAGAATCGTTTGGATGAATTGCAAGAGGAGATGAACCATCAAGGGGATGATTTCACACGATTGCAAGAATTACAAAAAGAAGTGACCACAACTGAGGAACTGCTGGAAGAAAAAATGTCACGTTGGGAATATTTAAGTGAATGGGCAGATAATTAGGAGGGAAAAGATGGAGCAAGCATATCTTGATCTAGGGAAAAAGTTGTTATCTGAAGGACATGTAAAAGGTGATCGTACGGGAACAGGAACATTTAGTTTATTCGGTTATCAAATGCGATTTGACCTGCAAAAAGGCTTTCCGTTATTGACGACAAAACGTGTACCTTTTGGTTTGATCAAAAGCGAATTATTATGGTTTTTAAAAGGAGATACGAATATCCGTTATCTTTTACAAAATAATAACCATATTTGGGATGAATGGGCATTTGAACGGTATATCAAAAGTGAGGACTATCAAGGACCGGATATGACAGATTTCGGACATCGTAGTTTGACTGATCCAGAATTCAATAA
Organism: Enterococcus sp. 1001283B150225_161107_E12; assembly: GCF_015556925.1. NCBI lineage: Bacteria > Bacillati > Bacillota > Bacilli > Lactobacillales > Enterococcaceae > Enterococcus > Enterococcus sp. 1001283B150225_161107_E12. The sequence continues at coordinate 58,013 of NZ_JADNNI010000006.1, read as the reverse complement.
AGTCTATCAAGAAGAAAGCAAGAAATTCTGTGAAAAGATAGTGGCAGATGAAGAATTTGCAGAAAAACATGGAGATCTTGGTCATATTTATGGCTATCAATGGCGTCATTGGGAAACCAAAGAAGGTAGTTTCATCGATCAAATCAAAGAAGTGATCGATGCTATCAAGCAGACACCTGATTCAAGACGACTGATCGTCTCAGCATGGAATCCAGAAGATGTGCCAAGTATGGCTTTACCTCCTTGCCACACGATGTTTCAATTCTATGTAAATGACAATAAACTAAGTTGTCAGCTGTATCAAAGAAGTGCTGACGTGTTTTTAGGTGTCCCATTCAATATTGCTAGCTATGCTTTATTGACACATCTGATTGCACATGAAACTGGATTGGAAGTTGGTGAATTTATCCATACTTTAGGCGATGCGCATCTTTACTCCAATCACGTAGAGCAAATGAAAGAACAATTGTCTCGTGAAGTTCGTCCATTTCCGAAGCTAGTATTGAATACAGAAAAAAACTCTGTGTTTGATTTTGAAATGGATGATATCAAAGTTGAAGGATATGAGCCGCATCCTTCAATAAAGGCACCTATCGCGGTCTAAGAAAGGATGAGAAAATGTTCGCTGCAATCTGGGCACAAGATGAAAATGGCCTGATCGGAAAAGAAGATAGACTTCCTTGGCATTTGCCGAATGATTTGAAATTTTTTAAGCAAATGACTGAAGCGAATGTATTGATCATGGGACGAAAAACATTTATGGGGATGGGCGGTAAGCCACTACCTAATCGTAAAACGATTGTTTTGACAAGAGACCGTGAGTTTACAGCCGAGGGCGTAATAGTGATGCATGATGTCAATGAAGTATTAGCGTATGAAAAAGAAGCAGATGGAATTTTATTTGTTGCTGGAGGGTCAGCAATCTATGAAGAATTTTTACCTTACTGCACGATTTTGTATCGTACGGTGATCCATCATTCTTTCGAAGGAGATACGTATTTTCCTGCTGTAGACTGGCAAGCATGGTCATTGATCAATATCAGTCCGGGAGAAATAGATGAAAAAAATAGTTATGCACATCAGTTTGAGACGTATAAACGTAAAGAAGAACACACAACCGAAGAGATATAATGTCTCGTTGAATCTATAGATTTAAAGCGGAAGAAACCGAAACGGATTTTTTTATCATTTAGGTTTCTTCCGCTTATTTTGTCGTTCCATCAAAAAAAGTAGAGCAGATAAAGAAAACTGAATAGAATCATGTTATCATAACAAACAATTTATTTTAAACTTGTTTATAACTGAATTTGATGAAAAAACAGAAGTTCTTTGGTATACTGAAAGTGGACCTGCCTGAAAAATGCTAGGCACTTTGTGAAAGAAAGAGTGTGAAATAATGACAAACGTAAAAATAGTAACAGATTCTTCTTGTACAATGGAAAAAGCAGTACGAGATCATTTGAATATTCATGTTATGCCATTATCAATTATGATCGATGGCGTTGTATATCCTGATGACGATCAACTAGGCGGAGAGAAATTCATGGAAATGATGGCTAAATCAAAAGCATTACCTAAAACAAGTCAACCGCCGATCGGCGAATTCATTTCAACGTATGATGAATTAGGCCAAGATGGTAGTGAAGTGATTTCCATCCATATGACGAAAGGGTTAAGTGGAACGGTTGAAGCTGCAAGACAAGCAAGCAACCTAACGAAAACAAACGTCACAGTCATTGATAGTGATACGACTGACCAAGGTTTATCTTTCCAAGTGATTCGTGCGGCTGAAATGGCCAAAGAAGGTAAATCAGCAGAAGAGATCCTTGCTGAAATCGAGAAGATCAAAAATAATACAAAACTTTATATCGGTATCTCCACATTGGATAACTTAGTAAAAGGTGGAAGAATCAGTCGTGCAACTGGTTTACTATCAAGTATGTTGAACATTCGTGTGGTGATGAACTTCGCTCACTCAGAGCTGATTCCTGTGACAAAAGGTCGTGGGAAAAAGACTTTCGACAAGTGGTTCGATAGCTTGAAGAAAGAATTGAAGGCTCTACCGAACGTTCGCCAGATCGGTATCTCACATGCAGGTGCGACAGAGCTTGCTCGAGAGTTTGAAGAAGGCTTGAAACAATTGTTTCCCGATATGGACATCCCAGTATTGCATACAAATCCAGTGATTGCTACCCATACAGGGGAAAATGCTTTTGCAATCATGTATTATACCGATTGATGAATGTAAAATAAGAAATAGAAAGACAGATAATGTGAAGACCAATAGACGTGTTCTTTGTGATCTGTCTTTTTATTCGTGCAAGTGCTACTAGCGTAAGGAAGTGAGGAGGAAAAGACATTTTGAGATGCTCCACTTCCTTTAGCAGATGAGAAACAGCCTCTTTCTTTTTTTCAGAAAAGGGCTATTTTTTTAATCGGAATTTTGGTAATATAAGAAACAATCATGGTCTAGAGGTGAAACAATGAAACGAATGAAACAACAGTGGTTGATTGTTTTGATCCCTTTATTCACTGCAGTTTTTCTCTTTGTCGGACTCTCTTTGAGTGTGCCGAAAGCACAGCCTTTGTTAAAACCGGCAGCGTCGGTTACTTCTGAAAGCAATCAAAAAGAAAAGTTACACTATGTAGCAATTGGCGATTCATTAACTGAAGGAGTAGGCGACCAGACGAAACAAGGTGGTTTTGTTCCGTTAGTCGCAAATGACATAAAAGACAGATATGGTTTGACAGCCATTGAAATTGAAAACTACGGTGTAAATGGCGAACGAAGTGATCAAATATTAAAAAGATTGAAAAAAAATGAAGAAATCCAAAAGAATATCGAAACCGCAGACATTATTACATTGACTGTTGGTGGGAATGATTTAATGAAAGTGATCCAAAATAATCTTTTTGGTATCAGTATTCGTTCATTCAATAAACCAATCAAGAATTATCAAGAAAATGTCCAAGCAATCATTGAAGAGATACGAGGGTTAAATAAAGAGGTACCTATCTATATTTTAGGGATCTACAATCCATTTTATTTGAACTTCCCTGAGATCACGGATATGCAAACGATTGTGGATAACTGGAATGAAGGAACACAGCAAGTAGTAAATGAAGCAGAAAATAGCTATTTTATCCCGATCAATGATCTATTGTACCAAGGATTAAATCAAGAGGTCGGAATTACTGAAGCTTCTGATCAGTCAACTTCTAGTGATAGTTCGAACGGGACGAAAAATAATGTGTTATATGAAGAAGATCATTTTCATCCTAATAACTTAGGCTATCAATTGATGGCTAATGCTGTGAGAGATCAATTGATCGAAACGCATGAAAAATGGCTGGTCAAGGAGGGAAACAAGGATGGATAAACGAAGTTCAACAGTTGAAAAAAACAAAAGGCATAACTATTGGAAATACGCCTTTCTGATTTTATTAGGCCTGATCATTGGTTCGACGATTTTCTTAGGTACGCGGATATTCGCCAATCGTGAACCTGATTTGCCAGAAGTACCAGCGATTACAGAAAGACAAGGCGACCCGGTATTGACGATCAATACTCAAAAAGAAAAAGTCAACCAACTGATCAGCTTTTTCTTGACAGATTTCCAAGAAGGACAAGATATCAAGTATAAATTTTATTTAGAAAATGAAGCATTGCTTAATGGTACGTTTGAAGTGTTAGGATTCCCTATCGACTTTTACTTGTATTTTGATCCGTATGTAATGGAAAATGGCAATGTTCAGTTAAAAGCAAAAAGTCTATCGATCGGTACATTGAATCTGCCGATTAGAGATGTGATGAACATGATCAAGCGAAATTACAAACTACCTGAATGGATCGAGATCAATACAGAGGATTTAACGATCATGTTACGATTAGATCAATTCCGTATGCAAAATGGAATGTACATCAAAGCGGACAAAATTGATTTAGTCAACGACGATATTCGCTTTAGTTTGTATTTACCAAAAGATTCCTCGACGACGGAAGAAACGACCGAATCTAGTACTAATTAAGTGATATCTCGAGAGTAAGGGAGGAATCAATGATGGAACGAGCAATATTTGCAGGAGGATGTTTTTGGTGTATGATCCAGCCTTTTGATACATTACCAGGCATCCACACGATCATGTCCGGTTATACTGGTGGGCATGTACCAAATCCAACGTACGAACAAGTGAAGGCCAAAACAACAGGACATACTGAAGCAGTAGAAATCTTGTATGATCCTGAATTGATCTCATACGAAGCATTACTTGAGCTTTATTGGCAACAAACGGACCCTACAGACGCTTTTGGTCAATTTGAAGATCGAGGCGATAATTACCGACCTGTGATTTTTTATACTACAGAAGAACAACGTCAAAAAGCTGAAAAAAGCAAACAACAACTTGCAGCAAGTGGTCGCTTTATTGACCCTATCGTTACGACGATCGAGCCAGCGGAGACCTTTTATTTAGCAGAAGATGAGCATCAAGATTACTACAAAAAAAATCCTGAGAACTTTGAGCGTAATCATGCGCGTCGTGCAGCATTTATTGCTGCCAATTGGGAGGGAAATCAATGAATCGCAGCTTCTATCACTATCTGATGACTCTTCGTGGAGGGAAATCTTCTGATGCGTTATCAACTTTTGCAACCGAAGCTGGAAAAGATATCCAGTTTCCGAAACATAGTACAAGTTATGAAGAAATTTCTGATTATTTAGAAATGAATGTTGATTATTTGCCCTCTATGGATATCTTTGATACGGCTTGGGATCATTATTTAGAGAATAATCATCTCGCCTGATCAATGGAATTTGGTATGAAGAGTATGACTTAAAAAAAGACGAGACAAGTACTGCTTTGGCAATATTTTTGAATAGCCCTATTTGGTCGAGTGATTTTGGACTATTCAATTATTTCTAAAACATAGTACGTTTGTCCGTCTTTTTTCGCACCTATCTGTAAATGATCATTGAACCATTCGCTTTTTCTGTAGTTATTCTATATAATGAGGGTAATAGGTTAAGATTTTACGAGGGATGGATTGATGGGCTTTGACAAAAAAGCAGCTTTATATTGACCGTTTTTGGTTATTTATTAAATTTTTACTTTGTTCCATAGTGATTGCATTTATTTTACGAGGATTTATATTGATCCCAGTACCAGTGGAAGGGAACTCGATGGAGAATGTCCTTAAACAAGGGGATATGGTCGTTATGGAAAAATTCTCTGAAATCAGACGATTTGATGTGGTCGTTTTCCAACTTTCAGATGGAACCATCTATATCAAAAGAGTCATTGGTTTACCGGGAGAAACCATTAGTTATGAAAAGGATCAACTAAAAATCAACGACCAACTAATCGAAGAACCTTATTTAAGTAAAAATATCCGTTCGGACCACGAAAATGCACCTTATACTACCGATTTTACCTTGGAAGAGTTGACAGGATATACAGAATTACCTGAAGATAGCTATTTTGTTTTGGGGGATAATCGCCGTGTGTCAAAAGATAGTCGTTCATTTGGAACAATATCTAGAGATGAAATTTTAGGAAAAGCGAGATTTGTGTATTACCCATTGAATGAAATCAAATGGATCAGATAAAATAAAAGAAAAGAAGACTCTCCAATAACTATATGTTGGAAAGTCTTCTTTTTTGATTATATTTTCATCCACATTGGTTCCAATGTATTTCCATCAGGATCTTGTACTTCAAGAGAATACATTTCTTCTTCCGGTATTCCCATATCGACTGTATGGTAGCTACCACCATTTTCTTTTGCAATTTCACCAAAACGTTTGACTTCAGCAGCATTTGCTAAACTAAAAGCAATCAGTGCACCGCTCATTTTTTTTGTGTCAGCGATTTCTTTGTCTTTTAAGAATTTTTTGTAAAAGTCATGTGTCAAGAGCATCACCCAAAATGTGTCATCCCAAACCATCGCGCTTGCTTCTTCAGTCGAAAATTCTTTATTTTGTTTGAATCCTAATTTTGTATAGAATTCGACCGAGCGACCAACATCTTGCACAGGGAAATTGACAAAAACCATTGTGTTCATCTTGCTACAGCTCCTTTTTAATTTTCCTCTATCATGCGCTCGTCGGTAAGCGTTGTCAAAGTATTTAACTTGGGGAAGAATTTTTTATTTTATTGGACGTATCCGCTAAAAGTATAATCAACAGTACTATAAAATTCGTAATAAAATCTTGAACTTTGATCTGTCATACTAAGAGTACTAGAAATCGTAGAGCCAGCTGGAACGAAGTGTGTTTTTAAGACGGCATGATTGGCAGAATTTCTCATTCGAATTTCTAAGGTTCCGCGACCTTGATTGTGGAAGGAATAATTATACGTATTTTTTCCTAATATATTGTAGTTAGAATATAAATAATATTTGCCACTATAAGTGCCAGATATTGAACAACGTCCTGACGAAGCTACGTTCCAGTTTGCCGTTGGCACATTGGCTCCTCTGACCAACGAAGGGGTCAAGTTGATTAAACTTGATTCTGTATTTGTGGCTTCAACACTTAATTGATCTGCATCTACTGACTGTTGTGGAATGGACAAACCAAATAATAAGAAAATAGTAGAGAACATAAATAATTTTTTCATAAGTACTCCTTTTTGTTATTTTTTAGTGAACGTTCACCTCTTGATAATAAGTGTTTTGTTTCACATTTTCAATAGCAAGAATCCTTGTTTTACAAGGTGTCACAGATTGTGACATCGAATAATAAGAAATATATCGATTCGTTTCAATAATTCGCTTTTAAGTTCTTTTATGAAATGGTTATAATGAGAGATAGAATAAGGAGGCGATGTTGTGGATTTTGGTAAAATATTAAAAGAAAAAAGGCATCAAGCAGGAATTACACAGGAAGAATTGGCAAAGAGATTAAATGTTAGTCGTTCAGCTATTTCTAATTGGGAAATCGGCAGAAATTACCCAGACATACATACACTAGTGGAAATATCGACAAGCTTAGGTGTGTCTTTAGACGAACTATTGGAAAATTCTACTATGACTGACACGATGATTGATACTACTAAAGAAATTGAGGTGAATCAGAAAAAAAAGCGAGGAAAATTGTTTTTTGTAGTAGCACTGTGTTCGAGTGTTTTAGTCATGTCAATTTTATTTTTTTCATTTTCTAATCAACCGACGATTGTCTTGAATGCAGTTGAAAACGCCCATTCAGAAGATGTAGCGCTCTTTAACAAAGAAGATATCAAAGATATTACTCTCAAAGACAAGAAAATGACTATTCTTTTTACTATACCTAAAGACAGTGAATATGTTGGCTACTATGTCGACGGAAGTAATCAAAAAGGATTTGTAAATCTTGATATATATAAGACTGCTAATTCTGATGTCAATCAGCGGAAATTAGTTCATGATGGACTGATTGAAGTAGATTTAGATATGTTTTCAAAAGTGAATAAAATTAGTGTGAATTATAAAAAATAAAGCGTATTGCAAGAAGTATTCATAAATAGCTGTATGAGGACAAATGAAGGAGTTCTATCGTTAGTAAAGGTCATTATGGCAAAATAAAAATCTTCTAAAAAACTTTTAGAAATCAGGTGAATCTTCTTGTCAACGAGCTGTATACTTCGAGTCGGATCAGGTTAAAAAAGTAAGCTTCATGGAACGAATCGTTTAGTCGATTGTTTTACGGAGCTTACTTTTTTTCTTTACTATGCAAGTTATTTTTTCTATTGATTTCTTTCTATCATGGGCTGATTGATCGTTTGACTTTTTCAAAAACTGTCTCATGACGTACGTTAAAAGATCGACTAGGAATCAGAAACATGAAGTATTCCTCTTGTGAGTAGATCGGACAAAGTATTTTATCATGATTAAGGTATTCCATCCTCATCAAATATTTTTGTCCATTGTATGATCTGAATAAGCATATTTTGACTTGCAATAAGCACGCCATCAGTCACTTCCTTGATTGCAGCTTCTGTAGTTCACCTTTCTTGAACAAATTCCCCATAAATTAAGCATGGATTTTCTTCTCCAAAGTCTCTCATCCTCTGTCGTTACACTTTCTGAGATAAGAATGAAATGAAGACTTGGATCAATAGTAAATATTTTTAGGAGAGTAAACATTCTCCTTGATTGACTTTAACAGATGGACACCTGCTTGTTGAATGGATGTCTCTCTTTCTATTTTTTGAACATGAGGTGGAATCAATATGATAAACTGAAGAAAAGAGTTGAAAGTGAGGAGCTAGATGATCGAAAAGAAACCAAAAGGACGAGACGGTGTAGTGATCCAAGAAGAGCAGGTGATTCGTCCTAAGAAAGTCTGGTCGGAGGAGGTCCAAAAATTTTTAAGTTACCTAAGGAACCAAGGTATAACTTATGTGCCAGAACCACTAGGCTATGATGAGAAAGGAAATGAAGTGGTATCTTATCTCGCAGGTGAGGTCTATGATTATCCTTTGCCCCCTCAATTGTTGACGGACAGTGCCATTTGTTCAGCAGGTCGATTGTTAAGAGACTTCCACGACCAGAATCAAGGATACCTTACTTCTTTAAGTGGCACAGAACCGTGGATGCTACATTCATTCGGAGAGCATGAGGTAATGTGTCACAATGATTTTGCGCCATACAACGTGACAACGGAAAATGGTCTAGCCATTGGTATCATTGATTTTGACACGATCACACCAGGACCAAGAATCTGGGATGTAAGTTATGCCGCCTATCGCTGGGTACCTTTAGCGGCAAATCAAGGAGATCCGATCACGGATGAAACGTGTCATCGTTTAAAAAAATTTGTTGAAGCATACAGACTAAATGAGTCTGCGTATCCAGATTTGATCCCCACGATGATCAGACGACTTTCTTATATGATAGATTTCATCACTGACGAAGCAAGTCGCGGAGAAACAAATTTTCAAGCAAATATTCAAGAGGGCCATCTAAAAAAATACGAGCAAGATAGTCAATGGTTGCTCGATAATGAGAAAAAGATTCTTAGAAAGTTGCAAAATGAAGAAACTTGAGAATAAGCCGTTTGATTTTTAGTTTTTTTCTTGTATACTCCTAGAAGTGTAGTTCATTCAAGTACTGTATAGGTAAAAGAGCAAATTTTTAGATTTTAAGTTTCAGAGGAGGAAACACCAATGACTATTCAATGGTTCCCAGGACATATGGCGAAGGCCAGACGTGAAGTTTCAGAAAAGATGAAATATGTTGATATCGTCTTTGAGTTAGTTGATGCACGACTACCTTTGTCTTCACGTAATCCAATGTTAGATCAAATCATCCAACAAAAACCAAGACTTGTTTTATTAAATAAAGCTGATCTAGCTGATCCGCAACAAACGAAATTATGGCAACAATACTTTAGAAATCAAGGACATCAAGCCCTAGCAATCACCGCTCAAGAAAGTAAAGGAATCAAAGCGTTGATCCCTGCGGCAAAAGAAGCACTGAAAGAAAAACGAGAAAGAGACGCAGCTCGTGGCATCAAACCTCGAGCAATCCGCGCGATGGTCCTAGGAATTCCTAATGTAGGGAAATCGACATTGATGAATCGTTTAGTGGGCAAAAAAATTGCACAGACAGGGAATAAGCCTGGGGTAACGAAAGGACAACAATGGCTTCGTTTAGGAAGTGAATTAGAACTATTAGATACACCTGGTATTTTATGGCCTAAGTTTGAAGATGAAGAAATCGGTAAAAAACTAGCCTTGACTGGTGCAATCAAAGACCAATTGGTACACCTTGATGATCTAGCAATTTACGGCTTAGATTTCTTTGCCCGTTACTACCCTAATAAAATCAGCGAACGTTATGGATTATCAATAGAAGAAGAGCAACAAGTTGCACCTGAGTTATTGATGACGATCACGGAACGGAGAGGGTATCGACAAGATTATGACCGTGGGAGCGAGGTAGTTGTTTTTGATATCCGCCAAGGGAAACTAGGTCGCTATACTTTAGATCGTTGTGAAGAAATGGAAGAGACTACTCATGAGTGAATCGATCCAGAGTATCAAAGAAAAACTGAAACAAATCACAACACTTGATGATCCGATAGTTACACAACTAAGATTAGACACAAGAAAAGGTGTCCAACAAGCATTAGGCTCTTTTGAAAAACGCTTAGCAAAGGAAGCTTTGCTTCGTGAAAAATATGAGACGATGTCCTTCTACGAAAATGAAGGATATGCTCAAGGACATGAACTGATTGCAGGGATCGACGAGGTAGGAAGAGGTCCCTTGGCTGGTCCTGTAGTATCCGCAGCTGTTATTTTACCTAAAGGTGTAGAGATTTACGGATTGAACGATTCCAAGCAATTATCTGAAAAAAAACGTGAAGAACTGTATGAACAGATTCAAGAAAAAGCCCTCTCCATCGGGATTGGTGTGATCGATGAGCAGACGATCGATCGTGTCAATATTTACGAAGCAAGTAAATTAGCGATGTGTGAAGCTGTTAAAGAATTGACACCAGAGCCTACGTATTTATTGATCGATGCGATGACTTTAGATCTGCCGATTGCACAAAATAAACTGATCAAAGGAGATGCTCGTTCAATTTCGATTGCTGCTGCCAGTATCATTGCAAAAGTCTATCGTGACCGTTTGATGAAAGAATACGAGTTACAATATCCTGGCTATGGTTTTGCCAAGAATGCAGGTTATGGAACAAAGGAACACCTCTTAGGATTAGCACAACATGGCATCACGCCAATCCATCGTAAAAGTTTTGCACCAGTCAAACAATATTTATCATAAGTGATGCGCCACTTTTCACGTATCTTATAAAAAAGATTAGAAAAGGTGGCGCTTTATGGTTATATACAATGAATTTATTACAAAGTTGGCATTGGTCAAAGGACTGAGCGGAGAGCAAAAATGGCGTGTGATCCGTCATCTATTGAGTGAAAAGAAAGAATGGTTGTCGGTTGATGATATGTTGACAGTTTCGCACTTCAATCGCTCTAGAGCAAGTTTTTATGACTATTGGAGCCAGATCAACTATACTTGGCGGAATAGAATAGGAGAGAATCCATACATAACTTTTCTTGATCCAATCTACCCTTCACAATTGCTTCATTTGGCAAATCCCCCGATCTTATTATTTTATCGAGGTGATCTTTCGCTGATGAAACGAAAAATGATCGCTGTCGTTGGTGGTAGACAAACATCTGGTTATGCGAGAAAAATCGTAGAGCGAGTGATCACTCCTGTGATTGACCAAGACTATATAGTTGTTAGTGGCTGTGCGAAAGGCGTAGACACTTATGCGCATCAAGTAGCGATCCGCTGTTCAGGCAGAACGATTGCAGTGATCGGTACGGGGATCAATCATAGTTATCCGAAAGAAAATCAGCAGTTGCAACGAGGGATTGCTAGAGATCATCTTTTATTAAGTGAGTTTTTACCAGATGTTGGTCCACAAAAATTTCATTTTCCTATGAGAAATCGTCTGATTGCCGCTTTATCAAGTGGAATCTGTGTGATTGAAGCAAAAGCAAAAAGCGGCTCATTGATCACAGCAGAGCAAGGCTTAGAGATTGGACGTCCGATTTTTTCTGTCCCTGGGAATATTTTGACAGGTCAATCCACTGGTTGTCACCAATTGATCCAAGATGGAGCGATATGTACCTTTTCAGGACAAGATATCCTTAATGAATTGGAATCATAACGATTGATTTATTATTGCTTTCCTTGACAAACGATTTCTGAATGGATATGATAAGCTACGATTTGTAAAAGTCCTTGTAACATATATATAGTAGGAACCCGAAAATGGAAAGGAGTCCATTCAGGAATGGCATATAAATATTTAGTGATCGTAGAATCACCTGCAAAAGCCAAGACGATTGAAAAATATCTTGGCCGTAATTATAAAGTAATGGCTAGTGTAGGACATATTCGTGACTTACCTAAAAGTAAGATGGGGATCGATTTTGAAAATAATTATGAACCGCATTATATCTCGATTCGAGGAAAAGGCGACGTCATCAAAAGTCTAAAAGCAGCGGCAAAAAAAGCGCAAAAAGTTTACCTCGCAAGTGACCCGGATAGAGAAGGGGAAGCAATTGCTTGGCATTTGGCTTATTTGTTAGGCTTGGATCTAAATGATAAGAATCGTGTTGTCTTCAATGAAATCACCAAGGATGCAGTCAAGGCAGCATTTAAAGAGCCACGTACGATCGATGTGGATCTTGTCGATGCGCAACAAGCACGTCGAACGCTTGACCGTATCGTTGGTTATTCGATTAGTCCGATCTTATGGCGTAAAGTAAAAAAAGGCTTGAGTGCTGGTCGAGTCCAATCGATCGCATTGAAAATCATCATTGAACGCGAAAAAGAGATCCGTGATTTTACTCCGGAAGAGTATTGGAGTATTGACGGAAACTTTAAGAAAGAACGTAAGAAGTTCAAAGCAAATTTTTGGGGAGTCGATGGCAAAAAGAAAAAATTGTCTGATGCCGAAACTGTCAAAGAAGTGACTGACCGGATCACTGGTAAAGAGTTTGCCGTGACAAAAGTCGAAAAGAAAGAACGCAAGCGAAATCCTGCGAACCCATTCACGACAAGTAGTTTGCAACAAGAAGCCGCTCGTAAATTGAATTTCAGAACACGTAAAACCATGATGGTGGCGCAACAGTTGTATGAAGGAATCTCACTTGGCAAACAAGGCACGATCGGATTGATCACGTATATGCGTACCGATTCTACACGGATCGCCGATACTGCTAAAGCCGAAGTCGCAATGTTCATCGAAGAAACATACGGAAAAGAATTCTCCAGTCATTCGGAACGTAAAGCAACGAACTCTAAAGGGGCACAAGATGCCCATGAAGCGGTACGTCCAACCAGTGCATTACGTACACCAGATGAGTTGAAACAATACTTGGATAAAGACCAATTGAAATTATATACGTTGATTTGGTCACGATTTGTTGCAAGTCAAATGACACCAGCTGTATTGGATACGATGAAAGTCACGTTGGAACAAAATGATGTAAGATTCATTGCGAATGGCTCAAAAATCAAATTCAAAGGGTTCATGCAAGTGTATGTTGAAGGCCGGGACGATGGGAAAGAAGACAAAGAAAACATTTTGCCAGAGTTAGCAGAAGGCGATACGGTGCAATCTGTCGATATCGAACCGAAACAACATTTCACACAACCGCCTGCACGTTATAGTGAAGCGACGTTGATCCGTGCATTGGAAGAAAATGGGGTAGGTCGTCCCTCGACTTATGCGCCAACGTTAGATACGATCCAACGACGATATTATGTGAAGTTGACACAAAAACGTTTTGAACCAACCGAATTAGGTGAGATCGTCAATTCGTTGATCTGTGAGTTTTTCCCACAAATCGTAGATATCCATTTTACAGCTGAAATGGAAGATGACTTAGACAAAGTCGAAGAAGGGAAAGAAGAATGGATCGAAGTCGTCGATCGTTTTTATAAACCATTTGAAAAAGAATTATCGAATGCCGAAGAAAAAATCGAGAAAATCCAGATCAAAGATGAACCAGCTGGTTTTGATTGTGATTTGTGTGGGCATCCGATGGTGATAAAATTAGGGAAGTATGGTAAATTCTATGCATGTAGTAATTTTCCAGATTGCCGAAACACCAAACCAATCGTCAAGGAAATCGGCGTCACTTGTCCCGTGTGTCATGAAGGACAAGTCATCGAACGTAAATCTAAGAAAAATCGTCTATTCTATGGCTGCTCTCGTTTCCCTGAATGTGAATTCACCTCTTGGGAAAAACCAATCGGCAGAAATTGCCCGAAATGTGACCATTACCTGGTCGAGAAAAAAGTCAAAGGCGGCAAACAAGTGGTTTGTACGAATGGCGATTACGAAGAAGATGTTCAAAAATAAAGAAATGAGAAGAGGTTTTTAGTTGAAAATCGTCAATGTAGTAGGTGCAGGTCTAGCTGGAAGCGAAGCAGCATGGCAAATCGCTCAAGCGGGTGTACCTGTAAAGTTATATGAAATGAGACCAGTTAAGAAGACAGAAGCGCATCATACAGATAATTTCGCTGAATTAGTCTGTTCCAATTCTCTAAGAGGGAATAGTCTGGCGAACGCAGTTGGATTATTGAAAGAAGAAATGCGTCGCTTAGATTCAGTGATCATCCATTCAGCAGATGAAACAGCTGTACCTGCAGGCGGTGCCTTAGCAGTTGACCGCGATTCATTTTCTGAAACCATCACTCGTAAGGTCAAAGAGCATCCTTTAGTTACAGTGGTGAATGAAGAAATCACTGAAATACCAGAAGGAATCACGGTGATAGCTACAGGACCTCTGACTTCTCATCCTTTAGCAGAAAGCATCAAAGCATTCAATGGCTCAGACGGTTTCTATTTCTACGATGCTGCGGCACCGATCGTCGACAAATCAACGATCGATATGGACAAGGTGTATTTAAAATCACGTTATGACAAAGGCGAGGCAGCTTACTTAAACTGTCCGATGACCGAAGAAGAATTTAAAGCTTTCCATGAAGCCTTAGTCAATGCGGAAGTCGCTGAATTAAAATCTTTTGAAAAAGAAAAATATTTTGAAGGTTGTATGCCAATCGAAGTAATGGCGCAACGTGGCTTTAAGACAATGCTATTTGGGCCAATGAAACCAGTCGGCCTAGAAGACCCTAAAACTGGAAAAAGACCTTATGCAGTCATCCAATTAAGACAAGATAATGCAGCCGCTTCTCTTTATAATATCGTTGGTTTCCAGACGCATTTAAAATGGGGCGAACAAAAGCGCGTGTTCCGCATGATCCCAGGATTAGAAAATGCAGAATTTGTCCGCTATGGTGTGATGCATCGCAACAGTTTCATGAATTCACCAGAACTCTTGAAGCCGACTTATCAATCGACCAAACGCGAAGATCTATTTTTTGCAGGACAAATGACGGGTGTAGAGGGCTATGTTGAAAGCGCGGCAAGTGGCTTGCTTGCAGGGATCAACGCTGCTCGCTTAGCGAAAGAATTGGAACCTGTGACGTTGCCACAAGAAACAGCAATGGGAAGTATGGCTTACTACATCACACATGCGGAAGGCAAACATTTCCAACCAATGAATGCAAACTACGGATTATTCCCAGAATTACCTGAACGAATCCGTGATAAAAAATCTCGTTATGAAGCAATTGCACAACGTGCCTTAGCAGCCAATGAAAAAGTGAAGCAAGAAGTCTTGAATAAAGAATTTGCTTCTCGTTAAATGGATGTTATGTAATAAGTCGAAGTGTCTCAGGATGGTGATTGCCATTTTTGAGTACTTCGGCTTATTTCTCGGTTATTGACTGAACTCACGCCAATTTATATAATAACTATGGTTTTTTTAACGTTGGTTCTGGTCAGCTTATCCCTTAATTGTCAAGCAAACGAATTGAATTGTGAACAAACTTAGAAATATTAGTTAAATTCTGACAATTTGTTTGTTTTTTCTCTGGGGCTATGCTAAATTTATTTTGGGATCTAAAGGTAGGTGTAAAAAGAATGAAGCCAACTTTACAAGAAGATTTTTTGTGTTATTTAATCATAGAGCGCGGGTATTCAGAAAAAACCAAATCTGCCTACGAAGAAGATATCAATGATTTTCAACGATTCTTGGCGGAATCGGGGGAATCTGATCTACTGAAAGTCAGCTATTTGGATGTACGAGTTTATCTAAGCTATCTATCTGATAAGTCATACAGTCGAAATTCGGTGAGTCGGAAAATTGCGAGTTTACGCTCATTTTATCAATACCTTCTTCGTGAAGAAAAAATCGCTGAAAATCCATTTTCGTATGTTCATTTGAAGAAAAAAAATGTTAAACTTCCTCGTTTTTTTTATGAGAATGAGATGCAAAGCTTATTCGAAAGTGTGACAGGGGATAGTCCTTTAGCACTAAGAGATCGGGCATTATTAGAAGTACTTTATGGATCAGGTATCCGTTTGAGTGAATGTAGCCAATTGACGATGTCTGCCATCGATTTAGGCTCAGAGGTGATGTTGATCCATGGAAAAGGAAACAAAGAACGCTATGCGCCGTTGGGTTCATTTGCGCAAGATGCTTTGCAAGAGTATTTTGCCAAAGGGCGCAGCGTCTTAATGACGAAATACCATAAGTCACATGACTATGTCTTCGTGAATCATCATGGAGAACCGATCACACCTACTGGAATCGAATATGTATTAAATCAAATCATAAAAAAGAGTAGTTTGGATAGTGATATCCATCCTCACATGTTACGTCATACTTTTGCGACGCACTTATTGAATAATGGTGCCGATATGCGTACAGTGCAAGAACTTTTAGGTCATGCAAATTTATCAACGACTCAAATCTATGCGCATGTCACAAAAGAAAGCTTACAAAAAAATTATCGCTCTTTCCATCCACGAGCGTGATCACATTATTAGGAGGAAATATCTATGGTAGAATCACAGTTTCATTCAACAACCATTTGTGCAGTTGAAAAAAATGGGAAATTCGCGATGGCAGGTGATGGCCAAGTAACGATGGGCGAATCTGTCGTGATGAAGGGCAGTGCGAGAAAAGTACGTCGCATTTACAACGATGAAGTAGTCGTTGGCTTTGCAGGGAGCGTTGCTGACGCTTTTACTTTAGAAGAAAAATTTGAAGGTAAGCTAAATGAATACAACGGAAATCTCCAACGAGCAGCCGTTGAATTAGCCCAAGAATGGCGTACACAACAGTCGATGCAAAAGCTAGAAGCGATGTTGATCGTGATGAATGACAAAGAAATGTTACTCGTTTCTGGTACAGGTGAAGTGATTACACCGGATGATGGGATCTTAGCCATTGGTTCTGGTGGAAACTTTGCGTTAGCTGCCGCACGAGCAATGAAAAACTATGCACAAAATGAGATGAGTGCAAAAGAGATTGCTGAAAATGCGTTGAATATTGCAGCAGACATCTGCGTCTTTACAAATCACAACATTATTGTAGAAGAATTATAGAGGTGAATGACATGTATGAATTAAAACAAACACCAAAACAAATCGTCAGTGAATTAGATCAATATATCATTGGCCAACAAGCAGCAAAAAAATCAGTGGCAGTTGCCCTTAGAAATCGTTATCGACGTCTTCAATTAGATGAAAAGATGCAACAAGATATCACACCTAAAAATATGTTGATGATCGGGCCAACTGGGGTCGGTAAAACAGAGATCGCTCGTCGTTTGGCAAAAATCGTCAACGCACCTTTTGTTAAGGTTGAAGCAACGAAGTTTACTGAAGTTGGTTACGTGGGACGTGACGTGGAATCGATGGTTCGTGATCTTGTCGAAAATGCAATCCAGATCGTTGAAAAAGATCAGTATCTTCGTGTTCGCCCGCAAGCCAAGAAAAATGCGGAAAAACAATTAGTGAAGATCCTTGTACCAGGTATCAAAAAAGAACAAAAACAATCAAACAACCAGTTTGAGCAAATGATGAATATGTTCAATGCTTCGCAACAACCAGCAGAAACACAAGAAGAAGTAACGGAAGAGATTCGAGTGAATCGTCGCACGGTGTTAGAGCAATTGCAAAAAGGCTTGCTTGACAATCGAGAAGTGACGATCGAAGTCCAAGATCAAAAGAAACCAGCACCGATGATGAACAATGGACTTGAACAAATGGGGATCGATTTGAACGAAACACTTGGTGCGTTGACGCCAAAGAAAAAAATCGAACGAACAGTGACAGTCAAAGAAGCGTTAGAATTATTGATCAAAGAAGAATCGGCAAAATTAGTCAATGATGCGGATATCCACAGTGAGGCAATCAAATTAGCCGAATCAAGCGGCATCATTTTTATTGATGAAATCGATAAAATCACTTCTAAATCGCAACAATCTGGGGAAGTATCAAGAGAAGGTGTCCAAAGAGATATCTTGCCGATCGTTGAAGGTTCACAAGTCAATACAAAATACGGTACCTTACAAACAGACCACATTTTATTTATCGCTTCAGGAGCGTTCCACTTATCAAAACCAAGCGATTTGATTCCTGAATTACAAGGACGTTTCCCAATCCGTGTTGAGTTAGATGACCTAACTGCTGAAGACTTTGTTAAGATCTTGACTGAACCAAACAATGCGTTAGTCAAACAATATATTGCATTGATTGGTACTGAAAATGTGACTGTCACGTTTACTAAAGAAGCAATCGAACGTATTGCACAAATTGCTTATGATGTGAATCGTGATACCGATAATATCGGGGCAAGACGCTTACACACAATATTAGAGAAATTGTTGGAAGACTTGTTATTCGAAGCGCCAGAAATGCAAATGGGAGAAATTACCATTACAGAAGCCTATGTCAATGATAAATTAGGATCAATTGCGGCAAATGAAGATCTAAGTCGCTATATATTATAAAATCGGAGGAAAAAAATGACGGATTTGTTGACGAACACTCGAAAGATAAACAAATTATTGCAACAAAAAAATACGTTTGATATGCAGGCGGATTTACCTTACGATAAAATGGCGGTCACTTTAGGTGCTGTTTTAGACAGCAATACGTATATCATTGGCAGTGAAGGGGTTTTACTTGGTTATAATGAACGGCACGATGTGAACAATGATCGTGTGAAAACAATGTTTGTGCAAAAACAATTTCCTGATGCCTACACAGAAACAGTCGATATGATCACGAAAACAGAATCCAATATCCCGATCACAAGCGATATGACGGCATTTCCATTTGAAAGTCGTGAAAAATATCCTTTTGGATTGACGACAGTTGTGCCGATCTTTGGCGCAGGTGAACGCTTAGGGACGATCATTTTAGCAAGAATGGAACAAGCCTTTAACGATGAAGACCTTGTTTTAGCAGAATACGGCGCAACAGTAGTAGGGATGCAGATCCTTTATCAAAAATCACGAGATATCGAAGCGGACGTTCGTAGTACGACCGCTGTCCAAATGGCGATCAATACGTTGTCATACAGTGAATTAAAAGCAGTTCAAGCCATTTTTGATGCTTTAGAAGGTAATGAAGGCCGATTGACTGCCTCAAATATTGCGGACAAGATCGGTATTACTCGTTCGGTCATCGTAAATGCCTTACGTAAACTTGAATCAGCTGGAATCATTGAATCCCGCTCTCTGGGAATGAAAGGCACGTATTTAAAAGTATTGAATGCTCGTTTTAAAGATGAGCTGACGAAGCATAGTTATTAAAAGGAAGATTTTTCAGAGGCTTGCTACTCGAAGAAGTGAATGTCTGAGAAAAGATGGAGGATGACGATGACTGTTATTATTCAAAATGATCAGCTGATTGCTGAAATTTCCGAACATGGAGCAGAATTGATCAGTTTGAAATCAAAAGAACATGATCTAGAATATATTTGGCAAGGCGATCCTAAGTATTGGGGAAGACATGCCCCCGTTCTTTTCCCTATTGTTGGACGTTTGAAAAACGATCAATATGTGTACCAAGGAAAAACGTATTCAATGGGTCAACATGGTTTTGCTCGTGATATGGATTTTGAAGTGGTGGAGCACGAACAAGAACGTGCGAAGTTTGTCCTAAAAAGTACCCCTGAAACAAAAGAGAATTATCCGTTTGATTTTGAATTGGTACTTGTTTATGAATTAGGGGGAGACGGGATCACTGTTCATTATCAAGTTGAAAATATTGGGGAAGAAGAGATGTATTTCTCGATTGGCGGTCATCCAGCATTCAATGTGCCATTAGAAGAAGGTTTAACTTTTGAAGACTTTTATTTGGCTTTCTCTCCTAGAAAATCACGTTTGCGTTTACCATTAGCTGGACCGTTCATCGACATGGAACAAAAAACGATTGGACAAACGAATACCAACCTTGCGTTATTTCGGGAGCTGTTTGACCAAGATGCGTTAGTATTTGAAACAAGAGGTTTGAATGCTTACAGTATCCGTAGTGAAAAGTCTAGTCACAGTGTCACCCTCAGTTACAAAGATATGCCTTACGTTGGGATATGGTCGCCATATCCTAAAGAAGCACCATTTGTTTGTATTGAGCCGTGGTTTGGAATCGCAGATACTGTTGATAGTAATGGGCAGTTGAACGAAAAGGCAGGAATCAATCAATTAGGCGCTCACGAATTATTCAAGACGAAATATTCGATCACTGTCAAGTAAACACAAGTCGATTACATGTGTTTTCTTGATCTAGTTCGATGAAACAAACATGCCTTCTGAACAAATGAACGAATTGTTGAGCAATCGATCAGTCATTTGTTTAGAAGGCATTGTTTTTTATCATTCATCAAAAAGATTATTTCTTTTTGCTACTATTCAAACCGAATGGGATTCGGCTTTCTGTTTTATTTTTGATGCGCTTAATATTGTCTTTATGACGGTAAAAAATAAAAGCGGAGACACCACAAGCAATCAACGTCAAAAGTAAATTTGGTTCTGGTAAGATCGCTGGTGCAATGTATGGTAAGAAGATGGTGGATAAAGTGATCAAGACCGCACTGATCATGCTCGTTAAGCTTACCATGCTCGTGCAGTATAAACTGATCACGAAAATTGCTGATGAATAAAGAAAGAACAGTGGATTGAAGCCTAATAACATACCGGCACTTGTCGCCACTGCTTTGCCACCTTTGAACTTAGCAAAGATCGGAAATGTATGTCCTAAGATCGCACAGACACCAAACCATAGCGGATTGACAGAAGAGACATGGAAAATGACGGGTAAGGCAGTAGCTAATGTTCCCTTTAAGATGTCCATGAATAATACCACTGTTCCAGCGGTTTTACCTAGAACACGAAATGTATTCGTCGTTCCCATATTTCCACTACCGTGTTCGCGGATGTCTTTTTTAAAAAAGATTTTACCAACCCATACTCCAGATGGAATGGAACCCAAAAGATATGCTACAATAAACAATAAGATTATTTTCATTTTTTAACCTCTTTCAAGTTGAAACTAATGTATATTTTAGCATGAAAGAATGCTTCAAACAATCGAAAAAATCGAACGATCGAAAGGAGTCATCCACATGTCATTTAAAAATCCAGAACAAGCGAATATCTTTCGCTATCTTCAAGAAGCAAAAACGATCGCGGTCGTTGGTTTAAGTAATAAGCCCGAACGGACAAGTTATCAGATCGCACAATTACTACAAGAACACGGCTATCGTATCATTCCAGTCAATCCTGTATTAGCAGGGGAAGAAGTGTTAGGCGAAACTGTTGTCGCACAGTTGACAGATATCAATGAACCTATTGATATCGTGGATATTTTCCGCCGTAGTGAGTTTTTACCAGAAGTAGCGGTAGATTTTCTGAAAACAGATGCGAAAGTCTTCTGGGCACAGTTAGGCATTGAGAATGAAGAAGCTGCTGAAATGCTCCAAGCAGCTGGAAGAAATGATATCGTCATGGATCGCTGCATCAAGATCGAATTAGCAAAAATGGAACAATAAAAAACAGGAATAACAGAAGCACATATCCTGATAGTCAGTGACACTTTTACTGGCAAATGGTTTAGCTAAGTGATGAAAAATGTTTTGACCTGTTATCAAAAAAGAGTAAGTGATCGTTACCACTGACAAGCTGAGAGAAAAGAAAGAAAAAAGCGGGAGAGTTGGTTGTTTCTTGTAATTCTGACCTTCCCTCTTTTTTTTTGAGGACTTTTCTAGTATGATAAGCGTGGTGCGGTTATATCGCAAGTATTATTGAAGGAGCGTTTGCCTTGGCAAAAAAAATTAAAAATGAATACAATGATGCCTCGATCCAAGTTCTTGAAGGATTAGAAGCAGTAAGAAAACGACCAGGGATGTATATCGGGTCGACTGATAGCCGAGGCTTGCATCATTTAGTCTATGAAATCGTTGATAATGCCGTGGATGAAGCTTTATCAGGCTACGGAAATGAAATCGCTGTGACGATCCACGAGGATAACAGTGTGACTGTTACGGATAGTGGACGTGGTATGCCTGTAGGTATGCATGCTTCAGGGATTCCAACGGTCGAAGTTATTTTCACTGTGCTACATGCCGGTGGTAAATTTGGCCAAGGAGG
Organism: Enterococcus sp. 1001283B150225_161107_E12; assembly: GCF_015556925.1. Classification (NCBI taxonomy): domain Bacteria; kingdom Bacillati; phylum Bacillota; class Bacilli; order Lactobacillales; family Enterococcaceae; genus Enterococcus; species Enterococcus sp. 1001283B150225_161107_E12. The sequence continues at coordinate 35,983 of NZ_JADNNI010000006.1, read as the reverse complement.
ATATAAAACTTCTGGTGGACTTCATGGTGTAGGTGCCAGTGTCGTCAATGCTTTATCTAAATGGCTGACAGTGACGATCGTCCGAGATGGTATCGAATACCAACAAACATTCAAACAAGGTGGAAAACCAGACGGAACGTTGAAAAAAATTGGCAAAACGAAGAAAGCCAATGGGACGTCTGTTCATTTCTTACCAGATGATAGTATTTTCTCAACCACGAAATTTTCCTATGATACGTTATCTGAACGTTTAAGAGAGTCTGCATTTCTGTTAAAAGGTGTGAAAATCACTTTGACAGATCTAAGAGGTGACGAAACAGTTCAAGAAGTCTTTCATTACGAAGAAGGAATCAAAGAATTCGTTGCGTATTTAAATGAAGAAAAAGATACGTTGACGCCAGTAGTCTATTTCTCTGGTGAAAAAGAAGGAATCGAAGTAGAAGTTGCCTATCAGTATAACGATGGCTATTCTGAAAATGTCCTATCGTTTGTTAACAACGTGCGAACAAAAGATGGTGGGACGCATGAAGTCGGCATGAAAACAGCAATGACCAAAGCCTATAATGAATATGCTCGTAAAGTAGGCTTGTTGAAAGAACGAGACAAGAACCTAGAAGGTAGTGACTTCCGTGAAGGACTTGCGACAGTCTTGTCGATCCGGGTACCTGAACATTTGCTACAATTTGAAGGACAGACAAAAGAAAAACTGGGTACACCGATTGCTCGTTCCGTCGTTGATAATGTCATGAGCGAACAAATGGGCTTCTACTTGCAAGAAAACAGTGAGATGAGCCAAATGCTGATTCGTAAAGCAATCAAAGCGAGAGAAGCACGGGAAGCTGCTCGTAAAGCCAGAGAAGAAAGCCGTAACGGGAAAAAACGTAAAAAGGGCGAATCATTACTTTCTGGAAAATTGACACCTGCACAATCGAGAAACCCTAAGAAAAATGAATTGTATCTTGTCGAAGGAGATTCAGCCGGTGGATCAGCTAAACAAGGGAGAGATCGGAAATTCCAAGCGATATTGCCACTTCGAGGAAAAGTCATCAATACCGAAAAAGCAAAAATGCAAGATATCTTAAAAAATGAAGAAATCAATACGATGATCTATACGATCGGTGCCGGCGTTGGCCCTGAATTTTCACTGGAAGATTGTAACTATGACAAGATCATCATCATGACCGATGCGGATACAGATGGTGCTCATATCCAAGTCTTATTGTTAACATTTTTCTATCGCTACATGAAACCATTGATCGAAGCAGGAAAAGTTTACATTGCTTTACCGCCTCTATATAAAGTGTCCAAAGGCCAAGGAAAAAAACAAGTAGTCGAGTACGCTTGGACCGATGACGAATTAGCTGCAGTCATTAAGACTGTCGGTAAAGGCTATATGTTGCAACGGTACAAAGGTCTTGGGGAGATGAATGCGGAGCAGTTATGGGAAACAACGATGGACCCAACCTCTCGGACCTTGATCCGGGTGAGGATCGATGATGCTGCGCAAGCAGAGCGACGCGTAACCACCTTGATGGGGGATAAAGTCGAACCACGTCGTAAATGGATTGAAAATCATGTCCAATTCAGCTTAGAAGAAGAACGTAGTATTCTAGACAAAAAAGAAGAAACTGAGACTTCCGCGTCTGTTTCTAATGACCTATTAGAAGAAGAACGCGCAGAAGAAAACAAAAATGAACAATCAGTAGAGGTAGAATAGGAGGTCACCTAATGGAAGAACGTCAAGAAATCCAAGAATTAACGTTAGAAGAAGTGATGGGTGACCGCTTCGGACGTTACTCGAAATATATTATTCAAGAACGTGCTTTGCCGGATATCCGTGATGGTCTGAAACCCGTTCAACGTCGTATTTTATTTGCGATGAATAAAGACGGCAATACGTTTGATAAAGGATTCCGTAAATCAGCAAAATCTGTCGGGAATATCATGGGTAATTATCATCCCCACGGTGACAGCAGTATCTATGATGCAATGGTTCGTATGAGCCAGGATTGGAAACTACGAGAAGTACTCGTAGAAATGCACGGAAACAACGGAAGTATGGACGGAGACCCACCAGCGGCAATGCGTTATACAGAAGCACGCTTATCGAAATTGAGCGGCGAGATGCTTGCTGATATCGAAAAAAATACGGTCGACCTTGTGTGGAACTTTGATGACACTGAAAAAGAGCCGACTGTATTACCAGCGAGATACCCCAATCTATTAGTCAATGGATCAACCGGTATCTCTGCGGGCTATGCTACTGAGATACCAACGCATAATCTCGCAGAAGTCATCGATGGAACGGTCTATATGATCGACCATCCACAAGCCAGCTTAGACAAATTGATGGAATTCATTCCAGGTCCTGACTTTCCAACTGGGGGCATTTTACAAGGAAAAGATGAAATCAAGAAAGCTTATGAAACTGGTCGTGGAAAAGTGATCTTACGCTCGAAAACGGCGATTGAATCCATCAAAGGAAACAAGCAACAAATCGTGATCACTGAGATTCCTTACGAAGTGAACAAAGCGACTCTTGTCAAAAAAATGGATGAGATACGCTTGAACAAGAAAATCGATGGGATCGCAGAAGTTCGTGACGAAAGTGATCGTACGGGTCTACAGATCGTTGTGGAATTGAAAAAAGACGCTAACGCTCAAGGAATCTTGAATTATTTATTCAAGAATACCGAATTACAGATCAACTACAACTTCAATATGGTGGCAATCGATCATATGACCCCTCATCAAGTAGGATTGAAGGATATTTTAAGTAGTTACATCGAACACCGCAAGCAAGTGATCACCAAACGTAGTCAGTTTGACTTGGAGAAAGCGCAAAGAAGACAACATATCGTTGAAGGGCTGATGAAAGCTCTATCGATTTTAGATGAAGTCATTGCAACGATCCGTGAGAGTAAAGATAAAAAAGATGCGAAGCACAATTTAGTCCAAATGTTCCAATTTACAGAAGAACAAGCTGAAGCCATCGTGACGTTACAGCTTTATCGTTTGACGAATACAGACATTACTGAACTACGTCGTGAATCGCAAGAATTGATTGCTCTGATCACTGAATTAAATAAAATCCTTTCAAATGATAAAGAATTATTTTCTGTCATGAAAAAAGAACTACGTGAAGTCAAGAAGAAATATGCTTCTTCTCGCTTGACGATGATCGAAGATGAAATCGAAGAAATCAAAATCGATACTCAAGTATTGGTTGCGCAAGAGGATGTCATTGTCAGTGTTACACGTGAAGGCTATGTGAAACGAACAAGTCTTCGTTCCTATAGTGCGTCAAAACCAGAAGAAATCGGTATGCGTGAAGGAGATTATCTTCTATATGCTGGGGAACTGAATACGTTAGATCATTTGTTACTGGTCACCAATAAAGCCAATGTGATCTATCGACCAGTCCACGAACTACCAGATTTGAAATGGAAAGATGCCGGTGAGCATATCTCACAAACGATAGTGAATCTAGCTGTTGATGAATCGATTTTAGCGGTATTCCCCTATCAGAAGATCGATTCCGAAAAAACATTTGTATTTATCAGTAAAAACGGCTTGATCAAACAGACACGGATGACAGATTTTGAACCATGGCGTACGTATAAGAGTCGTCCATTGAGTGGCATGAAGCTAAAAGCCAGTGAAGATGAATTAGTGGCTGTCTATCTTGAAAAAGAACAAACAGATCGTGATGTTTTCCTTGTTACGCATCAAGGAATGGGCCTACGCTATCCGTTGACTGAAGTGCCAGTCGTTGGAACGAAGGCTGCAGGTGTCAAATCGATCAACTTGAAAGAAGAAGATTATGTCGTTAATGGTTTACTTGTCTTGGCAGAAGGGGATACGCCTGTCGTTATCGTTAGTCAGCGTGGGGCAGTAAAACGAATGCTTGCACAAGAAATCAGCCAGACTTCACGTGCCAAACGAGGTGTGACTGTATTGCGAGAATTGAAGAAACAACCACATCGGGTGATCTATATGTCAGAGGGCCACGCCAAAACGATGACGTTGATCAATCAAAAAGGACAAGAATTACCAATCGATCCGACGGATTACCCAATCGGTGATCGTACGTCCAACGGTTCATTTGTATTAGATGAGAAAAAAGGCGGAGAAGTCCAAATGGTGATTGATTCTCCAACGATGGATATCAAGGAATAACTGTTATAGTTTTTTATGAAATAGCTGGCAACTGTATTATTACAGTTGCCAGCTATTTTTATTTATTAACATAAAATTAAGACTTGCACAAACAAAATATGAATAGATTCACAATAGATAAATGCCTATATAACAACTTTAATAACTACTATTATTTTATATTCGCTTTATTTGTTAACAAAAAAACAAGAAAACCCTTGCATTGGAGGTGACATGTGTTATACTTATCACGTAAAAACTGTTACATAAAACAGAAACGGGAGGTCCATACGATGGAACAATGGAATGGATTTAAAGGAACTAAGTGGAAAGAAGGCGTGGATACACGTGACTTTATCCAAAACAACTATACAGAATACCGCGGTGATGACAGCTTTTTAGAAAAACCCACTGAAGCAACAGAAAATTTGTGGGAAAAATTACAAAAATTAAACGATATCCAATTTGAACGTAATGGTGTATATGACATGGATACAGATGTCGTATCAACAATCACTTCTCACGAAGCAGGATACCTAGACAAAGATTTAGAACAAATCGTCGGTCTACAAACTGAAACTCCTTTGAAACAAGCATTCATGCCATTTGGTGGCATCAACATGGCGAATCATGCGTTAACAAGTAACGGCTATGAGCCAAAAGAAGAGTTAACACACATTTTCACAGACTGGAGAAAAACACATAACCAAGGTGTATTCGATGCTTATACAGCAGAAATGCGTGCTGCACGTAAAAACAAGATCATAACTGGACTTCCTGACGCTTACGGACGTGGCCGCATCATCGGTGACTACCGTCGTATCGCATTGTACGGAATCGACTATTTGATGGCTCAAAAGAAAAAAGACCATGACAATACAGGCTACCACACGATGAGTGAAGAGGTCATCCGTCTTCGTGAAGAAATCTCAGAACAATATCGTGCATTAGCTCAAATGAAAGAAATGGCTGCAAAATATGGGTATGACATTTCAAAACCAGCTGCCAACGCAAAAGAAGCCGTTCAATGGTTATACTTTGGTTATCTAGCAGCAATCAAATCTCAAAATGGTGCAGCTATGTCGATCGGACGTATCTCTGCATTCTTAGACATTTATATCCAACGTGATTTAGACAACGGTGTGATCACTGAAAAAGAAGCACAAGAATTGATCGATCATTTAGTAATGAAATTACGTATGGTGAAATTTGCACGTACGCCTGAATACAACCAATTGTTCTCTGGCTTCCCGATCTGGGCAACCTTATCAATCGCTGGTATGGGCTTAGACGGACGTTCATTAGTCACAAAAAATGATTTCCGTATGTTGCACACATTGACAAATATGGGACCTTCCCCAGAACCAAACTTGACTGTTTTATACTCAGAAAACTTACCAGAAGGCTTCAGAACGTATGCAAGTAAAATTGCGATCGAAAGTTCTTCGATCCAATTTGAAAATGATAACTTGCTTCGTGAACAATGGGGTTCAGACGACTGTGCGATCGCATGTTGTGTATCTGGAACTGTTGTTGGTAAAGATATGCAATTCTTCGGTGCTCGCGCAAACTTAGCTAAAGCTTTGTTATATGCGATCAACGGTGGTGTGGATGAAATGACAGGCGCACAAGTAGGTCCTGAGTATCGTCCGATCACAAGCGACACATTAGACTTTGAAGAAGTAAAACACAACTTCATGAACATCATGGACTGGTTAGCTGAGCTTTATGTCAATACGCTAAACATCATCCACTATATGCACGACAAATATTCTTATGAAGCAGCACAATTAGCAGTCATGGATACTGACTTGAAACGTACATTTGCGACAGGTATCGCAGGTATCTCTCACGCAGCAGATAGCTTGTCTGCAATCAAATATGCACAAGTTAAACCAATCCGTAATGAAGAAGGGATCACAGTTGACTTTGAAGTAACTGGTGACTTCCCTAAATATGGTAATGACGATGATCGTGCCGATGAGATCGCTGAATGGATCTTAGAATACTTCATGGGTCAAATCAAACGTCATAAAACTTACCGTAATTCAACTCCGACAACTTCATTATTAACGATCACATCAAATGTCGTTTACGGAAAAAATACAGGGAATACACCTGACGGACGTGAAGCTGGTAAACCTTTAGCACCTGGTGCAAATCCAAGTTATCAAGCAGAACAAAATGGGTTACTTGCAAGCTTGAACTCAACTGCGAAATTCAACTATGCACACGCTCGTGATGGTATCTCTAATACACAAACAATCAACCCTTCTGGTTTAGGGAAAGATGAAGAAACAAGAATCGACAACTTACGTAACGTCTTAGACGGTTATTTCTCAAGAGGAGCATACCACTTGAACGTCAACGTATTCAGTAATGACTTATTGCGTGATGCAATGGAAAACCCAATGAAATATCCAAACTTAACGATCCGTGTTTCTGGATATGCGGTTAAATTCCGTGACTTGACAAGAGAACAACAATTAGACGTATTAATGAGAACGTCACACGACAGAATGTAAGACAATCAATGCAGTGTAAAAAGGAAAGGCAAAAGTTCCGCATGAGCTTTTGTCTTCCCTTTTTTACAACTATATGAAAAAAGCATATATCTAGTGTTAGAGGCGAGTAGATAGATCTTTTCTTCACAGCGTGTTGAGAAGTCGCAACATTGTCCGTGGCTCATAACGAAAGAAACTAAAGAAAAGAAGTGATTAAAATGGAAGAACAAACTAAAGGCTATGTCCATTCGATTGAAACATTTGGGTCTGTAGATGGACCAGGCGTTCGCTTTGTCGTCTTCATGCAAGGTTGTCGCATGCGTTGTGAATTTTGCCATAACCCAGACACTTGGAATATTGGTGGAGGAAAAGAATATACCGCGGATGCAATTTTAGACCAAGCAGAACGTTACCGTTCTTATTGGGGTAAACAAGGAGGGATCACGATTAGTGGTGGTGAACCTTTATTGCAGATCGATTTCCTAATCGAATTATTCCAAAAGGCGAAAGAACGTGGCATTCATACAACAATCGACACATGTGGAAAACCATTTAGCCATGATGAGCCTTTCTTTTCTCGTTTTGAAGAGTTGATGAACTATACGGACTTACTGTTATTCGATATCAAACATATCGATAACGAAGCACATAAAAAATTAACTCATTGGGGCAATGAAAATATCTTAGAAATGGCTCAGTATCTTTCAGATATCAAGAAACCTGTCTGGATTCGTCATGTGTTAGTCCCAGAACGTAGTGACTATGATGAGTATTTGATCCGCCTTGATGCATTCATCAAAACTCTTGATAATGTCGATCGTGTGGAAATCCTTCCTTATCATACAATGGGTAAATACAAATGGGAAACGCTTGGTTTGACGTATCCATTAGAAGGAATCGAACCACCGACAAAAGAACGAGTAGAAAATGCAAAACGTCTTCTTCATATCGAAGATTATACAAAGTATTTAACCAGATAGACGCGAACGGAAGGAAGATAAGTATTGCTTCTTTCCGTTTTTTTGCTATTATTGAATAGGAGAAAACAAAAAGGAGCGAGTCAAATGTCAAAAGTTTTAGTTTTTGGTCATCAAAATCCTGATACAGATGCAATTGGAGCAGCGATTGCATTTTCATATTTGCAAAATCAATTAGGAGTAAACGCTGAGCCTGTCGCTTTAGGCACGCCAAGTGAAGAAACACAATTTGCACTAGATTACTTCAAATTAGAGGCGCCTCGAGTGATCACATCGATCAAAGAGGAACAAGCAGATGTCATGCTTGTCGATCATAATGAATTCCAACAAAGCGTGGTAGATATTGCGGAAGCGACGATTTTAGCAGTAGTTGACCATCATCGTATCGCCAACTTTGAAACAGCGAATCCATTGTATTATCGTGCTGAACCAGTGGGATGTACAAGTACGATCATTCTAAAATTATTTAAAGAAAATCAAATTGAGATTCCGAAAGAAATCGCTGGAATCATGTTATCAGCAATCATTTCAGATACATTGTTGTTCAAATCACCAACTTCAACAGAAGCAGATCAATTGGCTGCAAAAGAGCTAGTTGAAATCTCTGGTGTGGACTTAGAAGCGTATGGTTTAGACATGTTGAAAGCAGGTACAAATCTAAGTGATAAACCAGCAGAAGTATTACTTGATCTAGATGCGAAAAGTTTCCCTATGGGTGAAGCAAGTGTTCGTATCGCTCAAGTCAATACAGTTGATCTAAATGAAGTAATGGATCGTCAAGCTGAACTTGAAACTGCCATGCAAACAGAGATTGCGACGAATGGTTATGATCTTTTTGTTCTTGTTGTAACAGACATCTTGAACAGCAACTCAGAATTATTGATTGCTGGCGAAAGAAAAGAACAAGTTGAACAAGCTTTTGGCGTGAAGTTAGAAAACAATCGCGCATTTTTACAAGGGGTCGTTTCACGTAAAAAACAAGTGGTACCTCAATTAACAGAAGTTTTCAATTAGGCAATGAGATTGGAAGAAGGGAGTGGGAGTGTAACCAGTTGACTGGGACCTCCCGCTTTTTTCATTCAAGGTGTCACATAGAAAGCAGGTAAACAGACATGCAATATTTTTATTCTTTAGAGAACAAACGAAAACTAATTGAGCATCCGCTCTTCCAACCAATGATCGACTATTTGATCGAACAAGGCTCACAAGAGGTGATTTTACGCCAACTAAAGAAAGCATTTCCTCAAAAGAAAATGGAACACTTTCTTGATCAAATGATCGATAGTGGATTGATCATCCGAGAAAATCGCCGTTACCGCTGTGCTTTTCCGGTCTATGACCAAGGAGATTTCCAAACAGAGATCAAGCAACTGACTAAAGAATTAATCAATGAATTAATGAAACAACCGGAACACCGCAGAAATCTCTTCTTATCAGAAGAAATTTGGGATTTCTGTCATGAAACAACGTCTCCTTATTTTTATGCAACTACTTTTTCAGTCCCTACGATTGTGCGGTTGGAAGCAGGGAATGAGAACTATCGCTTCAGGACGCTCACCCAAGGAGAAGAAGTGGTATCTTTACCAACGTACTTCCATCTTCAAAAACAGCAAACACCGCTATCGGAGCAATTTCAGGCGCTAGGACAGTTGCTTGGCGATGTGAATGAAACCTATTTTTTTGACCAAATAGAAATAATTATCGAACGGATTTGTGAAAACAAATACAAAAAACGCCGTGAGTCGATTTTTCTAGATGCCTTATTATTAGCGAGGGTTGTTGCTCAGGAAGAGCAGTATCGATTACTCCTGCCTATAACAGAGGATAGGAAAGACGCATTGCTACAAAAATATGAACCTTCAACGGAAACGCCGATGCAAGCCGCCTTTATTAAAGAACAAGCGTTAGTCGAAGTCATGGGGCAATTGGATTTAAAATCTTATTCTTATATCAAGAAAATATGACCTCAACAATTGTCGGGGAACCCACCGACTAAACCGAAAAAAAGTGAGAACAGAAGTAACCTCTTCGAAAAATCAGGCAGCATCCACAAAAATTAGAAAAATAATTTTTGTGGATGCTGCCTGATTTCAAGAGGCTAAACACTCCTGTCCAGATCTCATTGGGATCATGCTGTTTTACGAAAATGCCACATCATATAAGCCAAATTCCCAATAAACAAGATATCTAGAATATTACTAGTGATTTGGATATTAGCAGAATTGATCGATGGCGCAAAGGCTAGGATGAATAGTGCTACGAGACTATAGCAAAAACAGAAAAAGGTGCTGGTTTGTATGACCATCGGCATTCTTAATTGCTTGGTGATCAATGAAAAAATAAAGAAAGTAAATATCGTTAAAATCACAACTAAACCGTTAATAATGAAGAAAAAAAGTGAATCTTGATTAAACGTATAGAGCATAGCTGTTAAAAGGTTCAGAGATTTCAGTATTACGAAAATAACGTTTACTTCATTAAATGTATTCATCTTTTTTTTAGCAAAATAGGCGGCGAAACATAACGAGAAGATCAGGCCGCAGAAAGTAGAAAGAATCAAGAATGTTGGGTTGTCAGTCGATTGGTTTAGCTCGGAGTGGTCAAGCAATAACCAGCCAAATGAGTTGCAAGGGATGCTTGAAGTCTTAAAATAAGCATAAAAGAAAAAAAGCAAAGCATTCAAAACGGCAAAAACAGATCCCCAATGTAGATAGGTCGTTGTTTTTTGTTGTATTTCCATAAGTACTCCCATAAATTTAATGATATACAATATAATAACAAAATGATGAGGAATTGTCGATGGTTTTTAATAAAACAAATAAATAGACGATGGTCGGATGAAATAAATTCATCGGATCATCGTTTATTTTTTGTATATTCATTTCACATTGCTTCGGCGTTTGCGCACTTTCTTTGTCCAGAATCCGCCAGAAATATATTTTGGTTCGTAGGAGATAATAAAAGCACGTTCTTCGACTTCTTTGATCAAGCGATAAAGCTCACGTTCACTTTTACGTGGAGATAAAATCTCTAAGACTAACCGTTCACCTTCTAAACCAGTTGCTGACGTTTGTGTCACTCCAAACCCATTTTGTCGAAGAATGATCGGCAAATTTTTATCCTCTGAAGTATTTGCTGGTAGGATCGTCGTTACCATGATATATCCTAGTGCTAATTTATCCTCAATGGCAATCCCAACACTGATCCCAACAGCATAGCCTAACGCGTAAACGAACAAATTCAATGGATTATCTAAGCGGTCTAAAACCAGAGATAAACCAACGATATAAATAGTGATCTCAACCATACTAACTAATGGAGCGATGTAGCGATAGCCTTTCATGGTCAACATAAAGCGTAAGGTATTTAATGTGATGTAAGCGAAATTGATGAAAAAGATCATCGCTAACATTTTTGGATCGAACATAATAAGAACTCCTTTCAGTAGCGTCTATGTTCATCATATCAGAAATAATGCGATTGAAGAAAAGAATAAACGTTTATTACTTTAAAAAAATGATAAAATGATTATAATAGAATTATAAAGAGAGTCAGGTGAGCGCGATGAAGCGAATGAACAGGGTCATTGGAGTCAGTCATATATGTAGTATTTTTCTTAGTATGTATTTAGGGACCCATGCGATCCAACAACCCATTGAAGCGAATTCCTTGTTATTCCCAATCTCACTAACTGATGGGGTAATATTAAGTATTTTTCTTTTTCTAATGGTGTTTATTGGTAATATTTTTGGTAGTGTGGCTAGCTTCTTTAACATGTCGATTTCTCCAGCCTTATCCATAGGATTAGGAATCATAGGAATATTCGCCATGTTATTCTTTGTCAAAAGGATGGATTTTTATACTATTGCATTTGGGCTACTATGCCTTGTACAAGTCATGCTAAGTTTATGGTTGTCTTTACGGTCAACCAATCTAATGAAAATCAGGTGAATCAATCAGTGAATCCAATTATTTTGAAACGAACCATCAAAAACATACCCGTATTAGAAGTTGTCCAAAAAGAGTTGAAGACAGAGAAAATCCCAGTAGTGATCTACTATCATGGTTGGCAGACAAGCAAGGAGCTTGTATTGACTCAAGGTAGAAAACTGGCTAAAAAAGGGATGCGAGTTTTGCTTCCAGATGCGATGAATCATGGCGAGCGTAAACAACCCGTTTCAAAAATTCCTTCCTTTACTTTTTGGAGTAGTATCTACGGGAATCTATTCGAGTTTGATACATTGATCGAACATCTAAAAAAACGTGAACTTCTTTCAGATAAATTAGCTGTGGGTGGTGTGTCAATGGGTGGAATGACCACTTGTGCATTGCTAGCCAAACACCCAGAAATCACTGGCGGAATTTGTTTGATGGGATCACCAGCACCACTTGAATATGGCAATGAAATTTCACGCAGAGCGCAAGAATTTCAATATAAGGTGCCAGATGATTATTTTGACTTGATTTCATGGGTCAACCATTATGATCTATCTTTACAACCAGAAAAACTAGCAGGTCGTCCTTTATTTTTCTGGCATGGTGAAAAAGATGAAAAGATTCCTTTTCGACAAGTGTCTAAATTTGTCGAAAAAAACCAAGATAAGTCTTATGGTAAGGGAATCGTCTTTCGTGCTTCTTCGGAAAAACGTCATATGGTAGAAGTCCCATTGATGGAGGAAGCAGCGGATTTTTTGAGCCAAATGATGTCTGTGTCTATATAGTAAGTAAGAGGTCTAACTAGGTAAAACGTCTATCAAAGAGAAAATTTTTTCTTTGGTAGACTTTTTTTTCAGAACTACTTGAGAGTTGCTCTTTTTTAGCACGAATCTTTGCTATAATGACTATAGTTATGTAATTAGGCATGGAAGGGGAGATCTTATGCCAACATTGGCAGATGTAGCGAAACGAGCAAATGTCTCAAAAATGACGGTTTCTCGGGTGATCAATCATCCAGAGCAAGTCACTGATGAGCTAAAGGAACTAGTTTTTACCGCCATGGCTGAATTGGATTATCGTCCGAATATTGCAGCAAAAGCGTTAGTTTCAAACCGTTCACAGATCATCAAGTTGTTTATTCTTGAGGAAATCGATACCACGGAACCCTATTATATGAATTTACTTATGGGGATTGCCAAAAGGATTGGTAAAGAGCACTATTCCTTGCAATTAGTGACCAACGATGCTTTTGATGTTGGGTCCTGCGATGGTTATATCATCACTGGCGTGCGTCAAAGAGATTTTGATTGGATCAATCGTCTAGAAAAGCCAGTTGTGTTATTTGGTGAAAATCGTATGGGCTATGATTATGTTGATAGCGATAATCAATACGGAACCGCCAAAGCGACACAATATGCCTTAGAAGTTGGTTATCAAACGGTTGTTTATATCGGCATCGATGAAGCAGAACCTTTTGAACTATCTAGAGAAGCGGGCTATCTAAAAGTGATGGAAGAGGCTGGGCTAACTCCGAAAATGCTGCGTTTTGATAATCATTCCACCACACCAGAAAAATATATCACAGAACATTGGGATGAATTTTCAGATAAAACGTGTTTTGTTTGTAGTTCTGATCGCTTAGCGCTTGGTATTGTTCGTGGCATCACACAAGTTGGTGGGCAGTTACCCGATCAATTTGGCGTCATTGGTTTTGATGGCGTATTTCTTGATCAAATCAGTTCCCCAAAACTGACTACCGTTAAACAAGACATCATTCGTATGGGGGAAGTGTGCGGCGAAATGTTATTAAAGAAAATTACTGAAAAAGGAGCAAGCCAAGGATATCGCCACTTTTTCCCAGAATTGATCATTCGTGAAACGACAAGAAAGTTAAATAAGACTAACGCTTAGCTATAGAAAATAGACGATTTGTGCTATTATAAGAGAAAGTCCACTTAAAAAGGATGGTTTACATGACAGAAATCAAACGAAAACATTTTCGCTTTCCTGCATACGATGATCATATAGGGGTAAAGTTAAAAAATGAAAATAGACGTGTGCTGTTTGACGGGCAAGATGATCTGATGACCGATACAAGCGACAAACCATTGTTCGAACAAATCAATGAATTTCATTTTGAAGATTATTCAAAAAATGAAAAAAATCCTCATTCGACAGTCAATGTTCGGCATGCTTCGACACAAAAAGCAAATCTAGCAAAACATAAACAAAATTTGCCAGACTATAGACAGAGTAAAAAAACACAAACAAAACGAAACAGTCAGACGAATTTCGGCTATACTCGTCATGCCAGTCCTTCAGAGCAAAGACCAACACAGGAAAAAACAAGCCAATCACGAAGTGTATTCAATCGTTCGGGAAGAGAACGTTCTTATTTTGTACCTAAGTACGTACCAGCTTCGATCATTCCTGATCCGAAAAAAAATAAAATCTCTGAAGAAGAATTGCTCGCTTCGATCAAAAAAGAAAAGAATGCGTATCTTTTATTTGAAACAGAAAATACACCCTATGATGGAAAACAAGGTGTAACAATGAACCAAGAGAAAAGTTCAAGTAAGAAAACTCACGGAGTATTAGATCGTTCGTTGGAAGGCCTGATCAATGACCAAGGTAATTCCTTGAAAGGCAATGGTTATTTCCAATAAGTAGTGACTACTCAAGTATGAGAAAAAGTTGTTCCTTCAAACATTCAGACAAATAAGAAACAAGCAGGACTTGTGAAAAAATGTCTGGAGGTTGGAGTGGAACAGCTTTTTTTTGACCGACTATATTATTGCAGTAGAAAGGAATAGTAAAATGATAAATAGACCCTCATCAATGAAAAGGTTTGGTTTTACTTGTGAGACCCCTTATCCGCAATTGATTGAAGAAGATATTATGGTACCAAAACCTGGCGAACACGACTTATTGATCGAAGTTGTAGCACTTTCGATCAATCCTGTAGATACGAAGCGAAGAGAAATCGTCAAAGAAAAAACATTTACCGTACTCGGCTATGATAGCGTGGGTTATGTTCGGGAAATGGGCTCGGCTGTAAAGGATTTCAAGCTAAATGACCGTGTCTATTATGCAGGAACGACTCAACGTGAAGGGAGTCAACAAGAGTATCAAATCGTTGATGCACGGATCGTTGCGAAAGCTCCTAAGAATCTTAGTGACGAAGCCGCTGCTGGGATTCCATTGACTGCACTTACTGCCTATGAATTGCTATTTGAAAAGTTTCAATTAGTTCCTCAAGAAAAAGCGAATGAAGGGAAAGAGCTTTTGGTGATCAATGGGGGAGGTGGTGTTGGTTCGATCATGACGCAACTAGCGAAGTGGACGGGGATGAAAGTGTATGCTACCGCTAGTCCTCAAAATTTTGGATGGCTTGAAAAAAATGGCGTAGACGTTCCAATTGATTACCATCATTCTCTTTATGACCAATTAAAACAAGCTGGGAGCGATGGTGTTGACTATATCGCAGTGTTGTATGATATTGAATCCTACCTACCAGAAATAAAAAAAATCATTCAACCTTTAGGGCATATTGGCATGATCGTCAATACAAAAGAGAAAATCGATTGGAATGAATATAAAAATGATTCAATCAGCTTCCATTGGGAGTATGTTTTCACAAAAACAGATCATAATAAAGAAATCGCAACACAAGGCGCGATCCTAGAGACATTGACAAAGTTATTTGAAGAAAATAAACTTCATAGCCACGTAACAACTGTTTACTCAGACGGTATCAACCGAGCTTCACTTGAACAAGCGATGAAGTTGGTGAGTGAAGGTGGCCAACAAGGAAAAGTCGTTCTGTCGGGTGGGTTCAAAACCAGTGGTTCACTGGATCTACAAGACATCTAGTAAGGATTACTATAAAAAGCAACTACCTTCTCAAAATAGAAGACTATTTGAGAAGGTAGTTGCTTTTTATGATAATGGTTCAATCTATATATGAATCTTCCAGAGGCTCTAATTGATTGACTGTTGGGGATGGAGCTGTGATTTTTTTGAAAGGATTAGCGAAGCGGAAGTACTTCACTTTATTCAATGTATAAGATAAAATTGAGCAACTCAAAAGAGTATAGGCAAAATGCGTAAAATCCAAATACAACAAAGACACAACTAAAATCCCAAACGTGATAACAAATAGACTTTTCCCGATATTCACATGATAATATTTTTCAATTGCTTGATAAACGATATCTGTTCCGCCAGTGCTGCCCCCAAAACGAAAAACTAAGCCACAACCGATTCCCGAAAGAATGCCAGTCATTAGACTATTCACTAAAAGATTTCCAACAGCAAAGTGGACATTTAAATTTTCCCATACATGCAAGAAGAAGACTAGAGAAAATGTTCCGACGATCGTTCGAATAAATGCATGTTTTCCAAAAATAAACAAGGAAATCAGCAATAAAGGTAAATTTATGATCAGTGAGGTGATGGAAGGCGCAAAGCCAAATAAATGATTAAGTAAAAGAGCAATTCCTGTGACACCACCGTCAGCTAATTTTGAAGGGAGATTGATTCCGGTTACCGCTAATCCATAAAGAGCAGCCCCCAAAATAATTCCACATAAGTCTAATAAAAATTTTACTTGTTTCATCTCTAACCTCTTTTCTTTTTGAAAATTTTCAGCAATCTTTATATTACACTGAACGACTCTATAAATTCAATAGGTAAATAGAAAAAAATATACATAATGAAGCATATTTAATTTCGGTCAATCACTCCTAGTAAAACAATCATTTAAATCAAAAATGATTCTCTGTAAAAAGATGTAGTGCATAATTTAGGGGATAAAAAAAGAGTGAATAAAAGAGCGTGATAAATAAAAAAATATATTTAAAGATAAAAAAACATAAATTATTTTATCAAATTTAACGATTATGATGTTAAAACAACCGATTTTTACTTTTTTGGTCACTGACACACAACTTAAAGTATAATAATTATTGAACAAGCCAGTAAACAAGTATCTCCCCCACGAGATTTTAAAAGTTACTGGCTGTTTTTTTTTGTTCAAAATTCCAACTTCTACTTTACAACGGGAACGATTGTTCGTATAATAAAAGAGCGAACAATTGTTCGGTATAAAATAATAGAGGTGATCAGAGATGCAATCAATGAGACGTTTTGGTGCGATGTTGTTGATTTTATTTTTTGGAATTATTATAGGTAATTATGGGTTACAAACAGCATTATTGATTTTTTTACCTTCGTTTGTATTATGGTTTGTGATGTGGGATGAAAAAAAGTATCGACAAAATGAACGAAAACGCAGGTATGAAGAAACCTTCTATCAACATAGAGCTACGTATGATTCAAAATAACTAAATACAAAAACAAAACTTGCAATCACTTCTCACCATCTAGTCGATTGCAAGTTTTTTTTAAAACAACTTAGTTGGGGATTTACTTCGCTATGTTTATACTTAAAGGAGAACAGAAAGGAAGGTCATATGAATACGTTTATCGAAACGCTCAATGAGAGAAAAGAAGAATTATTCGCAGCAACATTTCAGCACTTATCTATTTCATTGATTGCATTATTGATTGCCGCAGTAATTGCGATCCCACTTGCTATTTGGGCAGTCAACCATAAAAGAATGGCAGAATTTTTGTTACAAGTAACGAGTGTACTGCAAACCATTCCCTCACTTGCACTTTTAGGATTATTGATTCCATTTGTAGGGATCGGCACTTTACCGGCGTTGATCGCCTTGATTTTATATGCCTTATTACCAATATTTCAAAGCACTTATATAGGGTTAGCAGAAATCGATCCATCAATCGAAGAAGCAGCAGTTGCTTTTGGGATGTCTCGTTTTCGAAGATTGATCAAAGTAGAGTTACCCATCGCGCTGCCTGTCATAATCTCAGGTATCCGCACTGCGTTGGTATTGATCATTGGGACAGCAACATTAGCAGCCTTGATCGGTGCAGGCGGGCTAGGAACATTTATCTTGTTAGGGATCGATCGGAATACACCTGTTTTAACTTTGATCGGCGCAATCAGTTCTGCCTTGTTAGCCATTGTTTTCAGTAGCTTGATCCGTCTATTACAACACTTGAAACCTCGTTATACGATGATCACTTTAGGCTTGATTTTGACTTTAGTCGCAGGTGCTTCCATATATCAAACTGGTTTCTTGAAACAAGAGAAAATCACGATTGCCGGTAAGCTTGGTGCAGAACCAGATATATTGATCCAGATGTACAAAGAGTTGATCGAAGAAGAAACCGAAGCGGAAGTCGAATTAAAACCGAATTTCGGCAAAACGAGTTTTTTATTCAGTGCTTTAGAAAACAAACAAATCGATATTTATCCAGAGTTTACTGGAACAGTATTAGAGAGTTTGGTTACAGTTCCTGAATCAGTCAAGGACCAAAAATTAACCAAAGAAGAAACTTATCATGAGGCCAATAAACTGTTAAATGAACAGTTCTCAATGACACTTTTAAGTCCGATGGCTTATCAAAACACATATGCTCTTGCTGTTAAACGTGACTTTGCGGATGAACACCAATTAAAATCAATTTCTGATTTAGCTAAAATCGAGAATCAAATCAAGGCAGGATTCACGTTAGAATTTATCGATCGTGCGGATGGGTACAAAGGGATACAGGAACTTTATCAGTTAGATTTTCCGAGTGTCCAAAGCATGGAACCTAGTTTACGTTACCAAGCAATAAATAATGGTGATGTCAATGTTGTGGATGCCTATTCGACCGACAGTGAACTGAAACAATACAATTTAGTCGTCCTAGAAGATGATCGGGGATTGTTCCCTACGTACCAAGGCGCACCGTTGATGAATGAAGATTTTGCCAATGACCATCCAGAAGTCGTGGCTGCTCTAGAGAAACTTAGCGGTAAAATAACTGAGGAACAGATGCAAACGATGAATTATCAAGTAAATGTCGAGAAAAAACAACCAGCTGAAGTGGCAAGACAATTTCTGGTTGACCAAGGGTTAGTGAAGGAGGGTAACAATTGACCGAACTGATTGAATTTAAAAACGTCCAGAAAATCTTTAATGATAAATATGCAATTAGACAATTAGACCTTTCGATCAATGAGGGAGAGATCTTTGTATTGGTAGGTCCTTCGGGAAGTGGCAAGACAACTTCACTAAAAATGATCAATGGGCTGTCTTTACCAAGTGTGGGGGAGGTATATTTCAAAGGTAAATCATTAAAGGACTATAACTTGCAAAAAATGCGTTGGCAAATGGGGTATGTCTTGCAACAGATCGCATTGTTTCCAACGATGACTGTCAAGCAGAATATCGAAGTGATCCCTGAAATGTTAGGCTGGGAAAAACAGAAACGATCCGAGACTTCGGATCAGTTACTGGCAAAAGTTGGTTTAGATCCCGATGTCTATCGTGATCGAATGCCACAAGAATTATCTGGAGGAGAACAACAGCGTGTAGGGATCATTCGGGCACTAGCAGCAAATCCAGAAGTGATCTTGATGGACGAACCTTTCAGTGCATTGGACCCTCTATCAAGAACTTCCTTACAGGAGCTCGTTTTGTCACTTCATAAAGAATTAGGTACGACAATTGTTTTTGTTACCCATAACATGGAAGAAGCAATCAAATTAGGGGATCGGATCGCTGTGATGAAAGAAGGGGTATTGATCCAATGTGATACACCAGAGCGATTATTGATGCATCCTGAAAATGACTTTGTTCGTAGTTTCTTCGAGGAATCGATCCAAGACAATGACCAGACAGTTGAACAACTTATTCTTGCTGGCTTTTTTGAGAAAGAGATCACTGAACAACGAAGAGTGGTTCAGATTGATACACCATTAAAACAATTATTTGCTCAATTAGAAAAAGTCGAAAAAGTCAACATCTACAAGCAAGAAATACCTATTGGAGAGATATCTAGAGAAAATGTCTTTGCATTTTTAAGTGGGAAGCAGATTTGATTCATTTGGATGTTTTAGATATGTGATCCATGAATTATTTAGATAACTGCACTAAAGAAGGTATAAATCAATAAAAGTTATTTAAAAACGTATTAGAATAACAAATAAAGAAATGATCGAATAAAGGCATAATTTTTTGGATGCTTTTACTCGATCATTTATCATTACGGATATTATTTAGTCAAAAATTAAAAATATCTCACGTTATCTTCATTTTTCTTGTAGACATAAGGGGATTTATATTTTAAAATTATGATTAAGTAATAGTACATATATTTTTGGGGAAATCTTATTTCAATGATAACTTTAAATAAAAATTGAATAATCATATAAGAAAAAAATGGAAAAATCACAGTCGGGGTGTTATTTTTTTGTTTATTACTGTGCTTTTTTATTAGATTTGGGGGAGTAAAATGAAAGGAATATTAAATAAACAAAGTACCAGGCAATTGGCATTATTAGAATTGCTGTGGGAGAATGAATGGTTGACCGTATCAAAAATTGTTCAAGTCATCGGGGGAGTGGAAAAGACGATACGAACGGATATCAAACATTTGAATGAAATAATCAAACCGCTTAAAATTGAAACATCTTTTAAACATGGTGTTTTCTTGGATAAAACACTCGGAGTCTCAAAGACACATCTTTATTCTTTATTTTTACAAAACTGCATCGAATGTCAGATCATTGAAGAAATTTTTATCAATCCGAATCTTACTAAAGGTGAGTTATGTGATTGCTTGTTTATTTCAGAGACACAGTTGAACCGCTTGCTGACCAAGCTAAATTCAGTTTTAGATAAATTTTCGATACAAATCAGTCACGAATTGACGATTGAAGGTTCAGAGATAAATATTCGTAAATTATTTGCTAGTTTGATGTATGAAAAATATCTTTCAGCGGAAACGCTTCTTTTAAAAGAAGAGTTTGAATTAATCGATCGATTGATCCAATGTTTTTATGAGGAAAACATAACGATTATTGAAGCGAATGACCAACATCATTTTTTATTAAATAAAATACATTTAAAAGTACTTGCTGCGCTATATCGATGTAAGCAAGGTGCTTTTATTGAAAAAAAAGCAACTGTGTTTAGCTACAAAACGATTTTGAATGATGAAGAATTAAAACGTAAATGCAAAGAATGCTTTGAAATTAAACTGAACGAAGACGTATTATACAACTTATTTGCCAACTATTGCGAACCTTTTAAAGTGACCGGATCTTGTCAACAGTTAGGTATTTTCCAATCATCCTTACATAGTAAAATTGAACGACTGATCAAAGATTTATCCCAACGATTTAATATTGAGTGTTCCCATAGTGATACATTGATTGCTGACATTTTATGGAGTAGTTTTCGAATCACTGGGCCGACTTTTATATTGAATAATGTGATTGAAGAATTTGTTTTGGAATTAATGGGTGAAAATCAAACGATCATGATTGAATTAAGAGAGTGTTTTGCAGAAATATATGAAGAACTTGAACTTAAAGCATTTGATAAGAAAAATATGGTGTATCAATCGATTTATAGTTTGGTTACGCAGTGGTCTGATTTTAGGATCGAGATGAAAAAGACTCATCAGATCAAAGCCGCATTGATCTTGGATGTACCCATCGGTCATTTGCGTATGTTAAAAGAAGAAATCGAAATGCATTTTAGAAGTACATATTCCGTTGATATCTTGTCACCATTTGATCTGTTTAGCCAAGCAAAATTAGAAAAATATGACTGTGTGTTGACAGATGTTTGTACAATCCGAGGGTCCGTCGAACAATCGAGGGTCATTGGTATTCCCCATTATTTCGATAATGAGTTCATTCACAAATTGCATACTTTTATTATAAACAGAAAAGAAAGTATCCAGTTATTTAGAAAAGAACTTGTGATGCAATCTATTTAATAATCCAATTTATTAGATATGCCTAAACTGGCATATCTTTTCTTGTTCTTAATTAATAAAAATCCAATAAACCATTGGTAAATACTCACTTTGAAAATAGTTGTAAATAGAGCAATCACTGAATAAATGAGAATACCTTATCTTTATTCAACTATACCAATTTTTTTAATGATGGAATTATTGATATTTTCAATACATTTCCCTATAAGTTCTATCGTTATTTTACCAAGCAGTCGGTAGATTGAGATTATTTTTAGATAAATCACTATGTTAAAAATAATGTAGACGTTCAATATTTTTTGTTTGGAGAGGTGGAAACGAAATGAGAGAAATCTTAGATGGACGTTTGAAACGTCAGTTGAAGATTTTGGAAATATTATGGGATACTCAGTGGATGACGACAGCTGAATTAGCCGAAATGATCGAAAGCTCAGAAAAAACAACTCGAAATGATCTTTCGCAAATCAATGAGATGATTGCACCACTGACAATTGAAACCTCCTTTAGATCAGGAGTATTGCTAAAGAAAAATCTGAAAACACCGAAAGCATTCATCTATTCAAAAATTTTGAGTAAGAGTTTGGAATACACCTTACTTGAAACACTATTTTTTAGAAAAGTAAGTTCAAAAGATGATCTAAGTGATAGTTTATATATATCTGAAACACAAGTATCACGTATTATTAATCGAATTAATCAAGTCATCAGTAAGTATGATTTTAAAATCAATAATCATCTCGATATTGTAGGTAATGAAGGGAATATTAGAGATTTTTTTTCTGCTTTCTTTGCAGAAAAATATAATTTACCTGAGAATCTAATGAAAATCGATGATATCTCTCTGATCACGGATATCATCGAAGTATTTGTAAAAGAGAATACGATCTGGGCATTAGTCAATAATGACAGCCACTTGTTTTTAGGAAATATGAAATTTCATTTATTTATATGTTTTATTCGTTTAAAGCAAGATTATAAGTTGATATCGGGGAATGTACCGTTTATTTTTCAACATTTCGCAAATGAAACAGAACTTTTAGGACGTATCGATGAAAATTTTGCTGTCCATCTAAGAGAAGAAAACCTCCAACAACTTTTCTATGAGTTTTATCAACCGATTCATCCAACTTTACGATTACAATATTTAAATGTCCAAGTTGATGCAGTAAATCAAAAAAATAAACTTAATCAAGTAATAGAATACTTAGAAAATAAGTTTGGTATAGTTTGTGAAAATCGTGATCAATTGATTCATGATATTTATTGGACAACCATGAATATGGTAAGACCCACCTATATTTTACATAATAAGAAACGAGAATTCTTTCAAAACGTAAAAAGAGACAGTCCCACACTAGTTAAAGATCTAGAAGAACGTTTTTTTGAGATTTATCAGACATTAGGATCTGCATTTCATAGCTATCTAGATGAAATGATCCATCAATCCGTCTTCAAGTTGTTGACTTCCTGGTCAGAGCTATGGGTACAAGTACGGAAGCAAAAGATAAAACTCCATGTCGCACTATTATTAGATAGTTCTTATGATCATATGCGTATGCTCAAAGAGGAAATCAAATTTTATTTTCGACATAATATCAATATAGAGATTCTCAACCCTGCGACAAAAATACAAAATGATTATTTAAAAAAGTTTGATTGTCTTCTGACAGATATATATTCCAATGACTACTTTGAAGTGCCTACTCTTGGGATTTCTAACTATTTAGATGAAGCGATCATTGATAAATTGGTCGAGTACTATCACATCAAAGTGGATGAACTTGCTGAGATTTGATCTACTATACAAAAATCAGTTGGCAATTGTTTCAGGATAGTTATTCGATTCCGCGATATCTTACTCAATTATTTCTTTTGGTGGGAATTATTAAGAAAAGTTCAGACTGGTTGGTTAAAATAATATGTTATTTATTTTTTCTTGGTTTCATATGGACTCTATAATGCTATCTTATCACTGTTATATATGGGGTATTAGTCAATAAGTGTAAGTCTTGTTTGTATTTGTTACTAAAATAAATAACTATATATTCTTATTTTATTTACCAAACTGGCGGTAAAACTTGGTTTTAAAAGTGTTGGTTTTTTAAGGATAATTGTTTTGTGGGAATCGTGTCGTTTATATTAGGAGGTGAAGGGTAAGATAAAAAAGACGATGTATTACATGATAGGTGTGTTGCTGTTATGCGTTATGAGCCCAACTGTCTATCATGCTCAACAATCAGAAATACAAACAGTTCATGTCGAAGCAACGATCGGTGATTTAGGTAATAGTTCCGAAAATCAAGACGACACAGGGCAGAGTACCCAAAATGAAGAACAGCAAGCTACAGGTCCAACATCAAAAAAAAGTGAAGGTTCTTCCTCTAATTTCCCACAAACTGGGGAACGTTTGACCAATGGAATTGCTTTGATCGGTTTATTGCTTACTCTTTTTTCGATAGGATTGTTTTATACGTTCAATCAAAAAGAAGAACGACTACAAAAAATTTAGTGAAATAATATAGGTTATTTCAGCAAGGAGAGAAATTCAATATGAAGAAGCTAAGTAATTTAGCGATTGTATCTACAATTTTATTAAGTGGTTTGGGACTTGGATCAATGAACGCTGCTGCCAATGATTTGGGATGGATTCCTGGACAACCAGATAATACACCGGGGCAAACGATTAAAGGTGATGACAAAGCCGATGTTCAAGTTTCAGGGTGGATCGGAGAATGGGATCCAGTTGATCCAGAAGATAAACGCTATATCGATATCACGATCCCTACGACTGTAAGATATGCAAATGCGATGGCAGAAGATGGAACGCCTCAACCAGAGATCGTTTCACCATTATATGCAATGACAAATAATTCAACTTCACATAGAGTGATGATCGAAGTAGAAAGTTTTGCGGAGACAAGCTCAACTGGGATCACTCAAGATTTGTTCTTTACACCATTAAATGAAGCAGCGGTTCGTTTGCAAAGTGCTTCTGGACAGTTCTTGGATACTCGTACTTATTTGACAACTATTGGGACAGGCCAAACAAAATCCTTGAAATTTGAAGGAGCAATCACTAGTCCATTCCAACAAGATGTTATTGTGACACCTGCATACACGATGTCATTCCATTTTTCTGCATTGGCTAACTAATCTTAGCAAAGTTGATAAGTATTCCATTACCTAATTTAGTAGAAAGAGTCTGAATGACAGACTTTTCACTTATAATTTGAGAAAGGAGGTTGAGAAAAATGGCACATAGTAATAATATTGAAAAAAAGAATCATAGTAAAAAGAAGAGAACTTATATCTTGTTTTCTTTGCTACTCGTATGTCTTGTAGCAGGGATTGGCGGATACTTTTATTTTTAATCAATCTCCTCCTCAAGTAGTGGCAGGGTTGCCTGATTTAGATGATAATCTGTCAAGATTGAGTAATGAAGATATTTTAAAAGCAATGCAAGATCAAGTGGATAAAGACAAAATGCGTATTCTTTTGAAACATGATATAGAGGTTGATAAAGAAGGAAAAGCAAGTGTCGATGTACGTAATAATGGTCAGAATGCATTCAATATCCAAGTAGAATACTATCTAGCATCCAATAATAAACAATTGTATAAATCAGGATTGATTCCTCCAAACAACCGAATAGACTCTATCCCTTTTGAGAATCTACCTGATGCTGGCAGTCATGATGTTAGAATTTTATACAATATTTATAACGAAGAAAAATTGGTCAATACAACAACGATCGATGGTACAATCAATATTAGTTGATCGCTGATTGAAGTTAACATAAATAAAAAATGGAAGGCTCAGAAAATAGATAATCTATTTTCGAGCCTTCCAATTTTTTATTTATTTTGCTTTTAACTCAATGTTAAATCGTTCTTAGTACCAACCGTTAGCTAACCAGAAAGCTTGTGCAGCTTCCCAAGAGCCATAACGAGAGGCAACATATTGTTCTGCTACTCTTTCTTGATTGGCAGCAGAGTAGTCACCGTTCAAGTAAGAAGAGTCTAATTGGTAACGGCCGATATAGCGTCCGTTTGTTGCTGTGTAAGAACCGCTAGATTCTTTTTGTGCGATCCATTCTTTGGCATCGTTCGTACCAGTTGAAACAGCTACTTCAGTAGCAGGTGCTTGTTCCACAACTGGCGCTTCTTCTACTACAGGAGCTTGTTCCACTACAGGAGCTTGTTCCACTACAGGTGTTTCCACAACTGGAGCTGTTTCTTGAACAGGTTCTACAGGCGCTTGAGTAGCGACAGGAGCAGCTGCTTGCTCACCAGTAGGAATAGTTAGTTCTTGACCTGAAAATATCAGGTGAATGTTTGAGATTGAGTTCGCTTCGGCAATTGTTTGGATCAAGGAGTTGTCACCAACGTATTTTTGAGAAATCGTTGATAAAGTATCACCTGATTGAACAGTGTAGGCTTCGTCTGCGTGTGCAGAAGTACCCATAAATAATGCAGCGCCGGCGGCCAAAGTTGTTCCAAAAAGAATAGTTTTAAGTGATTTCATGAAAGATCTCCTTCGTATTTTAAAAAGTTATTTTGATTAGCTGTTTTCGCTAACGAGTAATACTTTACCATGATGAGACATTTCATAGGTGATAAAAACGTAACAGTTTATGACAAAGCTACCTTTTTTGTAATATTTAACGAAACATATGTAACCGAAAAACGCTTTCTTTCCTTTGATTAAAAGAATGTATGTTCTCGTTTTTTGATAAGAAAAATTAGTTAAGAAAATATTAAGCGGGCAATAAATATGTTTTTTCTATTGTAGAAGATAAAATGGCTGGATATCAATCAATCATAATAGCTATTCTTAAGTCTATAGACGACAATACGAAGAAGTTAATCAATAAAAAAACATGGAGCAAATGTTTGCCCCATGTTCTAAAAAAATCAAATCCCAATTATTGATGTTCTACACGATTGGAGATCATTGGAAAGAATTTCAAACAATAAATAGCACAAATCCCAACAATAATATATATAGCTTTAGCTAAAATAGTCGTAGAGCCGCCTGCAATCGTCGCAACTAAATCAAATTCTAATAAACCGACTAATAACCAGTTCAATCCTCCAACAATCAACAATGTTAAAGCAATCATATCTAATGTTTTCATTGAAATTACCCCTTTCCTATATGACATACTATTATTATAAAACAATTAAAGAATTTGTACTAAAATATTGCTTGTAATTTAATTTATAGTCCTTTCATTTCAACGTTTATAGAATTTGAAAATTAAAAATAGATATGTCTTGACAATAGATAAGTAAAAGATTAGATTTAGCTGGTTATAAAATAATAATATTTATTAAGGAGAAGAACATGAAAAAAAAATGGATGATTACTGGATTGATTGCATTGTTGCTAGGGGGGATTGGTTATACGGGCACACGGTTTGCAGGAGAAGTTTTATTCTGGGGTGGGGAATCTGATATCACTAAGATCAACGAAAATTTAGAAAAACTTGATCAACAGTTAACAAGCCATAACCAAAAAATCACTGACTTGAATAGTCAATTAGCGATAAAAAATCAAGATCTTCAAAACATACAAACAAAAGCGCAAGAATACCAAACAAAGATCACTGACTTGGAAACGCAAAAGAGCCAATTGGTTGCTGAACATGCAAATTTACAAAACCAATTAACCAGTAAAGAAAGCCAACTAAATGACAAACAAATCGAAATCAACAATAAGATCAATGAAATCACTCAAAAAATAAACGAAATCAACACCCTAAATAGTCAATGGAATACTAGACTTCAAGAGATTCAGGGCAAATATACAGAGATGCAAAGTACTGTCAATCAGTTAAACGAGCAAATCAACCAATTAAATCGAGAAAAAACAAATTTACAAACTGATTTAGCAACCACGAAGAAACAATTAGAAACTATTTCAGCAGAAAATAGTAATTTGAGAAGTTATATCGCACAATTAGAAAAAGCGAGAAACGATGCAAAGCAAACGGCGGAAAAATCTCAACAAATCGTTGATCGCCAAGTGAATAAGTAGACGTTAAAGATACTTTTTTAGAGTTTTTTTTCAAGGAAAATCACTTGAAAAACGGAACGTTTGTTCGTATAATGGTGATGAGGGGAGAGATGACAATGGAAAGAAAATATGGCACGGTCTCAAAAATCAGAACGATCAAACTAGGGGAACGACCACTGATCCGTTTTACTTTAGGGTCAGAGAATTGCTTGATTGCTAATCATAGTCTTAATTTTATTGCCGATGTCGATGAAGGAATGAAGATATTTGTGAAAGGCTACTATAATAACCGTAAGCAATTTGTCGTCAAAGACTACACGGTATTAGAAAAACCAAACATTGTTGTCGCTTTTGAAAATAGTCTCTTCCCTAAACAGAAGATCATCGAATGAGAGAACAAAAACAATGTTTGATAGCAATGACGAATGGATTACTCTTATATAGGTAGAAAAAAATGTAAATTGACTCGTTGAACTGCCTTGTTTTTCAAATAAAAACAAAAAAACTCATGGCATAAACCATGAGTTTTACTTATTTATGCAGACGATGGGATTTGAACCCACACGAGCTTGCGCTCACAAGACCCTCAATCTTGCATGTCTGCCGTTCCATCACGTCTGCAAGAAACAACACTTTAATCATAGCGAGTAACGAAATAGATGTCAAGATATGAAAGAGGAAAATCATGAATAAATATGATGGAGAATTTTCCATTTTAGGAATGGTGGCAGGCATGATCATTGGATCAGCATTCGGACAATTGATCATGGGGATATTCTTAGGTGTGATCATTGGGATCGCTATGGATTGGGCAGCAAATCTTTGGAACGATCGACATGAAAGATAAAAGTAAAAAAAGTTGATTTTCATCTAGGATTTTTTTAAAACGGTGGCAAAAATCAGATGAATGGAGTATGATATGGAAATAAATAGGTATAATCAGAAATTTCTAACTTTTTTGAAACGAGGGATTGGATCACTATGAGAGAATTTGA
The DNA here is from genome assembly GCF_015556925.1 of Enterococcus sp. 1001283B150225_161107_E12. Classification (NCBI taxonomy): domain Bacteria; kingdom Bacillati; phylum Bacillota; class Bacilli; order Lactobacillales; family Enterococcaceae; genus Enterococcus; species Enterococcus sp. 1001283B150225_161107_E12. The sequence goes on along the minus strand of NZ_JADNNI010000006.1, from coordinate 7,531 downwards.
AAAATCCAACAAATTAGAAGGCGTAAGTTACGATGTCCGGGGACCGGTTCTTGAAGAAGCAGAGCGAATGCAAGAAGAGGGCATCAGTATTTTAAAATTGAATACGGGAAATCCAGCACCATTTGGATTTGAGGCACCAAATGAAGTGATCCGTGATTTGATCATGAATGCTAGAGATTCAGAAGGCTATTCGGATTCAAAAGGGATTTTTTCTGCACGAAAAGCGATTGAACAGTATTGTCAATTGAAAAAATTTCCAAATGTGACGATCAATGATATCTATACTGGTAATGGGGTCAGTGAGCTGATCACGATGTGTATGCAAGGGCTACTGGACAATGGCGATGAAGTATTAGTGCCAATGCCAGATTATCCTTTATGGACAGCTTCTGTTTCTTTGGCTGGAGGAAAACCAGTTCATTATGTATGCGATGAACAAGCCGAATGGTATCCAGATATTGAGGATATCAAATCCAAAGTTACTAGCCGGACAAAGGCAATCGTGATCATCAATCCTAATAACCCAACAGGAGCTTTATATCCGAAAGAGTTATTAGAAGAAATCGTGAAAATCGCACGAGAACATCAATTGATCATTTATTCAGACGAAATCTATGATCGTTTAGTGATGGACGGCTTAGAGCATATCCCGATTGCGACTTTAGCACCTGATCTATTCGTTGTCACATTGAATGGCCTATCTAAATCACATCGTGTGGCGGGATTCCGTGTCGGCTGGATGGTGTTGAGTGGTGACAAATCAAATGTAAAAGGCTATATCGAAGGGTTGAATATGCTTTCCTCTATGCGTCTTTGTTCAAATGTCCTGTCACAACAAATCATTCAAACTGCATTAGGTGGCTACCAAAGTGTGGATGAATTGTTATTGCCAGGTGGACGGATCTACGAACAAAGAGAATACATCTATAATGCAATCAACGATATCCCTGGATTATCAGCAGTTAAACCGAAAGCAGCATTTTATATCTTTCCAAAAATCGATACGAAACGCTTTAATATTACCAATGATGAGCAATTCGTATTAGATTTTCTACACGAGCATAAGATTTTACTGGTTCACGGAGGCGGTTTTAACTGGCCTGATCCAGACCACTTTCGAATCGTTTACTTACCAAAATTAGACGATCTAAAAGTAACGGCGAAAAAAATGCGTGAATTCCTGACAACCTACCAACAAAGATAGGAAATGTCATATTTTGGCTGTTGTGCGTGTGTATTAAGTAGGTAGTTTTAAGCGCAAGCGAGTAACTGACGGGACAAATCAAGATTTTATGAAGTAAGTGAATCACTATAAAAATTGGAATCAACGATTCTTATAGGCGTTTGCTTACTTCACTAAATCAACCGTTTTTGTCTGGGGTTTATTCTCACTTAACACCTGCAATAACCATTTTCGAGTAATAGCCAACGAGTAGTAAAAACGATGTGATTGGCAAGTTTTTTTATAAAGTAAATACGACTTCACCTAAAAGCCGTCCGGATACCGAGGCGTTTTTTTAATGTCAATTTTTGAAAAATGATTCGTTGCTATTGGACTTTTCTTGAAGTTTACAAAGTAGTCAAGTACAATACATGTAGTCATGCGAATACGCATATTTTTTTTGAGAGGGGGATACTTATGGAAGCATTAGTCGATTCCTTTGGTACGATCATCAAAGAAATCCGAAAAGAACAAAAAATGACTCAACAAATGCTTTCACAAGGCATTTGTTCTCAAAGTGTGCTAAGTAGAATCGAAAATAACGAAGAGTTACCAAATGTATTAGTGATGGCCCAAATCTGTCACAGGCTTGGTGTAACGATCGATTATGTAATGAACTTATCCAAGGACAAGATGCGAGCAGCAACTAGACAGTTTGATCTTCTGGACCTTTACTTTTTAAAAAGAGATTATCGTAAATTAGAACAAGAACTAAAATCAGCGAAGGTGACAGAGAATCTCTATTCAGCTGAGGATTTTCAACGGTATTATTATTATTTAGGTGTTTGTGAATTTACAATAAGGAAAAACCTAGTAAAGGCACTTAGTTACTTGAAAGAAGCATTGACTTACTCCAGCCAAAAAGATCGGACACATGTCTGTGATATCGAGATCCAATTGATCAGCTGTATTGGTAAAGTTTATGGGGTTGCAGGGAGAAGTACAGAAGCAAGATATTATTTAAGTCGTAGTGTCCAACTCTTGCATGATACGATCAACGAGCACAACAAAAGCGAATTGACGCAGATTTTTTATAATTATGGTAGTTTTCTATTTCATCAAGGAGAACGCCAAGCAGCTCTTGAACAAGTGAATCAAGGGATTCGTTGGGCACAAGAAAAAAATAGCTATTATTATTTAAATGATTTATTTATTCTAAAAAGTTTGATCTACAAACAGCAAAATGAACTATCAAAAGCATTGTTTTATGAAGAATTAGCTCAAGCAGTAAAAAAGATTGCTAAAAGTATATAAATGGTGTAGACCATTCTTGACTTCTTTCGTAAATAAGAGTAATTTAAAGGTAGATCATCAAAGGAGAGAATAGAATGAGAACTTATATCTATGCTGACAAATTCTTTTTAGCATCTGGTGTGAAAAACACTGGATATCTTGAAATCACTGATGGGCTTTTTGGCGAATATCTTTCAGAAAAACCAACAGGTGAAGTAACGATCATTGATCAAAGCGGTAAATGGATCGCCCCTGGACTTGTAGACACACATATTCATGGGTTTATGAATCACGATGTTATGGATAATGACGCAGAAGGAATCAAAGCCATGTCAGAAGGCTTATTATCTTGTGGGGTAACTGCCTTTTTACCTACAACATTAACCTCTAGTAAAGAACGTCTAAAAGATGTGGCAGAGACGATTGGAAATATGTACCATGAAGCTCCTGGCGCTAAAATCAAAGGGATCTATTTTGAAGGACCATTCTTTACAGAAGAGCATAAAGGCGCGCAAAACCCAAGTTATTTTGGCGACCCCGATCTGGCAGTCTTCAATGAATGGCAAGAAGCTTCAGGCGGATTGATCAAAAAAATCGCATTAGCACCAGAACGCGCAGGTGTGGAAGAATTTGTAAAACAAGTAACAGATGAAGGCGTTGTCGTTGCTTTAGGTCATAGTAATGCAACGATCAATGAAGCACAAGCAGCTGTTGAAGCAGGTGCAAGTGTATTTGTTCATGCGTTTAACGGGATGCGCGGCTTGAACCATCGTGAGCCAGGTATGGTCGGCGCGTTATTATCATTGGATCACGTATTTTCTGAGTTGATTTGTGACGGTCACCATGTCCACCCAAATGCAGCACAGATCCTGATGGAAAAAGCAGGACATGAACATGTGGCTTTGATCACGGATTGCATGATGGCTGGTGGGATGCCTGATGGTAACTACAATTTAGGTGAGTTCCCAGTAGTCGTAAAAGATGGAACGGCTCGCTTAGAATCTGGAAATCTAGCTGGAAGTATCCTAAGATTAAAAGAAGCAATCAAAAATGTCGTAGATTGGGGCTTAGCTACACCAGAACAAGCAATCATGATGGCTACGTACGTTCCTGCAGTTAGCTGTAAGATCGACGATACATGTGGAAAGATTGCTAAAGGAAGAGATGCTGATTTCATCGTCTTGAATCCTGACATGACCTTAGATGCCACCTATTTAGATGGTGTTGAACGTTATCATGCGTAAAAAAGCATAAATGAACAGCCAAAAGGAAGAAGCAACTCGTAGCTTTACTCTCTTTTGGCTGTTTTTTTGTGCTGTTTTTTAGATAAATAGTTGGTTACTGGATCAATACTTCTAAGCGTGTAATAAATTCATTCTGGTCATTGGTTTCATGGAAATCTACGAGATAGAGTTCATAAAATGGACTTTTTAATTCTAGTTGATGTGTTTGTGCATATTTTTTTATTTCTTGAATGCCTGTGACTTGTTGCTCGTAGGCTCCTTGGTAAGTGTAGGTCAAGTATTTCCCGGATGGTAACGTGGACACCTCGTTGATCAAAGAGGCAGTTTCTGGATAGAAATAAAAGACTTGATAGGCAAAAGGATCTGACTCTTCATGTAAGATACTTCCAAATAAATTTTGATTGTTGGCACTGAGGTGTTTCTCATGTTTTTTATGCAGCTGTTTCAATGCGTAATCGACATCATCGCTAGTCGTCATTTCATCGTCTTTGATTACTTGACGTAACGGATGTTCCATCACGATCGGTTGATTGAATGGAGTATCTTCTACTTCATAGATCAACTGTAAGCGATCATCTAATAAGGAAATTTTTTCTTTTGATTCTGCAATCAAACGATGCAAGGAGTCAATTTCAAATCGTAAAAGTTCTTTTGTTCGATCGATATTTTTATTATTCAGGTACTCGACGATCTCAGGCAAAGAAACATCAAAATATCGCAGATCGCGAATCGTATTTAGTTGTTCTAATTCTTTGTACGAATAATTTCGATAACCGTTATCGTCATAATCTGGTTGGATCAAACCGATTTTTTCATAGTAACGTAAAGTATGTGGAGTAATATCATATAATTTTGCTAATTCATTGATTTTCAATCGATTCACTTCCGTTTGATTTTATTTATAGTTTATATCTGTCCCTCATTTTACTATTAGTTGATTCAAAAAAGCGAGTATTTTTAAATTATTTACACTGAACTCTTGACCTTAGAGTTACTCTAACCTGTAATCTGATTATAGATTAGTCAGTGTTGGAGGAGAAAAAGTATGGAATGGTATAACAAGTCAACGGAAGAAACAATCAAACAAGTTCAAGTCACAGAATATATCACAGAGAGTGATCGACTGGAACGTCAACAAAAATATGGCAGAAATAAAATGGAAGAAAAGGATCAAACACCAGAATGGCAAAAATTCTTATCTTATTTCCATGATGCGTTGATGTACATCTTATTAGGGGCAGCGATATTGAAAGTAGCAACCGGTGCATTGATGGAAGGTGGCATGATCTTTTTAGTTGTTTTTCTAAATGCGATGATCGGGTACTTCCAAGAACGAAAAGCAGCTTCTTCTTTAGATAGTATCAAAGGATTATTGAGTGATAAAGCAGTGATTTTAGAAGATGGTAAAAAACGAGAGATCGATCCGGCAGACTTGGTTGTTGGCGATCAAGTCGTCTTGACTGCTGGAGATATCGTCCCAGCAGATGTTCGAATCATCGAGTCATTCAATTTACAAGTGGATGAGGCGATTTTAACAGGAGAAACACATTCTGTCAGCAAAACTGTTGAGAGCTTACCTGAAAATACAGAACTAGCTGAACAAGTAAATATGGCTTTTTCGGGCACAAAAGTTGAATCTTGCAATGGATTAGGTGTAGTTGTTGAAGTAGGTTCGAATACTCAAATCGGTAAAATCAGCCATTCTTTATCTACTGTTGAGGAACAAGAAACCCCATTATTGAAGAAAATCAAGGAAATGAATACAAGTATATTTAAAGGAATCAGTGCATTGATTTTGTTAATTGCTCTTGTTTCGTATTTTTATTACGGTATGACATGGGGCTATATTGCTACGGCGATCATTGCTTTGATCGTTTCTTCGATCCCAGAAGGCCTGCCGTCGATTTTAACGATCATTTTGTCGATCGGCGTGAATCGAATGGCAAAGAAGAATGCCATCGTAAAAACATTGCCTACAGTAGAAACCTTAGGTGCGATGACGGTTATTTGTTGAGATAAGACAGGAACATTGACAAAAAATGAAATGTCTTTAGTTCATATAGCGACATTAAATGATTGGTATACGCCTGAAACATTTGCGAAAGTATCGCATACAAAAGTTGAAGAATATTTGTTACAAGCGATGCATAATTGTCAAGAAACACAATTAGCAGATGGGGCTTGTCCTGCAACAGGAAATGCAACAGAACTTGCATTATTACGTTATACAAATACACAAAATGCGATAATCCATTCACCTATTGCCAAAATCCCTTTTGATTCAGCGTATAAATACATGGGGACTGTTCATGAGATCAATGGGAAGAATATCTTGTTCGTAAAAGGTGCACCGGATGTATTGATCGAAAAAGCGGGGCAACAAATGGACGCTAGAGGTATGAGCCAATCGATCGATAAAAAACGTTGGCATAAGAAAAATGAGGAATTAGCGAGTCAAGGGCAACGTGTGTTAGCTTTTGCGATGAAAGAAATCGGCGATAAAGACTTATCTCATGATTCACTAGATGAAGCATTGACGATGATTGGCTTATGCGGCGTGATCGACCCACCAAAAGAGTCAGCGATTGAAGCAGTGAAATCGATGCAACAGGCAGGAATACGTGTCAAAATGATCACAGGCGATCATCCACTGACAGCGAAAGCCATCGCAAAACAACTAGGATTGCAAAATCATCAAACAGCAATCACAGGAAAAGAGCTGAATCAACTGTCAGAGCAACAATGGCAACGAGCAGTAAGTGAAAACGATGTATTTGCGCGAACGACACCAGAACACAAATTGGCAATCGTTTCTTATCTACAAGCGCAAGGTGAAATTGTTGGGATGACCGGTGATGGTGTGAATGATGCACCAGCTTTGAAAAAAGCTGACGTCGGGATTGCTATGGGAATCAAAGGGAGCGATGTCAGTAAGCAAGCAGCAGATATGGTTTTAGTCGATGATAATTTTGAGACGATCGCTTATGCAGTCAAAGAAGGACGTCGGATATTCGACAACTTGAAGAAAACGATTCTCTTTTATTTACCAACATGTTTGGCGCAAGGATTATTGTTACTTTTCTCATTGATCGGAAACTACCCATTACCTTTGACGACTGTGCAAATCTTATGGTTGAATCTAGTTGCTTCGATCACCTTGTCCTATGCTTTAGGATTTGAACGGGCAGAAAAACAAGTGATGAGTCGACGACCACGACCATTGAATGAACGGATTTTGTCACGATATGCGTTGATGCGCATTTTATATGTAGGGATGATCTTAACGATCTTAGGCTTAACTGCGATGGAATATGTCTCAAACGATGCACGTCAGACCGTGTTGATCAATGCAATGGTGTTTGGTCAAGCCTTCTATATGATCAATTGTCGTAGGATTAGCGAATTTAGTTTAGATAGAGGATTATGGAAAAATACAGCATTGTTTTATTCAATTGGGATCATGATCTTGCTTCAAGCCGCGATGATCTGGTTCCCACCATTACGAATGGCTTTAGGAACAAACCTACTATCAAGTACGGAAGTCGTCATCAGTCTTTTACCTGGATTACTTTTATTCTTCTTAGTAGAAATTGAAAAATATGTTTTATCAGCTAGAAGTTACAGGGTAGGTGCTTGATCATTCATATTATTGAAATGAAACATATAAAGATAGCAAAGTAACTAGGTGCTTTTCATTCACACTAAACCCAAGTAACATTGGAAGAGACTAGTTTATAAAATAAGTTAGTAAAAACGAGAGTGGGACAATAGTCCTTTCTCAAAAATAGAAATGAGTCCAATTTTGATGTGTTTTGTCAAAATTGGACTCGTT